>CAYWJV010000037.1:0-8658 GCA_964458735.1 uncultured Gammaproteobacteria bacterium | reverse complement strand
GGCAAAAAATCCCGAAAGCCTTTAAGAATTTGTGGTGTAATTTTTTGAGTGTTCATAAATTATATTATATCTAATTATTAACTAAAAATAAACCCGCCATTAGGCGGGTAAGTTGATTTTTATTTCAACAAAATTATCTCCCGCCAAAAAGCAGGTAATGATGAGAATTTGTTAAAAAAATGATTTTCATAATTGTGTTATAATATCTTTTTACAAAAAACTTACGTTTACAATTACTACTCCGTAATATTAGGGAGTAGTAATAAAACATTAAAGCCCTCTATTCTTTTTGCGTTCCAAAGCGTTTCTCATTTCCCACGCCGCACTCCAGTTTATCCCAATTCGTCCAGGATAAAAAATTTGGCTAAAAATTTCTTCAAAAAATAACCATACTTTTTCACTTTTGACCATCTTTTTTATAACCGGAACAATACCTTTGCTATCTTCCATTAAAAGTCGATATTTGCTAACGGTTCCATTTGATACTTTCAAAACCTCACAAATAGTTAAATAATCAATATCCTTTAGAAGAAGATAAATAACTGCAATTCTTTTTATAAGCATAATCCGTTCAGCTGGAGTTAAGAGGTCGAAAAGAATTTTGCTAAATTCATCTTTGTCTTCAGTCTCACCAAGTATTTTATAAAAGATTAAGAATATTTTTTCATAATCCTCCTCTTTTATTTTAAGATACGAAATTCTTATCATACTACTTCGTAATATTACAGAGTAGTATTTTATTTGTCAGTCGCTTATAACCTACAAAAGTAGGTATTTAGGCTGTTGGAAAAGTCAATAGAAGCCGATAGACAGATGGTTAACACAGAATAATCTATGTTTGATAAAATATTTAAATGACAACGATTTATTTTGTTAGACACGGAGAATATAAAAACCCAGATAATATCGTTCCCTGGCGACTCCCACACTTCCCTCTTTCAGATAAAGGTAAGGGAGATATTAATAAAGACGCCGAATATTTTAAGAATAAGAATATTGAAATAATTTATTCCAGTCCAGTTCTTCGAGCCAAACAATCGGCAAAAATTCTCGCTAAAAAATTAAACAAAAAAATTATTATTTCTTCTCTAATATCAGAAGTTCGTACTCCATTACAAAATAAACATCTTAGCTACGAAGAATTTAACAAGAAAAAGACCTATCCATTTTTAGACGATTTTCATATTAAAAACAAAGGCGAATCAATAGATAAAATTTTTTTGCGGGTAGATAAATTAGTTAAAAAAGTTTTAAAGAAACATAAAGATAAAAACATTATTTTTGTTTCTCACGGAGATCCGATTATGATTTATGTATTAAGAAAAAAAGGAATAATTATTGATGGAAGTTTAAAAATTTTTGAAAAAAATAATTATATTCCAAAAGCAGGGATAGTTAAATTAGAAATAAAAAATTAATAAAATTCATTTAGCTGATTCGAGGGTGACCAAAATATCCTTAACTTCTTTATTTCTCCAGATTCTAAGACTAACTCTTTCACCGGGTTTTTTTCCGGCAATGAATTTAGCAAAAGCTTGTTCATCACTGCCGTCGATTTTTTTACCATCGAATTCAATAATGATATCTTCTTCCTGAATCCCGGATTTCTCGGCTGGCGATCCTTGAACAACTTGAACGATGTAGGCGCCTTCAACCAGTTCATTAAGAATGGCGGTTCGCTTGTCAATCAATTTATAGCGAATACCAATATATGGGCGTTCAAAGCGACCGCCGTTTTTTTGAAAATTATTAATTAAATCGGAAACGACATTAACAGGTATGGCAAAACCGATATTTTGACCTTCTTGAGCAATTGCGGCATTAACACCGATTACCTCACCTTTAGAATCAAGGAGTGGTCCGCCGGAATTTCCTGGACTGATAGCCGCGTCAGTTTGAATGACATTGTCTAATTTCTCGACATAACCTTCAAAAGGGGAACCGGCCGTAATCCCCCTGCCTAATCCGGAAATAATTCCTGAAGTCACCGTATTGGTAAATTCGCCCAGTGGCGTTCCAATAGCAATTGTTAATTGGCCTAATTTTAATTTCGAAGAATTACCGAGTTTGAGAGGTTTTAAATTGCCGGCATTTATTTTTAGAATCGCCAAATCATTTAAAGGATCACGGTAAATTTTTTCCACCTGATATCTTTTCTTATCATTAGTCAAGACTTGATAAGTGGCTTCAGTATCGGAAACGACATGTTTATTAGTAATTATTAGACCGTCAGCGGAAGTAATAAAACCGCTGCCAATATTTTGCTCAACTTTTTTTTGAGTTCCCGGAATCCGATTAAAGGGCATAAAGGTATTAAAAGGATTTATTTCAAAAGTGTCATTAGTGGAAATAACCTTGTTAATACCAACTGTAACAACCGAAGGCAGGGTTTCTTCGACGATCTTGGTAATCACCGATTCCTCATAAACAACGGTTTGTTTTTCAATTGTTTGATTAGGGGTTTTGAGAGTACTCGGAAGGTTCGAAAGAAGATTAGATTTTTTAGCAACAATAATTAAAACAATCAATCCTAGAATAAGAAATAAAAGTTTTTTCATAGTTCGACAAGCTCACTATTAATAGAAATTATTTTAATAAAATCTCTATTGCTTTTTCAAGTTGTTTATCAGCTTCTTTAGTAATCGTATTACCTTCTTTAATTTCATTGACAATTTTAATTTTTGGCTCAATTCCGCGACTGTTAATCCAATCACCGTTAGGTAATATCCATTTAGCGACGGTCACATGTAATCCGGCGCCTTCTTTAAGATCCAAGGCTTCTTGAACCGAACCTTTTCCAAAACTCTTTTCTCCAATCAGTTGAGCTCTATTATGATCGCGAAGGGCTCCGGCTAAGATTTCTGAAGCTGATGCCGAGCCTTTATTTATTAATACGGTTAAAGGAATATCTTGTAGTTTACCAATTTTTGAAACTCGGTATTCTTTATCTCCATATAGAGTTGCCTCTTGTTTGACAACCAATTTTCCTAAAGGCAGAAACTCGGAAGCGAGATAAACAGAACCTTCTAAATAACCACCGGGATTATCTCGTAAATCTAATACTAAACCCTTAATTTGTTTATTTAACCATTGGCTTTTAATTTCATCAACCGCCTTATTCCATTCGTCGTTAGTATTATCTCCAAATTGATTGATTTTCAGGAGAGCAATATTTTTATCATATGAAAGTTCCACCGAAGCAATAATGATCTGTTGTCGAACGATTGTCACCACAATTTCTTTATTATTTCTTTCCAATGTTAACTTCACTTTAGTATTTTTTGGTCCGCGAATTTTTGAGACCGCTTGAGTCAGTGTCCAGCTTTTGGTAGAAACATCATCGACTTTATTAATAATGTCCCCGGCTCTGACACCGGCCATCTCTGCCGGAGATTTTTTTAATGGAGCAATTATAACTATTCGATTATCTTTTAGACCCAGTTGAGCGCCAATGCCTTCAAATTTACCTCCCAGGTCATCTTTAGTTTGTTTATTTTCTTCGGGAGTGAGGAAAAAAGTATAAGGATCTTCGATCGATGCCACCATACCCTTAATCGCTCCGTAATACATTTTTTTCGGATCAATCTTTTTTTGATCAACATATCTTTCCTGTAATTTGCTCCAAGTATCCCAGAAAAGATCAAAATTAATGTTTGTCCGCCCACCGGCAGATTGACTGAAGTTAGTTGGTTGAAGAAAGTTTAATCGGTTTTTATACTCTCCTAATTTATAGCCGCTACCAAACACGAGAACAATAAAAGATATGATTAAGAGAAGATTGGTCAGTTGATTATTATTTTTTTTCATTGGTAAAAATAAATGATACTAGATGTATTAACTATAGTGCAATAGGGAAATTTTAACTTAATAATTTTTTTGTAATCATCAATATTTTTAAATTGAGCATAGGGCATTCCAGAGTCTTCAGTTAGTTTAGATAGGCTCAAAAAGCCTTGACATCCAAGCGCCTCAGCCTTAGCTTTAAGATAAGAAGTTATGTTTTCACAAACAATAATACTATTAAAAATATTTTCCGATAAAAAATCAGAATTATTATCTGAGTAAAATGTTTTGCCGCCAAAATTATGACTAACATTCTTTGCCGGAAGTTGTTCTCCCTTATCAACTTCAATAGATACCTCGTTTTTTTTAATTTTATCGACTTTACCTTTAAAAAAAGAATTAATTGTATTTTCGACTTCAATCTTATTTAATATGGTGATAGAGCCGTCAGAATGATTGATTTCTTTAATTAAGCCGGAATATTTAGAAACAATTTTTTTTGTTGTAAATATTCCTTTATTGATTGCAATTGTCTCATTTTTTTCAATCGATTCTCCAACAAATTTTTTTAAATAATGGAAAATTTTTTGTGGTGGAACATCTAAGTTTTTAGCAACTGAAATATTAATTTCCTCTTCAACTTTCTTTCCAAATAAAAACGGAGTATTAAAATCAACTAGTAGGCCTTCTTTGAGTAAGCAACGATCAAAAACAGAGATAGGAATAGAAATAAGCATAATAATTCATTATAGAAGAAAAAAAGTTCAACGCAAACCCTGATATGATACGTAAGGAATAAGAGCCAGATAGCGGGCATATTTTAATTCCTTAGTTAGGATGCGTTGATGTTTGGCACAGACACTGGTATCCTCTCGGTTCATAATTTTTTTTCTTGGTGATAAAAATTTTTGTAAATTATCAACATCTTTAAAGCTCGGATTGGTTTTGTATTGACAAAAAAAACATTTCATAAGTTCATAAAGTTCATAAAGTTTCAAAACGGAATGTCATCAGGATTAACGGTTTCGTCTTTAGTCGGTTCAGTTTTATTTTCTTCAGTCTTTGTGGTTGCTACTTGATTAGTTGGTGTAGTTTGAACAGTTTCCGCCATTTTTCGGCCGTCTCCAAAGACAATAAAGTCGTCAAGAACAATTTCGGCAATGGTTCTCTGAATGCCGTCTTTGCCGGTAAAAGTTCGGTAAGTCATCCGTCCCTCAACAAATACTTTTCTACCTATATTTAGAATTTTTCCACAAAGTTCTGCCAGTTTTTGCCAGGCCACTACTCGGTGATACTGAACGTCTTCTTTGGTTTGACCGTCATTAGTAGTCCAGCTGCGATTGGTGGCAATGCCAAAAGTACAGACAGCCTTCCCGGTCGGAGTGTATTTTAATTCCGGATCGCGGGTAAGATTACCAATTAAAACAATTCGATTTAACGAACGGCTGGCCATAAGATTACTCTCGGACTAATAATAAATATCTTAAAATTTTTTCGTTAAAATTAAGCTTGTTTTTAAATTCTAAGACGTTTTTTTTATCTATTTCAAACTGAAAATTATAAAAAAGAGCCGTATGATTTTTCTTTATGGAATAGGATAAAGTCTTTTCACCCCATTTTTCCTCTAGAGTGACTTTACCTTTAAAAGACTTAACTAATTCAATAATATTTCTTAGTTCAGCTTCTTCCTTAGTCAGGAAAGTTAATTCATATTTCATATATTTATCTGTAATATAATACTAACTAATATGGGAAAAATCAACGGGAAAATTATTTTGATTGTTGTTATTTGGTTATTAATAGTTGGTCTATTGGTTTATTCAAGATTTATTAATCTTGGTTGGGGTCTCCCCTATCCCATGCATCCTGATGAACACAACATGGCCAATGCAATCCAGCAGTTAAGTTGCGAATTTTCAATCCGCCAGCTGGCGGATTGTTTTAATCCTAACTTCTTTGCTTATGGTCAATTTCCACTTTATTTAGGCTATTTATTAGTTTGGGCGGTTAGAGGGTTTAGGGATTTTGGAAAAATAATTATTAATTTTGAAGAAGCAGTGATGAGCTTGAGAATAATATCAGCAATGGCATCACTTATTAATGCAATAATCATTATAAAAATTATAAAAAATATAATTAAGAAAAACTCCTATCTCCTATTTACCCGCCGTAGCTTTAGCGAAGGCGAGTCTTTTATCTCATATCTATTGGTCATATTCTCCCCTTTCTTCATCCAATTTTCTCACTTCGGCACCACTGAATCGCTTTTAATGTTATTTTATAGCCTAATTGTTTATCTTTCAATGCTAATGTTGGAGAGCCGTACAACCGACGCGGTTGTCTGGCTGGCTTTAGTTTCAGGGTTGGCAGTAGCTACGAAAGTTTCTTCAATAATATTTATTACCGTTCCACTAATTGCTATATTATCTAGTCTACGATCGTGGGATAGATATAAAAATCTAATTAAATTTGGAACGTTAACAATAATTTTTATAGTATTATTTTCTCCTCACAACCTGATAAATTTTCACGATTTTTCCAGCTCGATTAAATATGAATCTGACGTGGCGACTGGAAAAGCCCTAGTTTTTTATACGCGGCAGTTTTTTAATACAGTTCCAGTCTGGTTTCAGTTGACGAAAGTTTTTCCATACGTTTTAGGTTGGCCGGTATTAATATTGGGGGGGTTGGGATTTTTAGGGGGGTTGGGGTGGAAAGATAGAAAGATCAATCTCCTTCGTTTTGCCGTTCTTGTTTATCTGATTCCAAGCGCTTTTCTTTATGCCAAGTGGACGAGGTTTATGACGCCGATATTTCCAATAATAACGGTGTTTGCAATTTTATTTATGCAAAGCATCATTCTTCGACTAAACCGAAAATTCTGGATTCCCGCCTTCGCGGGAATGACAATGCTGCTGATATATCCAGGAATTGTTTATTTACGCGTCTATCAAAATCCTGATGTTCGTTTTCAAGCATCTAATTGGATTTACGAAAATATTCCTGATAATTCCTATATTTTGTCTGAAACAGCTAACGTTGTTGATATACCAATAGAAAATCCAAAATCCAAAATCCAAAATCCAAATAAAAATTACCAAATAATCTCTTTCAACTTTTATGATCTGGATGAAAGTCCGGAGTTGCAGTTGGAGTTAAAAAACCATCTTAGAAAAGCTGATTATATTTTTATTCCATCAAGAAGGCTATTTGCAAATCATCCAAAGGATAAATATCCTTTATTAAATGATTATTATAATAAATTGTTTTCCGGTAAATTAGGATTTAAAAAGGTGGTAGAGTTTTCTGCGGGGTTAAATGATGAAAATTCCGAAGAAACCTGGACGGTGTTTGATCACCCTGTTATACGAATATACAAAAAAACGAGTTCATCAAGTTTATAAAGTTCATAAAGTTTTTAAAGTTTCTTTATTTTGTAACTATTTCCCAAATCTTCAATTTTATATCCAGCTTTTTCAATTTTAATTCTTAACTTATCAGACATATTAAAATCTTTTGATCTTCTTGCCTCGAGTCTAGTTTCTGCTAATTTAATAATATTCACCGGAACTTCTTCTTCGATTGTTTTACCAAGATTTAAACCAAAGACTTTATCAAAATCCATAAGTAAATAATATTTTTCGTTATTATCAATATCTGATTTGAGCATGCCCCACATTACGGCTACGGCTTGGGGTGCTTGAAGGTCGTTCTCTAATGTAATTTTAAATTGTTGTTGAAAAACCGTTGCTTTTGTTGAGAGGTTAACGGGTTCACGGGTTAACGGGTTAGAGCTTTTTAATTCTAAAACAATTTCCTTTAATCTACTGAAAGCTTCTTGACTGGCGCGGGCTGATTGCCAAGTAAAGTTAAGAGGTTGACGATAATGAGATTGCAAAAATAAAAGTCTTAAAGAAATCGGGTCAATTTTATTTTTTTCTAAATCCTCAGTCGTGTAAAAGTTTCCTAAAGATTTACTCATTTTTTGGCTGTCAACCGTAAGAAAATTATTATGAAACCAATATTTAACAAAAGGCTTCCCGGTTGCCGCTTCAGATTGGGCAATTTCATTTTCGTGATGAACAGGAATATGATCAATCCCACCGGAATGAATGTCAATCGTTTCACCTAAATACTTCATACTCATTGCTGAACACTCAATATGCCAGCCCGGAAATCCTTCACCCCATGGAGAACTCCAATGCATTGTGTGATCAGCAAATCTGCCAACCCTCTTAAACCATAAGGCAAAGTCAGCCGGGTATTTTTTTTGTGCATTAACGTTAACATCTTTTCTAACAGCTTGAATTTTTTCATCCATTTTTTGCCCGGATAATTTTCCATAATTTTTAAACTTTATTACATCAAAATAAACCGCCTCAGACGTTTCATAAGCAAAACCTTTCTGTTTCAATCTATTGATTAATTGGAGCATGTCTTCAATATGTTCAGTGGCTTTGCAGAGGATGTTTGGACTAAGAATATTTAAGGCAGTTAGGGTTTTTAGGAAGAATTGGGTATAAAATTCAGCCACTTCCCAGACGGTTTTATTGAATTTTTTGGCCCCTTTTTCCATTTTGTCTTCTCCACTGTCATCATCGCCTGACAGATGGCCAACATCGGTGACATTCATCACATGTTTGACTTTATATCCTAAATAAGTAAGGGTTCGTTTAAGAATATCGTTGTTGACATAGGTTCTCATGTGACCAATATGAGTAAAGTCGTAGACAGTCGGGCCACAAGAATAAAAAGTAACAACAGGCGGATTTAAAGGTTGAAAAGTTTCCAGTTGACGAGTTAATGTGTTATAGAGTTTCATATTAGTCGGGATTTACGAAAAAGTTAGAACCGAATTTCGCAAAGGTTAGCTCG
>CAYWJV010000036.1:0-9181 GCA_964458735.1 uncultured Gammaproteobacteria bacterium | reverse complement strand
GCATTATATCAATTTAAAGTAGTTAATTCAGACACACATTTTGACACTTAAGCCTTCTATAGATGCAGCTACTATAGTGGAATCAAAGTTTTTAACGCTTTTTTTTGTTAAAATATAAATAGATTATTTATGCCCGGTCGTCTAATCGGTAGGACAATAGACTCTGAATCTATTTATCCTCGTTCAAATCGAGGCTGGGCAACAGAGAAGCGTAACAAAAACGGTTGGTTTCAGTTAGAAATAGAGCGGTAGATTAACCCGCTCTTTTTTTGTCATCTGTACCCCTGTCTTACCTCTCAAATAGCGGAACTTACCGCGAGAATCTGTAAATTTAGTGAATCTTCTTTTGAGAACATATCCGTTAAACCAAAGACGAGCATGTTCAATAGTTTGAAATGACCTTAACTTTTGCAGTCTTCCTTCAAGGTGTCCGTTTAATCCCTCAATAATATTATTAGTTAATGGAGCTTGAGGAATACCTCGATAAGCCAGTAGCTCTGCCTTATATTTCTCAATATTAATTAGTGTCTGTTTACACAGAGAGTCGTTACTAAAATCTCTAAAAAGTACCCATAACCATTTATTAAAATTTTCATCAGATAATTTGTTTGAAGAATCAAGAATTGATTCAATTTTTTTCATGAATGGTTTGTAGTAATTATCTGATCTCACGTGTAAATCTCTCCTAATATTTTCTTTAAAGTGATTGTAACAAGTTTGAATTTTAACCGCTGGAAAATGCTTTCTTGCTGCCATTTTTAAATTAATATTATCATCGCAGACTAAAAGTCCCGGATGATGATTTAACAGTCTAAAGTGAAAAAAGAACTTACTCCATGATTGATAATTCTCGGATGGCGCAATTGTAAAAACCGGAATATCATATTTAAAGTAATCAACTCCCCAAAGTAGTACCCAGTTATGACCAGATTCTGCTACATTAAAGTATTTTCCGTCAAAGACAAAAACGTCAGAAAATTTGTTACAGTAATTAAAAGTAAATTGATTATTATTAGGCAACTTCTTCAACTCTTCATAGCAGATTCTCCATATTTTCATGTGGGACACTTTGTATTTATTGGCTAAACTTCGGAAAGACAAACCGTCAAGATGATCGTAGAGAATTGATTTTTTATCTAACCAGACAGTATTGACAGAAAAATATTTTTTACAAAGTTTACAAAGATAAACGATACTTTTGACTCGTTTTCTTTGCCTAACAACATTTGATGTACTTAAACAGACAGGGCATTTAAATTTTTTCATATACCCTATCTTTATCTACTTTATGTTACTATTACAACTAGAGTTATTATTTGTAACTGACAATTTTGTTACGGTTCCACATGACTGGATTCTCGCGGATAGACTACTAAATAACGGTTAGTAATAGATAATGAAAAGCAAATTGAATTATGACAGACAATAAAAAAGACATCTTCAAAAGGATAGGCACCACAGTAACAAATGTAATAAAGATGTATTCTCTGAATGCGGAAAAAGAAATTGATGAGAAGTTTAGAACGCAGATGGTTAATAGTGTTTACTCACTTACGAGCATCTATGTGTTATTGAAGTTTATTGCAGATCACCCTAAACAAGACGAAGTAACAGATAAGCTTTTTGACTCACAGATATTAATTTGGCAAGCATGCAATAGTATGCTTGCTGCACTTCAATTAATTAGGCAAGGTTATCCTCTTGAACCGCAATTTCTGATGAGAGTTGCTATTGAGAGTTTTTCTCTAGCAATGAGCTTTCATGTAGATGAAAGCTCATACATCAAGTACAAGCACAGGAATCTGAGTGGAAAGGATTGTATAGGTACTGCTAAAACAGTAATACCAGAACTCGGTCAAATCTACGGTTTATTAAGTGAAACTTCTCATCCTTCAAAAAGAACTACAGGCAATAATTATAATAGTCAATCAAAGTCACTAATTATTGGAGGAGGTTATACAGAAGATCTTTCTCATAGAGTATTGTTTAATTTGTCACTACTAAACTATATGCTATTGACTCTTTGGAAAGGCTCCGAGCTTGTGTTTTTTAGTTTTGAGGAGGATCATAAGTTTTGGGTTGAGAAAAATGATGGTTATGTGTTGCGTTTAGACGATTCGATAAAACAACTCGTAGAAAATGTCGGAAAAGATTTTAAAAAAGCGATTGATTCTATAAATAAAAATAAATCTTCAAAGTCTTAAACATATCAAACTAGATTAACTAAAAATTAAAACTCTCTTTTTTATAGTGTCTCATTTGTATCATTTAGCCTGGAAATGATACAACGCTATAAGGATGTTTCGGGACTAAACCGAGATGTTCAACACGACTGTACATAAGAAACATAGTCCGACCGCCATAGTAAGCGATAGAAAGAAACGGTCAAATCCCTTCAAAAAACCATTATTATTTATAAGAAAAAAATCATGTGTTCTAATTTTCTTCAATAATCTCTTTTATATTTTGTTCCGTTATAATCTCATTAAACCTACGAGTTATTCTTCCATAACGTTCCATTCTTATTTTTCTAAAGAGATCTTTATCATCAATCGCCTTTAAAGTTGTAGATTTTCCTGAGTTAAGAACTATTGTAAATTTTTTCATTAATAATTCACCCCCTTTATAACACAAAAAGGCCACCTTGCGGTGACCTACTGGGTTTAATAATTTATTATCTCACAATTACTGTGATATAATTATCTTCAGATAATATTTTTATATTTATTATGGAAAAGGAAGAAATTCAAAAAAAATTAATTGAAAAAATATATAAAAAATTGGCCCATGCAATGTTAGGTCCAAATGGTGAGCCGTTTGGTGCAGAGGGTGAAAGTTTTATCGATGGATTAATTATGGCATATCGAATAGTTGAGTCACTTGATCCCAATCCAGGACCAAAAATAAATGAAACTATTGAAAAACTAAATAAGTCGAAGTAAATACTTTAAAAACCACTTTTGATTATTAGGACTGTTAGGACCTTGATCGGTGTGCTCAACCAATTAATACTTTACAAAGTAGTTGATCTTTGCTTTGGCTTTAAGATCGGCGATGAAAGCTTGAATTTTTACTTGAATTTTTTGTTGTCTTAACACTGATTCTGCTTTGACTCTATCTAAGCCTAAAGTTGTCGATCCTAAATCCGTTGAAGTTTGGTTTTTTTGACTTTCTAAATAAGTATCTATTTCTTTTTGAGTGACACTTACATTGCTACCTACCATTTTCGTAATAAGAAGTTGTAATTTAACCTCACTTATCAAATCATTTTTAGTCATCCCTTGTTGAGCTAATAAAGCATTAAGTGTCGTCCCCTGAGAAGTTACATTAGTTTCAATTTTTTGCAGTTCCGCATCAAGTTCTTTTTGAGAAACTGTCAACTTCCTTTTTTTTGCCTCTTGATTAATTAAAGTTTTAAGGATAACAGTGTCAAGCACTTTTTTACCTCCTTGTTTTTCCAGATCTTTGATAATTGTTAGTCTGTCAACCAACTGCCCATTAACTGAAGCAACCAGAAGAAACCTTACCAAAAAATAAATCAAGCCAAGCACCAAAAGAAAAATTAAACCAAACACGTACATTTTTTTCTTTGGCTTGACTATTAAATTCGGGGTGATATTTTTTTTAACTGTCTTTTCTTTTTTTGCCATAATTAATAATATAACAAATGTTTTTAAAATCAAGGTGTATAAAAATCAAGAGCATGCTTTTTCTTTTTGAAATCTTGATAATGTCCATAGTCAATCTTCCAGGCTTCGCCCTCGGGAATCGGAATTTTTCCGTATCCGAATGGCACATCAATGACGAATCGGGCCGTTGCCGCCACACCCGAAAGTCTCGGCCGTAATTGGCCCCATATTTTTATAGCTCTTTTTATTGGAACGGTAAAATGTTGCGCCCAAAAAACCGGATCGTTTTGAAATACGTAATAGGGCCTAATTCCATTTTTGGCTAATTTAACAAAAAGTTCATGCAAAGTTTCGACAGAATCGTTGACACCTTTTAATAGTACCGATTGACTAAAAACTGTCGCCATGGAAATTTTCCTGAAGTTATATAAGACAGTTAAAGCTTGATCTGTCAGCTCAAGAGGGTGATTTATATGTACCATTAAATAAAGATTTTTTATCTTAGAAAGAAGTTCATAATGCCAAGGTTGGACGGATGGCGGATTATGAATCGGCAAACGAGTACCGATACGGACAATGTCCAGATCTCCTTCTTGCTGGAGTTTCGCCAAAGCTTCTATGACTTTTGTTAGATAAGGACGAGGCGAAGTCATCGGATCTCCACCCGAGACAATCACTTCGTTGATTTCTTTATGCTTCTTCAAAAAAACAATGACTTTTTTGATTTCTTCATCATCTAAATATGGTTTTTGGGCGATGGCCGCTTTAGTATGAGCTTTTACGAATGGGGGTATGCCTACTTCTCGTCCGCGAGTACAGAATCTGCAGTATGTAGCGCAAAAACGGGTTATTGTCCATAAAACTCTACCGTAGCTTACCACTTTTTCTTTTTTATCCAATCTGCCTCTGTATTTGTAAACGACACCTGGAGCTACCTCATTATGATCTTCAATAAGCGGATCTTCTGATTTGATGCCGTAATATTTTTTTTCCAGTTCCGGCTTTGAGACAAACTGTATTCCGAGAGGCCCCTCTTCCCCTCCAGTCTCCTTGATAAGATTGATCATATATAAAGAAATTATTTCAGGCAACCCTCCATGAGGAAGCATTACCTTGGTACTTCGGGGAATCAAAGGTTTTTGTATATCGCTCATATAATAATTAGGGAATTGGGAAACGGAGAGCCAGCTTTTTAACCCTTGAATGAATTTCCTTCATTTTTTTATTGGCTCTCATTTCCTTTTCAAATTTTATAATATAATCTTTCCTCTCTTCCTTTTTAGTTGGTAAACGATATAGTTTCAATTGCTCTATCACTTCAAGAATAACGCCGCCGATGAACTTCATTTCTTTTTCTTTCATTCCCCGACTGGTTGAGGCCGGCGTCCCCAATCTCACTCCAGATGGACAAAATGGAGACATCGGTTCGTTTGGAACCGTGTTTTTATTCAACGTTAAGCCAACCATATCCAAGGCTTTTTGGGCAAATATTCCACCACCGGGACCGAGCACTGTTGCTAAATCAACTAACAATAAATGGTTCTCGCTACCACCGCCAACTAATCTCAGGCCGCCATCCATTAATGTTTTTGACAGTGCTTTTGAGTTCTTGACAATCTGAGCCGCATATTTTTTAAAAGATGGCTGAGCGGCTTCAAATAAAGCTACTGCAATACCAGCTGTCTGATTGTCATGCGGACCACCTTGAAGTCCGGGGAAAACTGCTTTATTGATTTTATCGCCTAGTTCCGGATCTTTTTTTAATCCTTTATTTGTCACCATAATCATTGCTCCTCTTGGGCCTCTTAGGGTTTTATGAGTGGTTGTAGTCACAATATGAACGAAAGGTACTGGAGAGGGATGAGCTTTTCCGGCAATTAGACCGGCTACATGGGCAATATCAGCTGCCAAATAAGCGCCGACTTCATCGGAGATCTCGGCAAACTTTTCATAATTAAATTTGAGAGGATAAGCAGTCGCACCAACCCAAATCAGCTTTGGTTTATGTTCTTTTGCCAATCTTCTTATTTCAACATAGTCAAACAAATCTTCGTTTTTATAAATATTGCTTTTCTTCAACGAATATTGAAATGGTTTATAAAAAATACCGGTCGCCGAGACCGTATGTCCATGAGTCAGATGTCCACCGGCAATCAAAGCCTGACCCATCACTGTGTCACCCGGCTGGCACGTCGCCAAATAAACCGCTAAATTTGCCGGTGATCCTGAATAAGGCTGGACATTGATAAACGGGACGCCAAAAAGCTTTTTTGCTCTTTCTTGAGCTAATATCTCTAAATCGTCAACGTTTTCATTACCACCATAATATCTTTTTCTGGGATAACCTTCAGAGTATTTATTAACAAAATATGAAGACAAAACCTTTCTAACTTCACTCGATGCATAATTTTCTGAAGGAATTAATTCAATTCCCTCTCTCTGTCTTTTTTCTTCCTTTTTAACCAAATTGTAAATTTTTGTGTCCTTCATAAATGTCTTCCCTTCATTTTACGTAACATCATAAACTAATGTTTTTTTAATTTCAAGGGCAAAGAATTTGGTGCTGAAGTATAATATGTTCATAAACAGTTAAGTATTAAACTGTTAAAACCTAAATAAACTGTTAAATGTTAAACTGCTAAACAAAACATATGTTTAATGTTTTAAGTTTTAATAGTTTTTTTAACCGTTTAAGTTTTAACCGTTTAACTGTTTAATTTATGATTAAATTACTATTAGGAGCTGATGCCTTAATGATTATCACTTTCTTATTAAGATTTAATCGACTACCTCCTCAGCTTCCTCTTTTCTATTCCCGGCTTTGGGGAGAAGACCAACTGGTTGATACTTGGTTAATTTTTCTTTTGCCAATTTTTCTAAATTTGTTGTTTTTCATCAATAATTATATTATTAAAAAAATTTACTCTGACAATGAATTCATAAAAAAAATCTTTTATTATCTGAATATCTTTCTTATCTTCGGTTTTACTTTAATCTTTATTAAAATTATTTTTTTAGTTTCTTAAAATGTATTTTCTTATTTTTTTAATGGCCGCCTTAATTTCCTATCTTTTGACAATTCCGACTATTGTTCTTGCAAAAAAGTTTCATCTGGTTACCGATGCCAAAGTCAGACAACATCCCGCTCATACTCATTTAGGGATTATTCCCCGTGCTGGTGGCTTACCTATTTATTTATCAATCTTTTTTACCTCACTGATTTTTTTGTCAATCAATAAAATTATTGGCGGAATATTAATCGCCAGTTTTCTATTAATCATTCTTGGTCTTTTTGATGACGTTTATGATCTTTCTCCATACTTTAGGTTTGCTGCTAATATATTTATTTCTGCTTTAGTAATAGCATTTGGTTTGGGTATTCCTTACATTTCCAATCCATTAGGCGGAGTGATTAGACTTGACTTTTGGCAGATTCCCGTTAATTTTTTTGGGTTTCGTAGCATTTGGGTAATCGCAGATCTATTAGCTATCATCTGGCTTACCTGGACAACCAACATGATTAACTGGAGTAAAGGCGTTGATGGACAATTACCGGGATTTGTTGCGATTACCGCCATATTTTTAGGACTGTTGTCACAAAGATTTATCAGTCATGATATTTCTGTTCAATCTGTCACTACTCTTAGTTTTATTGTTGCCGGAGCATACTTGGGATTTCTTCCGTTTAATTATTATCCTCAAAAGATCATGCCTGGCTATGGAGGTGGAGCTTTGGCTGGTTTTTTATTGGGAATCCTATCAATATTGTCTTTCGGAAAAGTCGGCACGGCCATTCTTATTTTATCTATTCCAATGATTGATGCCATCTATACCATGATTCGACGTTTAAAGAAAAGAAAGTCACCTTTCCGGGCTGACTGGGGTCATTTTCATCACCGATTGATAGAAATCGGTTGGGGAAAAAGGCGAATTGCCTGGTTTTATTGGTTGATTTCTTTAATATTAGGAATCGCTAGTTTATTTCTAAAAGGCATTGAAAAATTAATTGCTTTTATTACAATTGCCATATTACTTTTAGTCTTCATATATATTATTGAGGAGATGAAGAAGCGGAAAATATGAAATTCTTTATCAAAACCTTTGGCTGTCAGCAAAATAAAGCTGATTCGGAACGGATTGCCCACGATTTTAAATCCCGTGGTATGACGATAGCTAAAAATTATCAACAGGCCGATTATATTGTTATCAATACTTGCATGATTCGGGAATCGGCGGAAAACCGTGTTTATGGTTTGGTAAATAATCTTAATAAACAAAAAAACGAACGAAAATTTAAGATTATTGTAACTGGCTGTATGGTTGGGATGGCTTTTCGTGATAAAACCGGTCTATACTTAAAAAAAATTAGAGAAAAACTACCCGGTGTTGACGAGTTTATGCCGATTGAGGAAGTTGGTTTTGATTTTGCCCCCTTAAGAACTGATCGGTTAAATGCTTGGGTGCCTATCTCAAATGGTTGTAATAATTTTTGCACATTTTGTGTTGTTCCTTTTACCCGAGGCCGGGAAATTAGTCGGCCATTTGAAGATATCATCAATGAATGTCAGGAACTTAAAGATAAAGACTATAAAAACATTATTCTTTTGGGACAGAATGTTAATTCATACGGGGCTGATTTAATTAAAAATAAGGCAGGTGTCGCGAGTGAAGAGGCTCTTCGAGAAGCGGATTGCGGAGATATTCTGCAGAGCCTCGCAGAAGAGAAGCGTCACGAGCGACAAAAATTAGTAGCACTAAAACCAGTTTACGTTAAGCACTTAGGTCGTTATAGAATTCCAACCTTATTTCCCCACTTGCTCGAAGAAGTAGCTAAAATTGGTTTTGAAAAAGTTGATTTTATCTCCTCTAATCCCTGGGACTTTTCCGATGAACTAATAGACGTCATCGCCAGAAACAAAAACATAACCCGAACTATCCATTTACCTGTTCAATCAGGTGATAATAATGTCTTAAAAAGAATGAATCGTTGGTACACAGCAAAAGAATATCTTCTGTTGATATCAAAAATCAAATATAGAATATCAAAGATAAAATTTTCAACAGACATTATTGTTGGATTTTGTGGGGAGACTGATCAACAATTCAAAAATACAGTCAAACTAGTTAAACTGGTGGGTTTTGAAAAAGCTTATATCTCCATGTACTCCTCCCGTTTCGGCACCGCCGCCACAAAAGTCTTTAAGGATGACGTTCCTCATAAAATAAAAAAACAACGTTGGTTGATTCTGGAGAATTTAATAAACAAACATCGTTTAAAAAAAACTAATTAATGATAAAATTATCATTATGAAATTACTTGTTACTGGCGGAGCCGGATTTATAGGAAGCAACTTTATTCTTTACTGGCTGAAAAAATATCCCCAAGATAAAATTGTCAATCTAGATAAACTCACCTATGCTGGAAATTTAGAAAACCTAAAATCAATTGAGAAAAACCCTGATTATATTTTTTCCCACGGAGATATTTGTGATGCTCAATTCGTTAATTCGTTAATTCGTAATTATAAAATCGAAACAATAATTCACTTCGC
>CAYWJV010000035.1:0-9441 GCA_964458735.1 uncultured Gammaproteobacteria bacterium | reverse complement strand
TCCCTGTTCTGCCATAAGAAGGGGAGTGGCGGATTCGTCGAAGGTGGTAGTTGCAGAAAGGTCGCCCGTTGTCAGAACGACGAACTGTTTTCCGTCAACGCCGGTTAGCAATTGAGGTGTTAAGTTTCCGACCTCTTTCGGCTTGACTCCAAAATCCTTGGCAAAGGGAGTAATGGCTTCTTGAGTCAATTTTTCTCCCGGATAGGGGGCTTCGGGTATTGCCTCAACCAGTCCAGCAAAGGCGACGGCTTGATAGAGCTGTTCCTCCGATTGGACATTTCCCCAAGAAGTTCTTTTTAGAAGATAACTACCGTCGGGGTTAACTAATCTTAAATTCTCATCGGGATCTCGAATAATTTGTTGACCATTATCCAAAGTGATGGTTTTAGGGTCAGAAACATAAAGACCCGAGCCGTCTGGAAGAATTTCCAGTTTACTTTTATCAGGAATTTCAGGCATTTTTTCTTTCGAGTAGATAATACCTATCCGATAGTTACCGTTGTCTTTAAAAAGAAAAACTTTATCCACCTCATGAGCCGGGCCAGCCATCTTCTTATCAGTATCCCAGCCTCCGGGAAGAAGAATATCAGGTACAAAAACTTGACTGCCGTGCTTCCAAACCATGTTTTTATCATCCCATTTATATCCCTCCGGGGCTTGAGCCAAAGATACCATTTGAATCTCTTTTCCTTTCTCCCCGGTATAACCAACAAAGAAACTGGATTTTCCATTTTCATCGGTGACGATCTTCCAGCCTTTTTCTTCAGCTCCAATCTGTGTCGCTATTTCTTTTCCTGAAGTTGTCTTTAGCTCTAAATCGGCGCCTCCAATATTTAAAGTTTCTCCCGGGATGGTTGGTCCTTCAACTGTCGGAGTGGGTGGAGGAATGAGCTCAACAGAGGGTGTAGGGGGTGGTGAGGTTGGTTTAATAATAGGGGTTTCGGTTGGAGAAACAAGAGTTCCGGGTGGAGGAGTAGAAGTTTCGGTAACACTAGGTATTTGAGTCGGTTCGGGAGCGCAGCCGACCAAAACCCAACTAAGGGCTACTACTGCGCCTGATAGCCTTAAGAAATCTCTTCGTGAAAGTTCTCCTTTTCCTGGTATCCCACCATCTATTCCAGCCATAGATTCCAAAAGTTATAATATTTATTATAAGATATTTTTTCAAAAAGTCAATGGCTTGTGGTTCTATGAAAGTTGAGGAATAAATAGGGAAATGAAAAAAGAAACTGAGAAATTATTTTTTACTTGGTTCTTTTTTCCAGAAGGCGATATACATTAAAAGAAAAACGATGGCAAACAGAACCCCCATTAGTTGAAAATTATTACGAGCCTTTAAAAAATCAAAATTATTCATAAGATTTTGGATAAATTTTAATTGCGAAAATAAAATAAATTATAGCAAGAAATAAATAGTATGTAAATTATTAATCTGCTTGAATATTAAATCAATAGTTTATAACCTACAAAATAAGGAGAATAGATTATTAGAAAGGGAAAAAAAGAGTGATATATACAGTTATTCCACCTTTGATACTGTATAGTCGTTGAAGGTAAAGTTATTGGTGGAAATATTTAAGGTTTTCCCAAGAGTGATTTTCTGTTCAGGGCCAAAAAACAATTGATTATTTACCACCCGTGCTTTAATTTTTGCTTTTATCGTAATGTGTTTTTTCCTCTCGCTTTCTACAGAATAATATATCCCAGAGGTATTATATACATCTTGTGCTTCAGTAACTTGTTTATCAAGTATGGTAAAGACGAGTTCTTCACCGTCAAAATATGTCTCTCCGACATTGTTTACTTCGCCTTCCCAAGGGAAGGCCCATTTTTTTACCAGGTAAATAGTTTTTTCAATATACACATCCTTAAACGGTCGATCATTTATATCAATGATGGTGCCGCTGAATTGCACCGAGGGAAACTCGAGATCAATCGGAGAGGCGACTCCAATCGTTGACCTTTTGAAGTTATACTTGCCGGTTTTCTTGTTTTTGCTTACCTTTAATTTCAACGTCAGATAAACGTCGAACTGATCCGATCCGTACCATGGGTAGTAACGGACCGATAAAATCTCGGCCACCGGTTTTCCCACGAGATCGGTTTCCGCGTCTCCTTTTTTGATCGCTTTTAAAAACCAAATACTTGGTTTTTGAGTTGCCGCCCACCACAAGCCCTGGCTGACCTTGACTTTGGCATAGACATAGGTCGGTTTGGTGAAGAAAAGTTTAGAGACGGAAACTACGGCAACAAAGGCAATGGCGGCCAGAAAAATTGAGATGAAGTAGTTATCAATGGCAAATTTCCAAAGCTTCTTAACAAATTTAGGTAGTTTCATAGAGGAATTATACTATAATTTATCCTATTATTTTATGGAACAATTGATCGCTTTAATTTTACTAATTTTATTTTCGCCCCTGTTTTTGATTTTGTTTTTTTTGGTTAAATTAACCTCTAAGGGCCCGTTTATTTTTAAGCAAAAAAGAATGGGTAAAGATAAAAAGCCGTTTTTTATCTACAAAATCCGCACGATGGTGGTTGGTGCGGAAAATCTAAAGTCAAATAAAATCCAAAATCAAAATGAAGCTGATGGCCCGGTTTTTAAAATCCACAACGATCCAAGACATACAAAATTTGGCCGGTTTTTAGCCCATAGAGGTTTGGATGAGCTTCCTCAGCTGGGAAACATTGTCAAGGGAGAAATGGCTTTTGTTGGGCCGCGGCCTCTGCCGGTAGAGGAAGCTAATGAAGTACCAAAAAGATACGAAGGCCGTTTTTCAGTTTTACCCGGACTATCATCTCTTTGGGTGATCAAAGGGACGGATCATTCGGATTTTGATAAATGGATGAAGCTTGATTTAGAGTATGTTAAAAACAAAAGTTTTGTGTATGATTTTGTAATTACCATAAAAACAATATGGTTGTTGGTTAAACTGACCTTAAAGAGTATAATAAAGACATGAAAATACCTAAATCTCTTCACCGATATTTTTGGGATGTAAATGTAAAAAAATTGGATCCGGAAAAGTATCCTTATTTTGTTGTCAGCAGGCTTCTTGATAAAGGAAATATTGAGGCTGCTCGATGGGTAAAAAATAATTTTGGCGAACAAATGATTGGAGAAACACTGCGTAAATATAAAGATTTTTCTTTACAAAGCGCTTCATTTTGGGCGCTTATTTATAAAATTCCAAAGGAGGAAATAAAATGTTTCCAAGAACCTTACCGGACAACGCGCAAAACGCTTTGGCCTTATTAGGAAAGCAAGATTTTTTTAGATCAACATATCTCGCAGGTGGTTCTTCATTAGCTCTCCAACTAGGTCATCGACGTTCAATGGATTTTGATTTTTTTACTGATAAGACTTTTGAATTAATAGATGTTAAAAATATATTAAATAAAATTGGTAAATATACCGGGGAACATGAAGCGCCGAAAACTATGGTAGGAAAATTTAACGAAGCAAAATTCAGTCTGTTTTATTATCCATATAAGTTAATTGCAAAGACCAAAGACTATCAGGGAATTAATTTAGCAAACTTTGAGGATATTGCGGCGATGAAATTAGTAGCAATTACTGATAGGGGAACGAAAAAAGATTACATTGACCTTTACTGTTTAGCCAAAAAATGTTTTCCAATCGAAAAAATGTTTGAGTTTTATGATAAAAAATATCATAATTTTGAAGTCAATAAAGTGACCTTGCTTAAAGCTTTGCAATATTTTGAGGATGCGGACGGATCGGAAATGCCAGAGATGATTGAAAAAATCGATTGGGAAGAAGTCAAGGAATTTTTCCGTAAAGAAGTAATTAAATTGGCAAATAAATATATTTGAAATGAAATACAAAATTAATAAAGGCTTTATTGTCCAGAAATTAGACGATAAAATGGTAATTTTTGACGGCGAAGAATCGGTGCTTTATACCTTCAACGAAACAGCCTCGAAAATATTCCGACTATTAAAAAAAAACTTGGAAGAAAAAGAAATTATTGAGAAGATTACTAAAAAATATTTGATTAAAAAAGAGAGAGTGGAAAAAGATTTTAATGAACTGATTGCCGACCTGAAAAATAAGAAGATAATTTCTTCTTCATAAAGAAAAGGAAAACAAAAAATCAATCAAATTTAGGTGTTTTACTCCTCTAAAATTTCCTTTAACATATTCATCCATGGAAATCATATATTTTGGATAGTTGTCTTTAATTTTTAAAAGATTGCTGAACTCCCGTTCAATAACTTTTTTTGAAGTTAATAGATAAGCTACTTGGAAATAAACTTTATTATTATCTTTTTCGGCCACAAAATCGATTTCATTTTCTCCAATTTGGCCAACGGTCACTTTATATCCTAAATATTTTAACCGGGAAAAAACTAAGTTCTCCATAATTTTATTAATATCAATCTGTCTGTAACCAATTAGACTGTGGCGAAGTCCCAGATCTTCAAAATAATATTTTTCGTTAATTTCAAATATTTTTCGTCCGACTATATCCTGGCGTTTGACTTTATGAATAAAAAAACTACTGGTTAGATAATTTAAATAGTTCAAAATGCTGTTTGGGGAAATATCCAAGTTTTGCGACTTTAAAAAATCACTAATTCTTTTAGCGGAAATTAAAGAACCAACACTGTCAGCTAAATACTCTACCAACCGTTCCAAAAGGTGAACATTGCGGACATTAAATCGAGCAACAACATCTTTTAAAATAATTGTATTAAAGATTGTTTTAAGATATCCGTAGACTGGTTCGTCTTCAAGCTTCAGATTAACAAGGTACGGGAGTCCACCGTACTTGATATAGGAAAAAAACGATTCTTTGTTTTTCTCAAGACGGTGAAACTGTAAGAATTCTCCAAAAGATAGACTATAAATTGGGATTTCAATGAATCGACCGCCCAATGAATTAGCTAAATCAGAAGATAATAGATTGGAATTACTGCCGGTACAATAAACGTCATTATTTCCTTGCGTATTCAAGTCTCTCAAGGTTTTTTCAAATTGTTCAATCTCTTGTATTTCGTCGATAAAAATATAGTTTTTTCCAGATTTTTTAACTGATTTTTTTTCTATATAAATTTTCAGATCGTGATAATTTTTTATCTGGTCAAATTCGTATAGTTCTTTATTGATATAGATTATATTGGCGCCTTTATCTATTTTTTTTATCTCATCCATCACTTGATAAAGAAAATAGCTTTTTCCGACGCGGCGTTGTCCGACGATCACCTTAATAATATTGGTATTGATATAAGGTTTAATTGAATTAAGATAATGATTCCTTGGTATGTATTTTTTAATCATAGTTAAAAGATTAGTAAAATATCTAATTAGTTTTAAGTATAGTTAAAAGAACTCAGATTGTCAAGAAGAATGGATTCTTACAAAAGATCGTTTTAATCTCTCAATAACTACCCACAAAATTGACCAAACTACAGCTGGGTTAAAAAATATGAACAGCTTTCTCCATAAGGGGCGAGGAGATAAGAAAAAAATATTTTTAAAACGGTTAATGCCGGCGGTAAAACGGGGTTCGTCGTCGAAGATAGATTTTAGATGATAGATCCTAGATGATAGAATAGATTTAAGAAAATCATTTAGAACAGGTGTTTGATAATACTTTTTAAGTAAATAAAACACAGGGTAGACGAAGTTTGTTAATTGATAATTATTAATTGTTTGAGTAATTTTATTCCAGTCGTTTGTTGACAGTCGACTATTTCTAATAACTTTATCTAAAAACTGATAACGAAAAACGCCGCGGAAGTTGTGGTGAAAAAGATGCGAGGCAAGATAAAGAATTAAGAATTTAGAATTGAGAATTGAAAATTTTTCGCCGTTAATTATTATTTGTCTTTTGTTAATTAATAATTCTTCTGTTAGTTTGTTAATTAGTTTTTGCGGATACAAAGCCTCAAGGCCGGAAAATTGAATCATCAAAAAAGCCGGTTCTAGATGAATATCAAAGACAACAGAAAAACCGTTGATGATTTTAAAATAATTATTTTCAACCTGCTTATTGTTTGCTTCGGTTTTTTTGTAACCGAATTTTTTAATAATCTTTTCCGCTTTTTGAAAATCTTTCTTGTTTATCAATACATCGCAGTCGGCGTAAATTCTTTTCGGATGAGTTTTTTCGAAGTAAAGATGAAGAGGCAAACCTTTTAAGAAAACAAAATCTATATTTTCTTTTTCAAAAGCAACCTTGATTTTAACAATTTCTTGAAAGTATAACGAAGATTGCAGTAAATAGATCTGATTTGGGTCAAACTCTTTTCCATCCCGTTTTACTTTGGTAACCTTACCAATGATTTGACGGGGATAGATTTTCCCATCTGACTCGGGATTATTGTCTCCTTTGGTGATAAGATATTGTTCTGTTTTATAAATAATCCGGTGGGTAAATAGTCTCTTATTTTTATGTACCAAAATAATGTCATCGATCTTAACTTGCTTAAACTGGATTTTTTTGAAATAGGTCATATCGTTGGAATAAAGAATTGGCAGCATACTCGAGCCTTGGGATTTAAGGAAAAAAAACCTGTTTTTTAATAGGATACTTAATGTTTTATCCATGAGGGTATTGTAGCAGGAAATGTATGCTATAATTTTCCTCTGATAAAAGAAAAAATTGATACAGATAAAAAAATCTTATTAGTTACTTTTTGGACCATAAATAATAATGACCGAACTTAATGAAGATCAAAAAAAACTTCTATCGTTTTTAGCTGAATCTTCTTTGTCAAAAAAATTTTACTGGACTGGTGGAACAAGAAAGAATTTTCCATACCCCGTCTTTTACGCATAGTCAAGGAGAAATTTGGGATTAAATTTTCCGAATTCAGTTTTTGGAGTGAAAGCACAAAATCTTTAAAATTATTGACTTCTTTAGAACCTTTGATTTTAGAAAAAAATCCCCAAGAGCTCATCAAAAAAATCAGCGGATTTTTTTTGGAAGAAGGGAAAAAATCGCTTTCCAAAAATCTTGAATAAACGTTTATACAACCTTGATTCTGTTAATCGTTTTTTTCTTTTTCAAAAGTGTTTTTAATCTTAACTTGTTTGAACTGGATTTTTTGTACCGAACAACGTCGTTTGGATGAAGAATAGGAAGCATACTTAAACCTTCTGATTTGATGGCAAAAAATTTTCTGCAAAGGAGGGGCTTAAGTATTTTCAGCATATGTAATGTATTGGGGTATATATTATCACAGATTTAAGGTGGAATTATTTTCCGTTTTTGTAAAATAACTTTAATATTCCCTTTAACATTCCAAGAAAGTTCGACGATCTTCCAAGGTTTTGGTTTATATATGCGCCAAAAAAATCCATTGGAATTTAAGTCGTGTGGATCAAAATATATCCAGGTTAGTTCATTGCAAGGATTACAGTGAGTTGGATCCATGTAGTAGTTTTTGGACCCGGCATACGGGGTAATAATTTCTAACTTCCCATTGAACTTTAATAAGCGCCACCATTCATCCATAACTTTTAAAAATATGCCTCCGTGAGGCTCAATATGTTCTACAATGTGCGAAGCAATTGCCGTGCCCGAACATTCGGAGAGAAGGGGATATGGAGTTTTTTCCAGATCCCAAACCAAATCCACGTCGGAATATTTGACTGAATCAATCCCAAAATATCCTGTATGTTTATTAGGTCCACATCCAAAATCTAGTTTGAGATCAGATCTGTTTTTGATTTTTTTCTTGGTCATCTAATTATTTAAAATTTTAGTATTATAAACTTTTTCAAAAAATTCTTTATATCGCCAAATATTTTTTTGAATAGTACAGTTTTTCTTCACATAATCATAGGCATTATCACCTATCTTTTTTCTCAATTCCTTACTTTCAATTAACTTCGATAAAGCCTGATACCAATCATCCTCTGTTTTACATAAGAAACCTGTCACCCCGTGTTTTACAACTCCACGATAAGGTAATATATCAGAGCAAACAAAAGGCAGATATCCTGCCGCTGATTCATAAAATTTCAGAGGACTTTTACTTCGGGAAAAATTTGATCTTTCAAGAGGAGCAATAGAAATATCTGCAGTGCCTATGTGATCCTGCCATATTTGTAAAAATTTAAAATAGTCAAAATTTCCATTAGCAATAATATACTGCTGATTTAAGCTCCGATTAAACTCGGGTATTCTATCCATTCCGACAATCTTAATCAATACATTTGGATATGTTTGTACGA
Source organism: uncultured Gammaproteobacteria bacterium (assembly GCA_964458735.1). GTDB lineage: Bacteria > Patescibacteriota > Microgenomatia > UBA1406 > GWC2-37-13 > GWC2-37-13. The sequence goes on along the minus strand of CAYWJV010000035.1, from coordinate 1,232 downwards.
TACGAACGAGCGCTTCCTTAAACGGGGAAGAAATTATATCATGCTTGTGGTTATTAGTGCCAAAATAAATGATCGATATGTGATTTGAATCATGTTTTTGGATACTTTTGTATTGATCAAGATCAATATAGTTTGGCAATATTTCTATCCTTTTACATGTTGAGATCATGGATAACTTTTTCTTAAGCAGATTGTTCGTTGTTGTAAGAAATGGAGCTGTCTTGGCCATTTGGTAATAAAAATGATATATGGCTGACCCCAGGTGGATAACAGGATACAGACGATGATTTGGAGTCAGTCCCCAAACATCATCGTCAAAATCTATTACTATTTTCATGCCTTTCTTCTTTGTTTTTAAAAGTAAGTACGTATAAAGCCTGTAATTGGGAAAATAGGGGAAATATCCAATGTCAAAATGAGTACAGATATCATCCCAATTGCTAAACCCAGTTTTCTTATCGAACGGATTTTTGAAAATCTCAATTTCCCAGTTGGTAGTTTTCTGAAGATATTTTGCAGGATTTACGATCCTATGCCAGTGAAGCGCCTTGGTAATTGTATGATGTGGATGTTGATCTTCGGTGAAGATTGCTTCAAAAAATGCAATTTTCATAATTACTTTACTTGAAACCCCGGGCGTCAGCCCGAGGAAGGCAGTTTCTTCCAGAATCCTCTCTCTTGGAAAGTAAAATGGAAGAATGAAATTTGTAAAATTGCCTCATTGTGTTTACTACTGTGATTATCATATAGCCATTACTACTAAATACAGACGTCAATGGTTGAACGAGGGAATTTTTGCGTATTTTAAAGTAAAACTTCAAGAAATACGAAAATATTATCCTCTAATTGACTTTAAAACAGTCAACTATGATAAGAAACATCCAGACCATATCCATCTTCTATTATCTATTCCTCCAACTGTAAGTATTGGTTCGATTATTCGAATAATCAAAAGCAATACCTCAAAATCTCTCAAGCAAAAATTCCCGTTCTTCAAAACCATGTACTTCGGAACAGATGCCATTTGGTCTGATGGTTACTTTGTTTCAACCGTTGGTGTCAACGAGCAAACTATTAAAAACTACATCAATCTTCAAGGTCAAGAGGATTCTGGACAAGCTTCGCTTGACCTCTCCTCAAAACCCCGAACGTAAGCTCGTGGGTTGTTTATAAGTCTGGCACCACATTACGTATATATAATAACAAAATTCAACACATTATCAATCTAAACT
>CAYWJV010000034.1:0-10356 GCA_964458735.1 uncultured Gammaproteobacteria bacterium | reverse complement strand
AGATTGTCATATCAAGAAGTTAGTTTTTAGTAAAGTGAGTTTGGGAAACTCGGGGACCCTGTTTGTCATCCCCGTGAAGACGGGGATCCAGACCATTATTACATTTTAAGAAGTGATTTTTGCTTGGAATCCTTCCTCCAAGGGGATGATATCTATCATCAAAAAAATAGCGCTGTAACAATCGAAAAGACTAATTTTGTAGGTTATAAGCGGTTGACAATAACACTACATTTAATTAATTAATTAAAGTATGACAAGAATATCTCGATTACCGGTTGACGAAGACGTGTTAGAAAAATTATTTTCTTTGTTTTTTGAAGTCATCGGGAAAAACAAAAATGAGGAAGAGTTTCAAAATATTATTCATGACCTATTATCACCGGCAGAGAGGATAATGATTGCAAAAAGAGTCGCAATTTTTTATATGCTCATAAAAAAACTTGATTATTATAACATTGCAAAATCTTTAAAAGTATCTCCATCGACCATTGCTAAATTTAATTTAGTCAAAGAAAATAGTCGTGGAATAGTTAGCGCCCTGAAAGGTACAGTAAGAAATGAAAAAATTATTAATTTTTTTGAAGAATTAGTTTTAGAGCTGAGACGACCCGGAAAATACGGCGTTAACTGGAAAAACGCTTGGCAAGACAAAATAGACCACGAACGAAAAAAAGCTAAAGGAATCTAACCACTACAATTAATTAATTAATTGTAGTGACATTAAATTAAAAATAAAATAAAGTGATATAATTTTTTTATGGAAAATAAAACACTCACCGCTTTAAAAGGCGTTAGGGTTGGTCATTCAACCCATTTAGATAAACTGACCGGTTGCACTGTTGTTATGTTTGATCATTCCTACCCTGTTGCCTATAAATCTTATGGAGGTGCGCCTGGAACATTTAATACAGATAAGTTTAAAAGCGGCACGTCTTTTTATCGTGGAAATGGATTATTTATTGCAGGGGGAAGCTTAACCGGATTAATGTCTGCATCAGAGATTATGCAGGCGATGATTGAAAACAAAATTGGTTCAAAAGACGCAAATATAATTAACCCTGCTTTGAGCGGCGCAATTGTTTTTGATTTAGGAACAAGAATAGGCCAATATAATCCAAAATGCGGAAGAGAGGCTTTTGATAATTTATCAAAAGATCCTGTAAAAAATGGTAATGTTGGGGCTGGAACTGGAGTATCAGTTGGAAAATTTCAATATTTAGAAGACGGCAAAAGTAATGGTGCCATGAAATCTGGAGTTGGATCGGCAAGAATTAATTTAGGTCGTGATATTAGAGTTTGTGCGTTATCAGTTGTAAACGCAATAGGTAATGTAGTAAAACCGGATGGATCAATTTTGGCTGGAAATAGAGATGAAAATAAAAAATTTAAAAACTTTGAAGAAACAACTGAATTTATCACTCAAGATAAGACTAATACAACAATAACAATCGTTGGGACGAATGTAGATTTAAAAACAAGAGAAAATTATGAAAAATTAGCTCATTGGGGATCGAATGGTCAAGTAAGGGCTATTAATCCAGTACACACTTCTATTGACGGAGATACGGTCTTTGTATTTTCTACAGAAGAAATAAAAGAGCCTCTTAACTCAATGGGAAAATACTTTGAAGGACCACATTGGCCTTTGTTTGCTGTTGATATCATAGGAAATGCTGTTACGAAAGCAGTCCAGGAAAGTATCTATGATGCTTGTTATAGTGCTGAAACAATTAAATTTGAACAAGGGTATAAAGGAATAATTCCATCAGTCAAAGATTACAAATAATATCTTTATTCCAGAACCGGAAGAGGGAATTTTTCTTTCAAATATTTTTTATATATTTTCAGATCTTCTCCGTGATCAAAAGCAATTTCTTCTTTTTCTGGTAGTTTATCTAAATCAAACCACTGCAGTTTTGACACTTCTTCATCGAAAGTTTTTGTTTGTTTAATTGCATTAGTAATAAATATTATGTCAACGTTTTGCCGGTCTTCTTTAGGACGTTGAGGGTTGTCATTGATACGAAAGAGTTGAAGATTATTAATTTCCCAACCACTTTCTTCCATCACTTCCCGCTTGACGGCTTGAACAAGATTCTCATTTCGATTAAAAAAACCTCCAAGTAAACCCCATTTTCCTGACTCCGGTATTGGTTTTCCATTAAAAGAGCCTCTTTTTCCAAGGAGGACTTGATTGTCTTTGACAACTATAGCATTAACGGTCACATGACGAAGCGAAGTTTTATTATTATTTTCAAAAGTACAAGTGATCATGAATATATTATAATCAAATTATGTCTAAAAATTTTACTGCAATTGATGATTTATTGGAGAAAAATAAAAGAATTAGTCTTCCAAAAGAAACGGAGCCGATTGCGGCGGAAAAATTTGAGATAAAAGAAGTAGTAGAGCATGAGCCGGATAAAGAGATTGAGAAATTTATTTCCCCAAGGGCCGAAACAATTAAATTACCTCCTGATTTAAAAAAGTTAGGTTTACAGGCGGTGTCTGCTTCTAAATTTCCCGGTTACAAAAATATTAAATTACCATTAAGTGATGAAAAAATTATTATTGGTCAAAAAGCGCCAATAACATCATCTTTTCGTTGGTTCACAACTTTAGCTTTATATATTTTAGGTCAGGCCCATTTAGGGCTAAAGGTAATTCACGGGCATGTGATTCGAGTACTAAAAAGATAAATCCAAAATCCCAAAATCCAAATTTAATTTATTATGATGAGGTGACTTTGTTTATTTCTGCTAAAAATCCCTCTCGACCCAAGGCACCAACAAATTGGTTAACAACTTGACCATCTTTGAAGATCAAAAAAGTTGGGATAGAAAAAACCTGATATTGAGAAGATAGTTCTTGATTTTGATCAACGTCGACTTTGACAAATTTTACTTCTTTCATTTCTTCGGCAAGCTGTTCGATAATCGGTCCAGTCATTTTGCAAGGGCCACACCAGGTTGCGTAAAAATCAACCAGAACAACTCCTTTATTTTTTAAAACCTCAGTTTCAAAATTATTTTTATCAAGATGAATAACGGTCATATTTAAACAAAAAAGCAACTTCAATGTTAGTACGAGTGGTTTTTAATGTCAAACGCAAATTATCTAGTTATGGTCTATCGTAAAAAATATCGCAGTATAACAATATAATAGTATGATTTTGTAGGTTATAAGCGACTGACAAGCCAGAAGGGAAATGTAATAATAATCAAATAAACAAATGAAGAAATAAATAAGCAAATGTATAAATGATTGAATACATTTAATTCATTTTTTCATTTATTTAATTATTTTATTATTTGTTTATTTAGACATTCTAAATATGTTAGCCAAAATTTTTTCCGGTACGGTCATAGGTTTAGATGGAATTTTAATTGAGGTTGAGGTCGATGTGGCGGCCCAAGGTTTTCCCGGCTTTACCATTGTTGGTCTACCGGATAAATCAGTGGCTGAGGCAAAAGAAAGAGTTAGAGCAGCTATTATTAATACCTCCTTTAAAGTTCCCGATACTCGGATTACTGTTAATTTGGCGCCGGCCGATATTCCTAAGGTTGGTTCGGCTTTTGATCTGCCGATAGCGGTTGGGATTTTATCGGCCGGCGGTATGATTAAAAAAGAAATTTTGAGTGACAGTCTTTTTTTAGGCGAACTTTCTTTAAGAGGTGACGTTCGTCACGTATCGGGAGCAATTTCAATTGCACTACTTGCCAAGTCAAAAAAAATCAAGAAAATTTTTGTCTCTAGAGAAAATCTGAACGAGGTAATTTTAGTCGATGACATTGAAGTTTATCCGGTCGATAGCTTAATTGATTTGATTTTACATCTGAATGGGGATAAATTAATTACGCCTTTTCCTCATCAGGATTTTATCAGTCTGATCAAAGAAGAAAAATACGATTATTTATTTGAAGATATTAAAGGTCAAGAGACGGCTAAGCGGGCTTTGGAAATGGCGGCGGCCGGTTTTCATAATATTATTTTAAAAGGACCACCGGGGACAGGAAAAACTCTTTTATCACGGGCTTTTCCTTCGATTTTGCCGGCAATGGAAAAAGAGGAAATTCTTGAAGTGACTAAAATCTATTCGGTAGCCGGACTACTGCAGAATCATAATTTTATTGCCAGCCGGCCATTCCGCTCTCCTCATCATACGACCTCGCGGATTGGTTTGGTTGGGGGCGGTTCAAATCCTACTCCTGGTGAGATTTCTTTAGCCCATCGGGGCGTTTTATTTTTAGATGAAATCCCGGAGTTTCCCCGATCGACTTTGGAGTCGTTACGCCAACCCTTGGAAGACGGCTTTATCACGATTTCCCGGGCCTCGGGAACTTTGATCTTTCCGTCCCGTTTTCTACTTCTGGCCGCCTCAAATCCCTGTCCCTGCGGATACTTAGGCCATGAAAAAAAACCTTGTCATTGTTTACCCGGTACGATTCTTAAATATCGAAAAAGATTATCCGGTCCGCTTTTGGATAGGATAGATTTACACATTGACGTTCCTTCGGTGTCAGAGGAAAAATTAACCAGTAATATTTTAAGCGAGTCCAGTCAAAAGGTCCGAGCGCGGGTAGTTAAAGCCCGGGAGATTCAAAAAAAAAGATTTAAAGGATTAAAGATTTTTACCAATGGAGAGATGTCTTCAGCTCAGATAAAAAAGTTTTGCCAACTTAGTCCTGAGGCAATCAATCTTTTAAAGCAGGCGATTTCCAAGTTGTCTTTATCAGCCCGCAGTTATTTTAAGACGATTAAAATCAGCCAAACGATTGCCGACCTCAATGGAAAAGAAAAAATAGAGGCCTCATACATAGCAGAAGCATTACAATTCCGGTCGCATAACGAATAGCTATTGACACCGGGAAAAAGATTCTCTATACTTCTTCACATATGTTAAACTTCTTTGCGGTCTTTGCTCAGGATATTAGTTATGCTCCGGTTAAATTAGGTTTTGTTGTTCCTCAGTTTGATGCGGCATTAACTTTTATAATTAAATTGTTTTTTATCATAGCTGGATTAATCGCAATTCTCTATCTTTTGCTGGGCGCTTTAGCTTGGATTGCTTCGGGCGGCAATAAGGAATCAGTTGATAAAGCCAGAGAAAAGATTCAAGCGGCTTTAATAGGAATTATTTTGATCTTTGTAGTTTTAGCTATCATAGGCGTTGTTGAAGCAATGTTTTTTCCGGGTAATACGGGATTAGGAATTACTAAACCAATTGTATTTCCAAAATTAATACAATAATAACTTGCTTGTGTTAAATTTATTTTTATCAGGTACCATGCGATACCTGACCATGCCTCTTTTTACAGTTTCTGCTCAAGTTCCTGGACAAATAAACCCATGGGGTGATTGTGTCGTTGACGGTGTTCCAACTCTTAAGTGTTTAGAGATAGTCTTCGGCAACATTCTTTTTATGTCTTCTTTTTTTATTATTCTTGTTCTTTTTATTATGTTTGTCGTCGGCTCATTTCGTTATCTGACTTCATTTGGTAATGCTGAGGCAATCAAAAAAGCCCAGGGAACTCTGAAGTATGCGCTCATCGGTTTTATCTTATTTGTCAGCGCGTTTTTGATATTAACGATAATTGATACCTTATTTTTGGGAGGTCAAAAAAACATCTTTCAGTTTAATCTTGAAACACCCCCATAATTAAACAGTTAAGTATTAAACTGTTAAAACCTAAATAAACTGTTAAACACTAAACTTCTGAACAAAAAACGTTTAATACTTAAAGTTTTAAAAGTTTATTTAACTGTTTAAGTTTTAACCGTTTAACTGTTTATTTTGCCGGTGTTACAAAGATCACTTTTACTCCTTTATCTTCCGGAATAGGTGAGGCCATTTTATTTTTTTCTTTAATAAAATTATAGGAAACAAACATCAAGAGAGCGATCCCGATGGCGATTAAAACTAACCCAATATTTTTCATATATTTATCTTTTCTTTGATAAGATACTTTGGCCTTTTTTGTACTTCTTGATAGATCTTACCAATATATTCACCAATAATGCCAATCGTAAATAGTTGAATACCTCCGAGAAACATCACTGCGGTAAAAAGACCTGCCCAACCAACAATAAACTGTTGAGGATAAATAATTTTTTCGATTAATTTATAAATTATTCCCATAAAACCCAGAATTCCGGATAAAAATCCAAAATAAGTAGCGATTCTTAATGGTTTAATTGAAAAAGAAGCGATTCCGTCAAGGGCGAAGTTTAACATTTTTAGAAATCCATAATGAGTTTGGCCGGAAAATCTTTTGTCTCTTTTAAAATAAACAAACTCGGTTGGAAACCCACCCCAGGAAACCAAACCCCGTAAAAAACTTGGTTTTTCCTGAAGATTGTTTAAAAAATTAACCACCTGTTTATCAAGGAGGCGAAAGTCGCCAACTTCCTGGGGAATCGGGGTGTCAGATAAAAAATTAATAAGCTGGTAAAAGATTGTGGCCGTAAACTTTTTGAAAAAATTTTCCCCCTGTCTTTCATTTCTTTTGGCATAAACTATTTGCGCCCCCTTTTGCCATTTAACAATCATCTGAGGAATGATTTCCGGAGGGTCCTGAAGGTCGGCGTCAATCGTAATCACGCAATCACCTTTACTGACTTCATATCCAGCCGTTAAGGCCATTTGATGGCCAAAATTTCTCAAGAAAGAAATTAATTTAATCCGGTTATTCTTATTGATTTGTTTTTTAACTATTTCCGGAGTTTTATCAATTGAGCCATCGTCAACAAAAATTATTTCATACTGATAATTTTTTAAAACAGGAATAAGACGTTTAACCAAAGGATCAATATTTTGTTCCTCATTAAAAACAGGAATGATTATTGATAAAAGAAAGTTATTCATGGTTTTATTATAGCATTTACACTGATTAAAAATAAAATATTTAGTATAATTTAAGAGCAAGTTGACAATACGGGGTAGTGTACGGCTGCACAGGAGGCTCATAATCTCCTAGACCGCGGTTCGACTCCCGGCCCCGTAACATTAATTTTTCTTAAAAAATAACTCCCACCACTGCCGCCAGTTGGGTAAGGGAGTCGGGGTAATGGAGATGGGTGTTTTGGTTGGAGAAGGTAAGATTAAAGAGACTTCATTATCTTTTAATAAATTAAGGTTGTTTCGGATAGTTTTTTCTATCTCCTCCAAACTTTTTTTTCGAACGACTTCTGTTTTTAACTCAATATTACGTTTTCTCTCTCTATCAAAGTTTTGTTTAAACTGTTGATAAAATTGTAGTTTGCTTTTATAACCAAATAGATTTCTTAATAAAGAGGAAAAGAGAAAAAAAATTAGGAAAAGAAAGATAACATTCTTAATTAGTTTCATAGGAAGATAAAACCTTCATTATTCTGCCCGGATCAGCCTTTGATTTTAATTGTTTCATACAGATTCCAATAATTGATTTTTTATTCTTATCAAAGACAGCCTGATTTTCTTTAATGACTTTTTCTATTTCTCCATGAAGTTCTTCGTCACTGATTTCTGCCGGCAGATAAACGGAAATGATTTCTAATTGTTTTTTGCTATCATCGCTTAAATCTTTTCTTCCACCTTTTTCAAAGGCCTCAATTGATTCTTTTAATTCCTTAGTCACTTTTTTTATAACCACTAAAGTTTCCTCATCATTTAACTCTCCGCCGGCTGGCGGATTTTTATCAATCTCTTTATTTTTAATCTGTGCTAAAATGAAACGAAGAATTTCCAATTTGGTCTTATCACCGCTTTTAAGAGCTACGATTTGATCATCTTGAAGTTTTTGTCTTAACATTACATAATTATAATCTCTATGGGAAAAAAAACAAGTACGGGGGGTAAAGACATTTTGTCACTTTTTGGCAATATTCAAAAAATAATTTCCAGCAAACCAAATACTAATCAAATGTTTGAGGAGGTGCGGATGATGAAGTTTAAAATAAAGCCAATCCAGGGTGATGTTTCGGCCTTTAATCTTAAAAATGAAAGATTCATTGAAAGTCTTTGGAGCCTGGGAAAACTAGATGAATTTTTTCATAAAGAATTTCCTCAATTATCAAAAAAAGAACAGGAAGTTTTTTTAAGATTTTTTGATAACTTATATTTTAAGTATCAACAACAATTAAATCAGATTAATCTTCAACCGGCAAGGATGACATTAACAAAAACAGGATTGTTGGAACTGGAGATTTATAAAGAAGGAAAGTTGAAAAAAAAAGCTAACTAATGAAAAAATTTCCAGTCGTTATTGATTTAGAAACAAAACACACCTTTCGGGATTTTTCCGAACACGCAAAACTTGGAATTACCGTTTTAGCCTTATTTGACTACAAAGATAAATCACAAAAAATTTTTACAGAAAAAGATCTTTCCGAACTTTTTCCAATTTTAGAAAACTGTTCATACATAATTGGTTTTAATATTAATAGTTTTGATCTACCGGTCCTGCAACCGTATTATCCGGGAGACATCAAGCATTTTAAAACCTTTGATATTTTAGATGATATAAAGAGAATCTTAGGAAGAAGATTGTCTTTGAATGATACGCTTAGAGCAACTTTAGATAAGAAAAAGACCGGTCATGGGTTGGAAGCGATTGATTTTTATCGAGAGGGAAAATGGGAGGAGCTGAAAAAATATTGTCTGGATGACGTGATGTTAACCAAAGAGCTTTTTGATTATGGAGTCAGCAACAAAAAAATCTCTTATTTGAATGAAAATGGCAAGGTGGATATTGCAGTTGACTGGGGGAAATATTTGAAAGATGAAGAAGGGAATGAAATGCCGTTAACATTGCCGTTTTAATGAACATAAAACATCCAATAATTGGGCTGGCGCCGATGGATGGGATTACTGACGCCCCTTTTCGTAATATTGCCGATATTTACGGAAAACCGGACATTATTTATACGGAATTTGTTTCGGTTAAAGGCTTAATTTTAGGTAAGTCGGCCATCCAGAGAATGTTACTGCGTCACAAGACCAATACTACAATGATTGCCCAGTTTTTCGGATGCGAACCTGAATATTTTTATCAAGCTGCCCTTGTTGCTTTGGAAAAAGGTTTTGACGGAGTTGATATTAATATGGGTTGTCCGGATAAAAGTGTTTTTCATCGGGGGGCCGGAGCGGCCCTAATTATTCAGCCGAAGTTGGCAAAAGAAATTATTTTATCAGTCAAAAAAGCTGTTCAAAATCGAATTCCTGTTTCGGTCAAGACCCGGACCGGTTATAAAATTCCCCAGACAAAAGAATGGATAAGTCAACTACTTGAGACAGAACCCGACGTTATCTGCCTTCATGCCAGAACTTTTGCCCAAAAGTATTCAGGCCGGGCTGATTGGGAGCAGATAGGGATTGCGGCCGACTTAGCCAGACCTACAAAAACCAAAATTTTTGGTAATGGCGATATAAAAAGTCGTCAACAAGCATTGGAAAAAATCAAACAATATAATTTAGCCGGTGTTTTAATCGGCCGGGCGGCCTTAGGTAATCCTTGGATATTTAAAGGGGTAGTTCCAACGACCGAAGAACGATTTAAAGTTCTTCTTGAACACTGCGAAAAATTTCGCGACTTTTTTCCAAAAAGCGACTTCAGTATTATGAGAAAACATTTAGCCTGGTATATAAAAGATTTTCCTCATGCAGCTGAGGTTAGAAATCAATTGATGCAGGTAAAAAATATTGATGACGTGAAAAAAATATTTTCTAAAATCCAAGCGCCTCTTTAACCAGAATTAATTTAATTCTGTTTGGCACCGCTTCTTTTTCAATAATTACCCACTTGCCAAAACCACTTTTCATACCATAGACTTTCATTGCCCGTTCGTTTTCCAGATTAATGACATAATTTTTTATCCGAGCAAAAGCTCCTTCAAGGTCGGAAACGATTTTATTGGCGCCGGCAACGATCAGAGCATTTTTGGCAGCGAAAGGTAGGGCTCCGACTCGACTACCGGAAAAATCAACCGCTACCAACTTACCGTCCTGTGTAATCGCATTAACGCTAGACAGAAAATAGTCAGTTTCGGTTAGAGCCTTTCTTCTTAAGTCAGATTGTTTACCATAGTCTGGCTCCTTAAGAATATCTTCATGCAAATTTTTCCATTTATGATCTCCGGATTTTAACATCTCGGAAAATCCGATTTGTATCAGAGTCGTTGAAGATCCATTCATTATTTTCGAACCTTCAGGGATACTTTTTTTTATTTCTTCCAACGCCTGTTCTTTTGAATTGACCAAAACAGTACTAATTCCATGATTTTTAAGCGCGCCGATAGTTTTCTCTATTGTTTCGTTATTTGGTACTTTTGAATAATCCATATTTACCTGAACAGCTTTCATATTATTAATGTTTAATG
>CAYWJV010000033.1:0-10510 GCA_964458735.1 uncultured Gammaproteobacteria bacterium | reverse complement strand
ACTTAAGATACCAACGAAAAAACCGAATAATCTTCGGCCTGAAATATGCTCCTTTTAAAACAAAGCTTTATTTAATTAAAAATTACTTATTGAATATTCAGTGAAAAAAATTTATTTAATCATTTTTTTATTTATACTTATTTTTTTCTCTCTTGGATTAAGAGTGTATAAACTAGGATCCTTACCTTCCGGCATTCTTCCTGATGAAGCTAGTTTCGGATATAACGCGTATTCTGTACTAAAAACTGGAAAAGATGAACATGGTGTTTCTTATCCTCTAATATTTAAAGCATTTGGAGATCAAAAGCTTCCAGCCTATGTTTATTCTTTAATTCCTTCAATTAAAATATTTGGGTTAAATAATTTTGCCGTCCGACTCCCTTCCGCTATCGCCGGTGTCTTTATTACCTTAGCTATTTTTTTCCTTTTATTGGAATTCGGATTTACAAAAGAATTAAGTCTGATAGGGTCACTTATTGCTGCTACTTGTCAATGGTTAATAATCTTAAGCCGGTTTGCGTTCGAATCAAATTTAGGTTTATTATTCTTTATCTTAGGGATTTTATTTTTTTTTATTAGTTATAGAAAAAATAAATTAGTACTGATGGTACTATCTGGACTTTTTTTTGGATTAACTTGGTACAGTTATATTGCCTATCGTCTCATTACCCCATTAATACTCTTTAGTTTTGTCGTTATTTACATGAGAAATAAAAAATTTATTAATAAATACGGGGTAATATTATTTATTTCTTTTATTGTTACTATTTGTCCACTTATCATATCAACTTTTTCTAATCAGGGGCAAGCTCGTTATAAACAAGCGGTATTAAATTCCAATTTGGGAACCGTATTGGAAATAAATGAAAGTAGAACTTTCTGTACCCGCTATTTACCTAAAATTATTTGCTATGCCAATGCCAATAAAATAATATTTAACACGCGTAATCTTTTTTATAGATATATTAACACCTTTTCTCCTGATTATTTATTTATGACGGGAGACAAAAATTCAAAATATATAAATGTTGATAACTTCGGCCTTTTGCCTATCATTCTTTTACCTTTTTATTTCATGGGTATTATACATTTGTGGAACTTATTTACTAAACAAAAACTATCAAAAAATGAATTGTTTATTATTTTTGGTCTAATTATCGCCCCTTTACCATCATTGCTTGTTGGAGACCCTCAAAAAATACGTCTTTCTGCCTTATTACCTTTCTTAATAATTTTAATCGTATTTGGTTTTTACCATTTAGAAAGTTATTTAAAAAAATTTATCAGTAACAAAATTTATTATTTAGGAATGACTACTTTTTTTATCATATTTTGTCTTTTTTTTATGATTAATTTCCTTACAATTCATGTTCAAAAATATGAAATAGCTTATGATACCTATGTTCCTAAGCTTATGAATTATTTAGGTAAATTTAATAAAAAAACTTCCATATATATAAGATCTATTACCGAAAGCCCTATATTCTATGCCTATACGAATAAAACTGATCCTACGGTATTCCAAAAATCGGTAATCCGTAAAAAACCAGATACAATCGGTTTTGTCCACGCTACCGATTTAGAAAACATTCATGTTACCGAAAGAAGTATCGAGGAAATATACTGTGAAACAAAAGACAAAAATACCCAAGTATTATATGTAACTAATGAAGATTTTATTAAAATAGGGAAAATAAAAAAGATAAAAAAAATTATTTGGTCTGAAAATCATGTTCATACACTATCTTTTATTTATGATGTTAATGAAATTATTAAAAATAATATAATTTGCTTAAATAAGAAATAATTATTTAATATAATGACTTTTATCTTATTTTTAATTTCTTTACTAACTAGGCTTTTATTTCTTTACTTCGGCTATCCTTCGATTACTAACGACGAGGCTGATTATTTTTTAAATAGCTATCTTTTGGCCAAAACTGGTAGTGATATTCATTTACAAAAGTTTTTTTTAACTTCTGGCATTTTAAATGCGACTTCAAGTGTTCCAGTATATCTTGGAAGCATTTTTTTCTTTTTTTTAGACAAATCTGTAATCGCCGGAAGACTTCCTTATGTTTTGTTAAACTCTTTAACTCCGGTGATTTTTTATCTCATTATTAATAAACTCACAAAAAATAAAATGTTTTCTTTGATAGGTTTTATCGTCTTTAATTTTTCTCCTTGGTTTTCTTACCTGTCTTCTTTTTCTGCCATCGACTCGCCAACGGCGATGTTTTTTTACCTATCTTCTATCTATATTCTTCTTACTTCATTAAAACGTAAGTGGAAATACGCGTTGTTTATCTTATTTTCTTTCCTCAGTTTTAATTCTTATATGGGAATTAAAACAATTTTTTTCCTTTTGTTATTAATCGCTCTCATAGCTGAAGCAATCTACCAAAAAAGAAAACTTGATTATAAAAAGATAGTAAAATATTCATATACCTCTTTAGCCCTATTTGCTGTCTTTTTTATAATTAGCTGGGTGAGCCCTTCTTCATCTTTCTTTAAAAATCGTCTAAAGGAAAAACTTCTGCCTTTAAATATGAACTTTATTTCCTTAAACGTCGATCGTCTTCGAGATATTTCTAAAGGCCCATTTTTTATTCGTAAAATTATTCATAACAAGTTAACGGTCACTTTTAAATTTTTTGTAGAAAGATACGTCCAAGGATTTAATCCTTATTTCTTATTTGTTAAAGGCGACCCCGATCCTCTTTACGGAACTAATTATTTTGGTCTTTTTTATATATTCGATATGATCTTTCTTCTACTTGGAATTATTTTTTTCAGAAGGGTCCTCGGAAAAAACACTATCGCGGCGCTTCCTTTTGTTCTTTTGCTTTTTACGGCTCCTTTAATCGTTGGGCTAATGCTTGATCCGGCCGCTATTTCTCTACGAAGTTTCCTTTCAATTACAGGATATGTATTTTTCATTAGCTGTGGAGTTTATTTAACAAGTAGTTTTTATCTAAAAAATGAAAAGATAATTATCGGGGTTGTAGGAGCTATCTACCTTATTTCTTTTTTATATTTTTTCTTTCTTTACCAGACAACAATAAAATTCTCATCAGGCGACCAATGGCACATGTATGAAAAAGTTCTTATAAATAAACTCGCCGAAATGAATTACAAAAGAAAAAATCAAAAAGTTATTGTTTATGTTAATGAACCTCGCCCAACTCTTCTCCAATATCTATATTATGAGGAAAAAAATCCTTATGTAATTAAAAAGCTCATAACTGGCAATAACGATACTATTGGGAATATCCAGTTTTCCCACCTCTGCCCACAGGAAAAAATTCCTAATTCTATTCAGATAATGAACTCTGAAAGATGCCCTGTTAACGAAAAAGTTTTTAAAAGTGAAGTTTTAGTCGCGCCTGAATTTGGAATTGGATCAAAGTACCTTCTTCTTTACTAATTTTCTAAAAAGGAGATATATAATATTCATCAATAAAAATATATAAATAATTTTATGTTTCAAGATGACTTTTTCAGAGCTTGTCCAACCTATTATCTTACCCCATCCTCCGTGCCTCACGTATGGATAATAAGACATTAAAAGACCAAAGAAAAAAATATTTAGGTTTGTAACCAAATCTTCAAAAAAAGGAATTAAGGCAAAAAATAATATAAAATACCATGGTTGAATTTCCATCTTTGTGATAAGAAAAATTATTCCAATAAAAATCGTAATTAAAGTAAACCATCTGGCGTTTTTTAACTTTAAAAAAATAATTAAAAAAGGCAGTGTTATATATTTAATTCCGATTGATAAGATAATCATAATTAAAGATAATAATTTCTTTTTTTTAAATAAACAATAGATGCTGATTATCACTAAAGATAAACCGATTAAATCGTTGTGACCGTTGACCAGACCCTCAATAATTATCAAAGGATTGGTGACAAACATAACTGCCCACTTCTTATTTAATTTTTCAAGCATTTTGGCTCCCAATAGATAAAAAACAACAGTCATCGTCTTAAATAACAAAAAAGTCAAAGCGAATTTGGTAAATCCTAAAAACGAAGGAACAATTGATACTAAAAGAAAAATCGGGCCATAAGGATAATAATTGTCGGTCCACTGGGTGAAACGAAGCCAAGGATCAAGATAAAAGTCTCCTGCCATATAGGTATAGGGATTTCGGTGGTAAAGAGTTAAAATTCTGGTATAGAAAATATAGCTGAAAAAGTCGTGTGACAAAAATGGGTAGGAAAAAACCAATATTAATCCAACAATCAAGGCAATTTTAAAAGGACTAAAAACTAACTTCTTATACTTAATAACAAAAACATAGTTGAATAAGAAAAGCAAAACTATTATCGATAAATATACTAACCATGAGTCATGTCTTCGGTTATAGCCAAACTCGACCACAATATTACGGAAGTTCGCCCAAAGAGGATGGTTAAAAAAAGTAATATTTGGATCAACTAAGGCGTATGAATAAACAGCTAATGAAGTAATTAAAAGAAAATATAGTCCAAGTAAAATCATAGTGAGAATATACTATAATATTACACAAATATGAAGTGGTTTAAGCTTGGGCTTTTTTTAGTTATTTTTTCAATATTTATATATCTTCGTCTGACGCCTATTCTCAATCAGACCGTTCCCTATACCTATGATCAGGGTCGGGATTTTTTAAAGGCTGAAGAGATTGTTCGTTTCCACAACTTAACCTTTATCGGTCCAACAACCGGAATTATGGGACTGTATCATGGCGCTTGGTGGTATTATCTTTTGACCATTCCTTATTTCTTTTTTAATGGCTGGCCCATGGGTTTTTATTACTTTATGTTTTTGATATCAACCATCGGCAATCTGGCTTTTTTTGCATTTTTAAAAAAAGAATTCAATTTTAATACAGCTTTGTTATTTTTAGCTATTGTATCGGTATCCCCTTATTTTATTCCTCTTTCATTTTTCGCCAGTAACAATATCATCACGCCTTACGTAATCCTTTTATTGATCGCCGGAACATATTATTTATTTAAAACAAAAAACTATTTCTGGCTTTTTTTAACAGCTTTATCTTTAGGTTTTATTCATGAGTTCGAAGTTTCTTTTGGAATTTTTATTATTCCAATATTTATTGCCCTGCTGCTAATTTTTGAAGCTTCAAGAAAAAAATTATTGACTCTTAAAGGAATAGTATTTTTATTGCTGGGTTTTTTAATCCCTCTTTTACCCAGAATACTTTTTGAGATCAGACATCAGTTTATGCAGACAAAAACCCTTTTGAGTTTTTTTCTAAAACCTAAGCTTCACAATCCAAAAGCTTTTATTGATGTGTTTAACGACAGAACTATGTTGTTTTGGAGCTATTTCAAAAGTATATTTTTTAACTATAGTTCGGTAATTGCCTTAATAGTTATAGTATTTATTATCTTTACCCTAATCAAATTACGAAAAAAACTAACAAAATATGTTTTTATCAATCTTTTTTTGTTTTTAACTATTCTTTTATTTTCCGTTTCTTTATTGTATAAGGACAATTTCTGGTCAAACTACTATGAAGGAATACAGTATATTTTTCTGTTTATCATCGTATCTTTTTATTATCTTTTATCAAAAAACTACAAATTGTTTTTTACAATTATACTCGTACTTTTTATCGGTATTTCTTTATTCGTTTTTGTAAAAGAAATAAAAAATAATAATATCGAAATCAAAGATTTTAAAGCGATTGACCTAGCGGTTAACTATCTTTATGATCAAACCGGAAAAAAAGATTTCTGTCTCCGTGTTTATACGGCTCCTGTCGTGCCTTATACTTATGATTACCTAGCCTCATACTATTCGAAAATCTACAAAATAAACAGGCCTATTGCTGATTTTATTGATAATAAATGCTGGTTCATCATAGAAAAAGATCCTTTTGAATTCAGAGTTGAAAAATGGAAACAGGAAAATATTCCATCTCAAGGAAAAAAACTATCTTTCCATAAAATAAACAAAGATATCATGATCGAACTATGGCAACAATAATCAAGAAATATAAAAAACTCATTTTAGTTATAGCTTTTTTCTTAATTATCATTGTCGAATTCAGAGGTATTTTTTTTAATATTAATAAAGCCTTTATCGACTGGGGAGATACTTCGTTTATCGCCTGGCAGATATCAATTACAAGAAACAAATTATTAAACCTTGATTTTAAGAATGTCTATGATACCAACTCCCACTATCCTTATAAAAACAGTCTGCTTTTTACCGACTCGTTTTTAGGACAAAGTGTTTTTGCTCTTCCTTTGTTTTTTATAAAAAATCCCGTGCTTCTTTACAATATTATCTTTTTTTTCACGATTTTCCTGAACTATTGGTGCTCTTTTTTACTTTTTCAAAAATTATTAAAGTCCGATACTGCCGGATTTATAGGAAGTTTTTTCCTAAATAACAGTGTCTATTTCTTCGATCAGATTATTCACCTTCAAACAATTACTTACTGGCCGATGATATTGGTTTTATATTATTTATTTAAATTAATTGATAAAACTGAAAATTTTTCTTTTAAAAACTCTTTTCTTATAGGTTTTTTTCTTTCTGTTCAATTTTACATGGCAGTTTATCTAGGTATTTTTTCAATTTTTTTAGTCACTCTGTTTTTAGCCTGGAACCTATTTTATGGTTTATTTATTAAAGAAGATAAATTTCGTTTTATAAGAGCTTTTGTTATCCAATCAATAATAATGGGAATAGCTTTTATAGTTCTAACCTATCCTTTTTTAATAAGAAAATATCTTGAGTTCCAACAAGTATACCATCAGGTCAGGGACATGAATGAAATCATTGCCAACTCCGGGAATATTACTGATTATTTATTTTTCCTACCTCAAACTTTCTTTTCCTCATTGTCTTTTATTGCCAAATATAACAGTCATGTCCGATTTACATCAGAAAGAATCTCGTTTCCTGGATTTATTCTTTTTGCAGGTGCAATTCTTGGATTTATTACTCGCAAAAAAAAAGGGGGCATTTTCAATCTGATATTATTTTTTTCTTTAATTGGAACGGGTTTTGTTTTTTCTCTTGGACCGAGACTGATGGCTAATGGTAAATATATGGTAACACCGCTACCATATCTTGCTTTCCTTAAAATCTTTGATTTTCTTTTTTCAATAAGATTAACTCATCGTTGGGCAATATTTTTGATTATTGGACTTGTTTATTTTGCTACCCAATACTACTCAAAGTTATCAAAATCACTGATAATTATTGTCTTATTTTTATTCGTCTTAGAAAGCATTCCAATAAAAATTCCTCCAAAACATAAGGAATATTTGAATAAAAGTTATCAATATTTAAAGAAGGCTTACTTGAAAGATAAAGTTCTTTTAGAATACCCTCTTTTAAGCTTTGAAAGAGGGGTTGGCGTAGATGATGAAACAATGAGGCTTCTCGCTTCGGTTTACCATAAAATGAAACTCTTTAATGGTTATACCGGTCTATTTATTTCTGATTATGGAACGATGAGAATTTATTTAGAAAAATTCTTTCCTGATCCACTGACCGATGGCATGATTAAAGCTCTTGGAATTGATTATTTAAAAATAGATAAAAACTTCGTCAATAAAGAACAATTAGAGAAAATGAAATTATTCTATCCATCAATAGTTTATGAAGATAATCTGTCAATAATTTATAAATTACCGAAAAACAATGACATTGCCCAAACAAAAGATATAAAACCAGATTTTGCCGGAGATCATGCTTATGGAAAAGACAGAAAACTATATGTCAATCTAACTTTTAATAATACTCTTGACAAATATTATGCCAATCGTAAACAGGAAAAAGTAACCCTTGTATTGACTTTTTATAAAAAAGATAAAATCATCAGAAAAAAGAAAATATTTAATCTTTATCCTTTAGTGATTGTTCCTAAACAAAATCGCGGAGTTACCTTTGACCTTTATGAAAAACCCGGATTTGATAAGGTGACTATTGATCTATTTGACTTAAATAATAAGTTTATTAACTCTCGATCTCTAATTCTATAAATAATTACTTCAAACCGTAAACACTACCTATTAATTCGGATAGTTTGAGGAAATTTAAAGCTTTAGGCGTTAATTGAATGCATTGGTTATCTTCTTTAATAAAACCAATAATTTTTTGTTCGTTAGCTCTTTTATCGATTGCTTTTCTCTCAATAATATATTCATTGATTAACTTTTCTTCTAATTGGGATTTGCTTAATCCTTGACAAGAAGTGCCTTGACTATCTTTCAAAGTATTCAATAAATACATTGTCACCGATCTTTCAAAAGTTACTGGTAAGACTACGAAGAAACTTAAGTTGATTGAGGTGCTAACTAATATTGCGGCTATTAAAGATTCTAAATTAAGTCGGAATAATTTACGGGATAAGAAAATAGCAAGTATAAATAATATGATTAAAGTGACTGATAATAAAAACAAACCTCGATAAAATAAAACCCGTTGGGAAGAAAAAAGCGACGTATGAAATAATGATAAATAAATTAGGGTAAAAAATAAAAAAGTAATAAAGTAAATTGGAGCCACCTTGACAATAGTCTTCATGTTTTAAAATAATAATTGATAAAAAGAGCAATTAACCCTACTATATCTTTATTATATAATAAGCATTATCAAGTAATATAACTCTGGAGATTAATCAATGACAAAAAAAATAAATATTTTGATTTTTATATTTGTTTTTTTCACCTTTCTTTTTTTTCACTATAACAACATTTTTAAAAGAATCGGTTTTGGTTGGGATCAGGAATCTTATTCCTATCAGGTTAAAAGTATTATTAAAGATCATAAGCTGACCTTAATTGGCCCAAGAAATGCAGAAATCAAAGGATTTTTTCTTGGTCCTTATTTTATTTATTTATTAGTTCCTTTTTATTTGATTACTCATCTTCATCCCTTAGCTCTAACCTTATTTATTATAGTTTACAACCTGCTGTTTTTTACGCTAACATTTTTTTTATTAAATAAAATTTCTGATTTCTCAACGGCTATATATTTCATGTTTTTTTGGTCAATTAATCCGCAATTAGTTGCTTATGATACTGTTCCTTGGAATCCTGTTTTTATTCCTTTGGGAATAATAATTAACTGGGTAATTCTTTATCAAATAATTAAAAAGAATTCTCTTCTGCTTTGGATATTATTAGGTTTAACTTCAGGAATTTTTTTAAATATGCACTTTCAATATATCTTTATATTAATTTTTGTCGGATCATTTATTATTTTTAATAATTATAAAAATAGATTTAAGAATTGGATAAAGATCATTATTGCTTTTTTTTCTTTTTTAATTACTTTTACTCCTCTTCTATTATTTGACCTAAGACATAATTTTTTGAATATTAAACTTTTTATAAACTTTTTTTTAAATAAAGAAAACAGTCTTCCTGCTGATTTGACTGTCTGGTTACCGGTACTTACCAATCTTATCAGACCATTAATATTTACTAATAATCTGTTAATACTTAAATTCTTTTATATTTTTATATTGATATTAACTATTTTTTTAATAAAAAATAATAATAAACGATTTTTAAAGTGTTTTTTCCAAAGTTTTTTAATTGTTTGGTTAGTCTTTCCGGTATTTTTTTCTCTTTATGGAAAAAGGCCACCAGAATATTATTTTTTATTTTTGATACCATTTATTTTTTTTACGCTAATAAATTTTTTTATTAAGATTAATAAAAAAATTCTTCTATTTATCCTGCTAATAATCCTTTATATTTTTAATTTCAATTCTTTGAAAACAACCATCAACGAAGACAAGTTCGGTCTTTATTACAAAGATAAGGCAATAAAAAAACTTAAATTAATATTAAAAGATAAAAATAAATTTAATATAAGTTTTAAGGTTCCTATTGGTGCCAATAATGGCTATAATTATCTTATAGATTATTATCAAATTAAGCAGAGTAGAGATTTTAACGATACATTAGTAGAGATTGATGTCCCAATTAGACCGAATGATATCAAGGTTGACAATATTGGTTTAAAAATTCCTAAAGAACTTAAATGAAAAAAAATATTTCCGTATTAATCTATACTCGAAACGAAGAAAAAAACATTAAAGAGTGTATTGAGTCGGCTCAGCTTCTTACTGCAGATATTATTGTTATCGACATGGAAAGCAGGGATAAAACTATAGAAATAGTTAACAACCTAAATTCACCAGTTTATAATTTCCCAAAATCAAACTATGTTGAACCCGCAAGAAATTTTGGAATAGAAAGAACACAAACAGACTGGGTTTTGATCCTCGACGCTGATGAAAGAATTACAAAAAATCTAGCTGCAGAAATTAAATCCGTAATCCGTAATTCGCAATTTTCTAATTATCAAATTCCAAGAAAAAATATTTTTGGAAAATTTAAATGGCTCCGCCACGGCGGCTGGTGGCCCGATCATCAGATAAGATTAATAAACAAAAACTATTTCGTTTCTTGGCCAAAACGAATCCATTCCACTCCTCAGATAAAAGGCAATTATGGTTATTTA
>CAYWJV010000032.1:0-10661 GCA_964458735.1 uncultured Gammaproteobacteria bacterium | reverse complement strand
TTAAAATTATGAAAACTGCCGTGGATGTGAAAATAAAGGATGAGGTTACCGGACAAATCATAAATATTCCCGCCTACTTATCCACACAATTGAAAACTTTATTGCAAAAATTAAACGTTACGTACTAATATGGGAAACTCGGGAAGGGTCTTCAACTCCTCTTTTGTGGCAAAGACCGCCTTCATTTTCTTGATATCCGCATCAGTTATCATAGCTTTTTAATTTAAACAAATAATAATAATAAAATCAATCATAAAATACTATAAAACTTTGTCAACTGTTTATAACCTGCAAAAGTGTGAAAATAGATTGTTAGAACAATGTAAAAAAGACGATATACCTATTTATTTTTTATACCTCTTCAAAGCAATGTTAATTATCGCTTGAAGAAGATCTTCGTAAGACATGCCGGCTGCTCGAGCAATCATCGGAAAATAAGAAGCCGGGTCGTGTTCGGGAGGAGTACAACCTGGCGGTGAGTTAACTTCAAGAATATAAGGATTGTCTTTTTGGTCACAACGAATATCAATCCTGCACCAATCGCGAATTCCTAAAACATTCCATAGTCCAAAACACATTTTTTCTATTTTCCTCTTTAAAACCGGAGCAATTTTTGCCGGACATTTTAGATGTTTTCCGCTTGTTTCCAGTTCATAAAACCACTTAACTTCAAGTGAGTCAAAAGGAAGATATTTTTTTGGCAACATCGAGTGGTCAGATTCTAAAATAGGCAGAATTAATGGCGGATTTCCCAGCATCGCCACGGAAAATTCTCGACTTTCAAGATATGGTTCAACTAAAGCTTGTTCACGAAATGTGCTTTCAATATAATTAACCTGTTTATATAAACTAATTTCATTATGAACGACGCTTTCATTAGTGATACCGGCCGAGGAACCTTCTGATACTGGCTTAACCATAAGAGGATATTTTAAAGACTTATTTAATCTGTCATTTCTGTTACTTAAAAGCTGATATGGAAGAGTAGGAATCTTGTGGGCAATAAGAATTTCTTTTGTTTTTGATTTATCTAAAACAATTGCTTGCGCTAAAGGTGGAGAACCAGTATAGGGAATTTGTAACATTTCCAACATGGCCGGAATTTGCGCTTCCCGATCATTTCCGTGTAAACCTTCGGAGACATTAAAAACAAGGTCTATTTTGTGTTTCAGTCGATAAAGTTTAAAATAAGCTTTTTCATTGGCTTCTATTGGAATTATTTTATATCCAAGTTTCCTTAAATACTCTATTTGCAGTTTTGTTGTTTCGGGATCATCAAAATCAGCTTCTCTTAAAGTCTCAGGCTTTTTTGGGTCCGGATAACGGTGGCGGACATTGTATAAAAAAGCAATATTCATTTGCGTTCACCAAAAACTTCGAGTAACTTGTAAAGTTGTTCTTGAAGTTCATAAGCTCTTTTTTTATTTCTTCCTAAGATTGTATAAAGTAGTTGATTATATTCTAGGGGAGAAGCTGAAGACAAAATCACGCCTTCTTTACTTTTTTTGTTGTATAAAATCGGTTGAATGATATCAATAATTTTCTTAAAATTCAATGACTCCTGATTATTAAATTTATAGTTATTACGGTTCAAAACATAGACATCGGACATAAAATCTTCACCATATAAACCATAAACTAATTTATAAATATCGGTTCCCCCGGTATTTCTTGTATTAGACTCACAAACATAGATATGTTTATTATTAGAAGCAATCATATCAATGTCAAAATGACCACGATAGCCGGCCTCAGCGTACTGTTCGGCTATATAATAGCCAGTATCAATAATTCTGGCTGCGGTTCTTTCATTGATGACATCTTCATGAATATCCAATCCATAGTATTTACCTTCCTTAGTGACCATCATCACACAGTAGTAAAGCATCTCAATTTTGCCGTTTTTATGAATCTTAAACTCAATATTTGGAAAAGCACCCGGCGCCGAGTAGTTAACATTAATCAATTCTTCTATAATTATCGGGAATCTTTCCCAATAACCATCTTCACTCAATAGTTCATAAATTCTTTTCTCACAAGATTTATAATCTCTAGGCAATTCACCGTCTCGAAAAATTAACACTCCATGACCACCACTACCTTTATTAGTTTTTAAGACGACTCCTTTTTCCTTAATGTATCGGTTAGCGGCGATTTTAGCCGCATCTAACTTACCAACACAAATAACGCCATCAGGCATGATAAAATCCGGTTCAACTGCTTGGCTTTGTTGAGCTAACTGTCTAATTCCCGATTTACTGCCAAAAAAATTGACGGTCCAGGCATTTTCTAACTCAGGCGTTTCCGGAGTTAAGACGTTTATTCCTAACTGAATCATTCTTTCTTTTAACTCTAAAAATTCCGGTGAAGTCGCATAACTAATCAACGTCACCTTTTTGTATTTTTTTGCTCGACTAACAATCTCACCAAATAGTTGTTTATCAGTATAGAGATCTTTGCAGATTAAAGATGTTTTCATTTGAGGCACGTAGATATCGACTTTTTTATTAGCGGTAATCGATTGAAAATAATTTTTAAATGAATTAGGAATTTCAATTGGTGAAATATAAATAAATTCACTTTCACTGGCATTGGCAAAAAGATAACACTCCGAGGAAAGATTGCAGTCATTAATTAAATCGTATCTTTTTTCAATTGGTTGAATCGACGATAAAAAAGACCATTCATCCTCCACTACATTATAGATATAGATAGTTAATTCTTTTTTTCTAGAGGGAGACTTTTTACCCTTTTTCTTTTTCACTTTTTTCATGTTATTCGAATAACAAAATTATTGCTGATTTTTTTCAATTGTCAATAGGATATTTTTGTTATACTGAATTTATGAGAAAAAACTTCTGGCAGTACTACTGGACCAGCCTTCATAATTTTGGTGAGGCCATTATTAATATCTTTATTTTTCTTCCTTATTTTTTCTCTGTTTCTGTTTTATTGAGAACCTTATTTCAACCCTGGCGAAATCTAATTGTAAAAAAAACTACTATTGGTTTTTCTTTGGCTGATTGGGCTAATCGTTTTGCTTTTAATCTCATCTCAAGATGGATTGGTATTCTCATGAGACTGTCAATTATTATTTTTTATTTTATTTTCCAAACTCTATTTATGGTTTTTCTTCCCATCATCGCTTTAATATTTTTTCTTTTCTTACCGCTTTTTTATTTATTATCTCTTTTTCAAAAAACTTCCCAAGAAAAAAAAGATATCTTTAAAAAAAAATTTATTGAGACTCATTTACTCAGTGAAGAAAACCGGTCTTTTGTTGAGAACTGGTTTGAAAAATATTATCAACAACATCTTGAAAAAGTCAGTTGGTGGAAACTGACAAACTTATTTTCTTATCCGCCTTTAGCCCGTGATTGGGCCGTAGGCTACACCCCAACTCTTGATCAATATACCACTGATTTAGCTACTTCTATTTATCTTCATCATATTAAAAACATTGTTGATCGGGAAAAAGAAATTGAGGAGATTGAACAAATTTTAACAAAATCTATTGAAAACAATGTCATTATTGTTGGTGAGGAAGGAGTGGGGAAACATACAATTATTGACGCTTTAGCGAAAAAAATTTATCTGGGGAAAACCAATATTCATTTGATGTACCGACGGATTTTAAAACTCAATATGGAAAAAATCTTAACCGAATATGTTGATCAAAAACAACGGGAAAATTTTTTTGAAGAACTATTAAAAGAAGCCCAACAAGCAAAAAATATAATTCTTTTTATTGATAATTTTGATAAATATATTGCTGATGATCAGGGAAAAATTGATCTCACCATTTCGCTGGAAAAATATTCTAAAAGCAACCTGATTCAAATCATTGGAATAACCACTCCTTTTGCCTATCAAAGCTTTATTTTCCCCAACGAAAAAATTAATAGGATTTTTAATAAAGTCGATGTTTATGAAGTTGCTGACCAAGAAGCTGAAAACATATTGCTTGAATCGGTTATTGCTTTTGAAAACCATTATAAAGTTTATATTCCTTATGAAACCGTCAAAGAAGTGATTGAAAAAAGCGAATTTTATTTAACCTATATTCCTTTTCCGGAAAAGGCGGTCGACCTCTTAGATACGGCCTGTGTTTATGCCAAACAGCGTGGTACGGACAGGTCTAGACCTGTCCCTACGATAACCCCTGAAATAATCAACGCTGTCTTAACGGAAAAAACTCATATCCCAACTACAATTACCAAACAAATGAAAGAAAAACTTCTGAATCTCGAAACCTTACTGTTTTCCCGGATTATTCAGCAAGATGAAGCGATAAAAAAACTATCATCAGCTCTAAGACGATCTTTCTTGTTGATAGGTAAAAGGAAAAAGCCTCTGGCGACGTTTTTATTTTTAGGTCCGACTGGCGTCGGTAAAACCGAAACAGCCAAAGTCATTACTGAAGTCTTTTTCTCAAATACCCCTAAATCCCTAATCCGTTTTGATATGTCTGAATTTCAATCAAAATATGATATTCCAAAACTCATTGGAGACAGTACTAACCCCGGTCTTTTAACTCAAACCATTCGCGAACAAATCTATGGAGTTTTACTACTGGACGAAATTGAAAAGGCTGACAAAGATCTCATTAATATTTTTTTAACGGTTGTTGATGAAGGCTATTTCATCGATGGACAAGGAAGGAGAGTCGACTGCAAAAATCTTGTTATCATCGCCACCTCAAACGCCGGAAGTGATATTATTTATCAAAATGCCCCCAACCCCCCTAATCTCCCTAATTACCTTATTAAGCAAGGCATCTTCTCTCCCGAATTTCTTAACCGTTTTGACGGCGTAATTGCTTTTCAATCTTTAAGTCAACAGTCAATCAAAATTTTGGCGAAAAAAATTATCAATCAGATTGGGATTGATATTTTAAAACTTTATAAAGTAAAAATAATTGTTTCTGAAAAAACCTTAGAAACAGTTTCTCAAAAAGGTTATGATCCTCGTTTCGGGGCAAGAAATTTAGAGCGAACGATCCGTGATGAAATTGAAGATAAGGTCGCTAAACTGATTTTTGAAGACAAAGTCAAACCCGGCGAAATAATTGATTTATAATATACTATATGGGTAAACTGATTGTGATTGAGGGAACAGACGGTTCAGGAAAAGGAACCCAACTGCAACTGCTTCTTAACTATTTAAGTAAAAAACAAATTAGCTATGCTTCTTTTGATTTTCCTCAGTATGGAAAGACTTTTTTTGGAGACTTTGCCGGCCGCTTCTTAAACGGAGAATTCGGTCATTTTAGTCGAATCAATCCGTATTTAGCCTCTTTTCCTTACGCCGCCGATCGTTGGCAGGTAAAAGATCAGCTTTGGAAAGCGATTAATGATAAAAAGTTCGTAATCTGTAATCGCTACACACCTTCTGTTGTCTATCAAGCAGTAAAAGTTAAGCCAACTCAAAGAAAAAATTTTCTAAAATGGGCGGAAACATTAGAATATAAAGTCTTTGGTATTCCGAAACCGGATTTAGTTCTTTTTCTTTATGTTCCTTTAGTTTTTGCTCAGATATTAATGCTCAAAAAAAACAAAAGAAACTATTTACATGGAAAATCAAAAGACCAATATGAAGAGAGCTCAGATTATCTACAAAAAGTTGAGAATATGTATTTAGCTATGGTAAGAAATAATAAGAACTGGGTAAAAATTGACTGTGTGGAAAATGAAAAAATTCTTCCTCCGGAATTGATTCATCGAAAAATTCTTGACAAACTATCTTTTTCTTGATAGGCTAATTAGTATATGGATAAAAAATTTACGGCTTTAATGGTGATTTTTCTCTTAGTTTTTGGAGTCTTTGTTACCACAATATTATTTAACAAACAAATTTCAAATATCGCCAGAGCCTCGACCGAGACTGATCCATCTGCTCAAACTTCATTAATCTTTGCTTGGCCCTTAACCGCTAAAGTAGGAGATAAAGTTGAGGTCAATGTTTTTATAAGGAATGCTAATAACTTACCCTTAGATAAAAAACAGGTAAAATTAGTGACTAATCTAGGATTAGTCAATGGAACACAAGAATCAACTTCCGTGTCG
The DNA here is from genome assembly GCA_964458735.1 of uncultured Gammaproteobacteria bacterium. Classification (GTDB taxonomy): domain Bacteria; phylum Patescibacteriota; class Microgenomatia; order UBA1406; family GWC2-37-13; genus GWC2-37-13. Next base: position 4,596 of record CAYWJV010000032.1, on the reverse strand, counting down.
AATAAAACCGGAAAAGTTAATTTTACTTTGTTTTCAAATACAGCTGGTATAGCTGAACTGACTGCTTTTGTTAATAATAATATTCAACTAATTCAAAAAATTTCTGTTAAATTTGAATGAAAAAAATTACTAAAGCTGTAATTCCTGCGGCTGGTTTTGGAACCAGATTTCTCCCTCAAACCAAAGCCATGCCCAAAGAAATGCTCCCGATTGTTGATAAACCGGTAATTCAGTATGTGGTTGAAGAAGCAATTGATTCAAAAGTTAAGAATATTATTATTATTACCGGATCTAATAAACGGGCGATCGAAGATCATTTTGATGCTCCTTCCGAAGATTTAGTCAAAAATTTACTTCAAGGAAAAAAGAATCATTTACTGGAAGAAATTCAAAGAATTTCCAATATGGCTAATTTTATTTATATCCGTCAAAAAGGTCCTTATGGAAACGGTACACCTGTCTTGACCGCTGAACCGGTAATTGAAGATGAACCTTTTGCCGTTCTTTGGGGAGATGAATTCATCTATTCCAAACCGCCCCGACTGGCTCAAATGATCAAAATTTACGCAAAATTTGGCGGTATTGTTATCTCAGGAGTGAAAATAGAAAATAAAGAAGATCTAAAAAGATATGGAATTGCCGATCTGACTCATGTAGAAAATAATGTTTACAAAATAAATAAAATTGTCGAAAAACCGGAAATTAATGAAGCCCCTTCCAATATTGCCACCCATGGCGGATATATTTTACCCCCGGAAATTTTTTCCGCATTAAGAAAAGTTAAACCGGGAAAAGGAAAAGAAATTTGGCTGACGGATGCTATTAACTTGCTTAAAGGCGAGGGGGTTCCTATTTATACCGTCGTTATAGAAAACGGTAAATATTATGACACCGGTAACAAATTTGAATATCTGAAAACCGTCATAGAGTTTGCCCTTCAGCACAAAGAAATTAACGGTGATTTCAAAACCTTCCTAAAATCCCTCAAAATCTAATTGCAAAATCTTCCCTTCATTGTTAGAATATACATTTATGAATAATAGTGATAAAAAAGTGGAGGAACTTTTTGCCGCCGGTGCCCATCTTGGCCATAAAGCTAACCGGGTTCATCCAAAAACCAATAAATATATCTATTCTTTTGAAAACGGTGTTTCAATTATTGATCTGACAAAAACGGTTAACTATCTTGAAAAAGCAAAACAGTTTGTTTCCGCACTGGGAAAAAATGAAAAAGTTCTTCTCGTCATCTCTACTAAAAAAATTGCTTCAAATTTAACTCAAGAGCTATGCCAAAAAAACAATCTTCCTTTTATCAACACCAAATGGCCTGCTGGACTTCTAACTAATTTTGAAATGATTATCAAAAACGTCAAAAAACTTAATTCAATGAAAGAGGAAAAAGAGAAGGGGGAGTGGAATAAATTTGTCAAACATGAGCAGGTTAAATTAGATAAAAAATTAAACAAACTAGTAAAATTTTACGGAGGAATCGCAAATCTCAAAAAATTACCAGACGCTCTTTTTATTATCGATATTAAAAAAGAAAAAAACTCTGTCAAAGAATCAGGAGAGATGAAAATCCCAGTCGTCGCCGTCACCGATACCAATGTCAATCCCGATCCAATTAACTATCCAATTCCCGGCAACGACGACTCAGCTACTTCAATTGAATATTTTTTGAAAGAAATCATTGGAGCATACGCAGCCAGCAAAGGCAAAAGTCAAAATTCAAAAGTCAAAAATACAAGTCAAAATTAAAAAGTTTTTAAACACTTTTAACTTTTTACTTTAACTTTTGACTTCTAACTTTTAACTTTTGACTTTATTATGTACGATATAAAGAAACTAAAACAACTTCGGGAAGAAACCGGTATTTCTTTTTCTCTCTGTAAAAAAGCTCTTGAAGAAGGTAAAAATAATCTTGATAACGCAAAAAAGTTACTCAAAAAATATATGGGAATTGCCAAAGCCAAAGACAAATCAGCACGTAATACAATGGCTGGTGCAATTTTTTCTTACGTTCATCACAACAAAAAAATTGCTTCTCTGATTGAACTTGCTTGCGAAACCGACTTTGTTTCCGGGAATAAGGAATTTCAAAGCCTGGGACAAGAATTAGCCATGCAAGTTGCCTCATTTAGAGCCGAAACTAATGAAGAATTTCTTGATCAAGAGTATATGAGGGATCCCTCAAAAAAAATTAATGACTTAATTAAAGAAGCGGTTTTAAAGTTTGGGGAAAATATTAAGATAATCAAATTTATTCGCTGGAGTGTATAATCAAATTTATGGATATTATTTTTACTTTTGGTCAACAAGCTAGTAAAACTGTTAACTCTTTAAAAGAAGATCTCAAATCAATCCGTACCGGCCGCGCCTCTCCCTCTCTTGTCGAAAACTTGAGTGTTGAAACTTACAATGGCCAAACTAAACTCAGATTGTTGGAACTATCAACGATCATGACTGACGGACCTTCATCATTATCAATTATTCCTTTTGATTCATCGACTCTTCAAGATATTGAAAAAGCGATTTTAAAATCGCCTTTAGGACTAACCCCGGCCGTTCAAGGATCAAAAATTATTATTAGAATTCCATCTCTTGACAGTGAACAAAGAGAAAAATATATTAAAATCGTTGGAGAGAAAGTTGAGGAAAAAAAAGTGACGATTAGAAATCAACGTGATAATGTCAGAAAAATAATTAAAACTTCTTTTGAAAAAAAGGAAATGGGAGAGGACGAAAAATATCGTTTAGAAAAAGAAATCGATAGTCAAGCAACAAAGCAAATGGACGAAATTAATAATATTAAAGAAAGTAAAGAAAATGAAATTAGGGAAGTTTGAATAGTTCATAAAGTTCGTAAAGTAATAAAGTTTATAAAGAAGAACACTTTAAGAACTTTACAAACTTTAAAAACTTTATAAACTAATCTATGACAATTTTAATTTTTCTCCTTATCCTGACTGTTCTTGTTCTCGTCCATGAATTTGGCCATTTTATTATTGCCAAAAAAATGGGCGTCAAAGTTGAAGAATTTGGTATCGGACTACCTCCAAGGTTATTTGGTATAAAAAAAGGAGAAACTTTATATAGCATCAATTTATTACCATTAGGTGGCTTTGTCAAATTGTATGGTGAGGAATACGATGAATTACATAAAACAAACATAAACAGGATGTTTGTCAATAAAACGCCTTGGCAAAAGACTTTGATTGTCTTAGGAGGGGTCATCGGAAATTTTTTACTGGGTTGGTTTATTTTTTCATATTTAGTCACTCAGGGTATCTCAGTTCCAGCCAATAAAGTTATCATTGAAAAAGTCACTAAAAATTCGCCCGCCCAAATCGCCGGTCTTAAAGAAAAAGATACTATTCTAAAGCTTATTCCTCCTTCGTCTCGCCGAAGCCTTGGCGAAGGCGGACTAATCCCCCTAACCTCTTCAAACTCCCTAATCACCCTAACCCAAAAATACGCCGGACAAAGAATCAGTCTGCTTGTTCAAAGAAACAATCAACAATTAACAATTAACTTGACACCCCGAATTAATCCGCCTGTTGGAGAAGGCCCCTTAGGAATTGCTATAACTTCGTCAATCGAGAAAAAATATCCTTGGTATACTGCTCCTTATTACGGTTTAATCGAAGCTTCTAATATTACCTATAAAATTGCTACAGAGCTTGGAAAACTAATTTTAGGACTAATTACTTTTCAAAAACCTCGTGTTGACGTGGCCGGTCCGGTGGGAATTGCCAACCTAGCCGGACAGGCAATAAAGTTTGGCGGAAATGCTTTCCTTCAATTTCTTGGCCTTCTATCATTGAATCTAGCGATTATAAATATTCTTCCTTTTCCTGCCTTAGACGGCGGTCGACTGGTTTTCGTTCTTTATGAAGGTATTACCAAAAAAAGGCCAAATAAAAATATCGAAAAATATACTAATCTAATCGGATTTATAATGTTATTATCTTTAGCCGCTCTTATTACGGTTAATGATATTATTAAATTAGTTAAATAAAATTATTTATGAATCTAAAATTTGAAAACGTCACTATTTCTGGCGGTGTCTCAACCGGGAAAAATACTCTTTTAGACAATCTTAAACCATACCTTGAACCCCAAGGTTGGAAGTTCACCTCTGGCGGTCAGATTCTCCGTGATTTTGCCAAAGAATATGTCCAGCCTTTAGCCAGCCTGGCTGATAAAGAAATTCATAATATGATTGACGAAAGAACTGTAAAACTTCTAAAAAACGGCCACTATATTATTGAGGCTTGGCTGGCTGGTTTTTTTGCGAGAAATATGAAGAACACTCTACGAGTTCTTCTTGTTTGTAAAGATAATGCTTTAAAAATTGATCGGGTCGTCAATCGAGATAAAATCTCAGTTGATATGGCAAAAAAATATATTAAAGAAAGAGAAGAGATTAACTTTCGTGAATGGAGAAAATATTACGGTAACTATAATTTTTTCGACCCTAAATATTACCAATTGGTCATTGATACTTACACCTCAGGCCCGATGGAAACTTTGGGTAAGATACTGGATAAGTTAGGATTTAGGAATAAGATATAACTCTAATATGCTCTATTCAAA
>CAYWJV010000031.1:0-10684 GCA_964458735.1 uncultured Gammaproteobacteria bacterium | reverse complement strand
TTTTTTCCAAACCCCCAACCTTTTCTCTCTCGCCTCACTCTCCGCAGATAATAATTCATCCTGATATTTTATTTTTGCTCTTTTCTCATAAAGAACTACTCTGCCTAAAGCGATTGTTTTTTTTCAAGTATTTTTGATAAAATAGGTTCGAGTTAAATTGTATATCAGCTCAATCCAGGAGAGGTGGCAGAGCGGTTGAATGCACAGGTCTTGAAAACCTGCATGGCAGAAATGTCATCGCGAGTTCAAATCTCGCCCTCTCCGCCATGTTTCAAAGCCCAACTCATGGACAGGTCGATCTGGAAAAGTTAAAACACATTGTATCTTCTTACATGGCAGAAAATAAAAAAGCTAAATATGAAGTTATCGTCGGGACTGACTCACAGAAAATTGAAAAAGGCGGTTATGATTTTGTGTCCGCCTTGGTAATTCATCGAATTGGTTTTGGCGGGATTTATTTTTGGAAAAGGGAAATTAATAATAAAAAAATGGGTCTAAAGGAAAGAATTTACCGGGAAGCGACGATGTCACTGGAGACTTCGGAAAATTTTGTCAGCTTTTTTAAAACCAATGGGATTGCCCGCTATGATATTCAGATTCATGTTGACATCGGACACAATGGGGAGACCAGAGATATGATCAATGAAGTCAGTGGCATGATTCGCGGCAGCGGATATGAAGTCAAAGTAAAACCATATTCTTATGGAGCCAGCAAGGTAGCGGATAGACACACCTAAAGATATTCTCTTACATTACTATCATTTATTACAAAACTCGTACCTTCGCCTTTGACGATTTTATAAGCAACCCGTCTGGCAATTCCTTCAATAGTCCGCTCCAAGCTTCTGATACCCGAATCAAATCCCAATGGTCTGGTAATTTTCATCCAGACGGAATCTTCAATTTTTATATTCTCCGGTGTTAGTCCTACCTCTTTGATATAACGGGGGAAGACATAGTCTTTGGCAATGGCAATTTTTTCCTCATCAGTATATGAGGGCATTTGAATTATCTCAAGCCGATCCATGACCGCGGTTGAAATATTATTGGTATTGTTGGCGGTTGCAATAAAGAGAACTTGGGAAAGGTCAAGCGGATAGTCAATAAAATAATCGGTAAAATTATTGCTTTGTCCCGGGTCTAAAAGCTCAATTAGAACACCCATAATAGCGGCCCGCGATTCCGGAGTTATTCGGTCCAGTTCGTCAAGTAGTATAACCGGGTTTCGAGTTCCGGCTCTTCTTAAAGCCCGGACGATCATGCCCGGTTCGGCTTCCGGGGAAGTCTTTGACTGACCGCGCAGATCTAAAGCTGAAGAGAGTCCCCCAAAAGGAATACGCATAAATTTTCTTCCTAAAGCTTCAGCGACCGATTTGGCAAAGGTAGTTTTTCCAGTGCCGGCTAAACCAACAAAAAATAAATTAGGTGCATGAGGGGCACCAGTCGGTACCCCTTTTTTTTGTAAAATCAGAATCGAAATATATTCGATGATCCTTTGTTTAATTTTTTCCAGGCCAAAATGATTTTTTTCTAATACTTGCTTAGCGTGACTAATATCCAAAATATCATCAGTTTTTTTATTCCAAGGTAAGTTAACAATCCAATCAATATATTTAGCCGTGATATCCAGTTGGGAAAGATTGCCACCGTGTTTTAAGGTGAGATAAATTCTTTCAATTTGCTCGGCGGCTTTATCATGAAGATTAGCAGGCAGATCAGCTGACTGCAAGAGAGTTTTTAATTTTTCTATTTCTGACAGGCTATTGGTTTCGTCCATATTATTGGCAGACTAAATGGTCATTTGATAATTTCCCCTTGACAAAGGAAAACTTTTTGGGTATATTTTCATCATAAAAAAATTATAAGTTAATTACAAGTCCTCCGAATCGGAGGACAAGTTCCAATTTTTAAATATGTCAAAAACACAAGGTAAAATCAAACCTCTTTTTGATTACGTATTAGTTAAACCTCTTGAAGGCGAATCAAAAACCGCTTCAGGGATTGTTCTGCCAGATAGCGCCAAGGAAAAACCACAGATTGGTGAGATAATGGCCGTCGGCCCGGGCAACGATTGTTGTGGAAGTAATTGTTGCAGTGATGAAAAAAAGAAATGCGAAGGAATGGTTGTCAAGGTCGGTCAGAAAGTTCTTTATAAGAAATGGGGTGGAAATGAAGTTAAGGTGGGTATGGAAGAATGGCTTTTGATTGAACAGAAGGATGTAATGGCTATAGTAGATTAACACAGATAAGTAGCGGATTAACACGGATATCCGCGAAAATCAATTTATTTAAAATTTATCCGTGAAAATCGTATTTATGGCAAAACAAATCATTTACGGAGCAGAGGCTCGAAAAAAACTTCTTGACGGTGTTGATAAGTTATGTAAAGCAGTCGCAACGACTCTTGGTCCAAAAGGACGAAATATTGCTTTAGACCGCAAATGGGGTGCACCCAGTATCATTCACGATGGCGTGACGGTTGCTAAAGAAATAGAATTAGAAGATCCATTTGAAAATATGGGGGCCCAGTTAGTTAAAGAGGCGGCTTCCAAAACCGCTGATATTGCCGGGGACGGGACAACGACGGCGACGATTTTAGCCAGCGCGATTGTTTCCCAAGGAATAAAGATGATTACAGCCGGTGCTAATCCAATGGTGATGAGATCAGGATTAATGAAGGGATCTTCTTACGTAGTTGCCGAACTGAAAAAAATGGCGAAAAATATTACCTTGAAGGATGCCGCCAGTGTGGCGACTATTTCAGCCGGTAATGTCGAAATAGGTAACCTAATCGCTGAAGCTTTGAAAAAAGTCGGCGGTAAAGACGGCGTCGTCACCGTTGAAGAGGGAAAAAGTTTGGAGACGACCTTTGATCATAAAGAAGGGATGCAGTTTGATCGGGGTTTTGCTTCTCCTTATTTCGCTACCGACTCGGATAAAATGGTCGCCGAAGTTGAAGACGCCTACATTTTAATTACCGATAAAAAAATTACGGCCGTCTCGGACCTATTACCGTTTTTAGAAAAGTTTGTCAAAGTTTCCAAAAATTTAGTCATCATTGCCGAAGAAATAGAAGGCGAAGCTTTGGCCACATTAGTAGTCAACAAGCTAAGAGGGACATTTAATGCTTTGGTTGTTAAAGCACCGGGATTTGGTGATAGACGAAAAGAGATATTGGAAGATATTGCCATTTTAACCGGCGGAACCGTCCTGAGCGAAGAGTTGGGGAAAAAGTTGGAGAATATTGAAGTTGATGACTGTGGCCGGGCGGACAAAGTCAAGTCTGATAAAGAAAACACCAGTATTATTGGTGGAAAAGGGGATAAGAAGTTAATTACCGGCCGAATCGAAAAAATTAAACGGGAAATTGTTGAGAATACTTCGGAATTTGACCGGGAAAAATTACAGGAAAGGTTGGCAAAATTATCCGGAGGAGTAGCCATCATTAATGTTGGAGCGGCTACAGAGGTGGAATTAAAAGATAAAAAAGAAAGAGTCATTGATGCCGTGGCCGCCACAAAAGCCGCCCTTGAGGAAGGAATCGTTCCCGGCGGAGCCGTCGCTCTTCTTGACATCAGCCAAAAGATGATAAATAAAGACCTTGGTGATGCCGGTGCAAGTAAGGATGAGCTTATAGGTTTTGATTTAGTAAAAACAGCGATTGAGTCTCCATTCACAAAGCTTATGGAAAACGCTGGACTTAATGCTGGAGAACTAATTGCAAAAGCGCGATCTGCAAGTGCAAAAGGATTTGGATTTGACGTATTAAAAACCGAATCAACAGACACAGCCGTAACAATTGATATGATCAAAGCCGGTATCATTGATCCTTTAAAAGTAGTCAGGACGGCAGTTGAAAATGCCGTATCGGTTGCCATGATGGTGTTAACAACGGAAGCATTAGTAGCTGATTTACCGGAGAAAAATCCGCCGGCCGCTCCCGCCATGCCGAATATGGGGGGAATGGGATACTAATAAACTGTTAAGACTTAAACAAAGAAATAAAAGGCCCCGCTGAAAGACGGGGTTTTTTATTGGAAATAAATTTAGTATGATGTTAAAATAGACATGGGGGTGATGATAAATATGGCAGATAAAAGAGTTGGTAAAGTCAAACATTATTTTGATAAAATCGGGGTAGCCGCCATTGTCTTTGAATCCAAGCTTTCAATTGGTGACAAAATAAAGTTTGTCAAAAATGGAAAAGAACTATTTCAACAAGAAGTCACTTCAATTCAGAAAGAACATGAAAGTATTACGACGGTTAAAGGCGGCGATGACGTCGGTATGAAAGTCGACCAACCGGTCAAAGAAGGAACGGAGATTTATAAGGTCTAATTTCTGTATTTCTTAACAAAAAACTGAAATAGATCGCCTTTTTCTTCAAAATTCTTCCAAAGAGAGTAACTTGGCGAGGCAGTTGAAAGCAAACAAACAGTCTTTGCCGGAGTATTTTTATAGGCAAAAACTACCGCCTCTTCCATACTCTTAGTTTTTAAAAATTTAAATTTAATTCTATTGGCTTTTTTTAATAATTTAAATATTTTTTCTCCGCTATCTGGAAATAAAACAATATTTGGTATTTGCTTGTCAATAATTACCCGGGACAGTTCATCAAAATCATAACCTCGGTCCATTCCTCCTAAAAAAATTGTGCCAATTTTTGGAAAACTATTAATTGCACAGATCGTTGATTCAGGCGTGGTTGAAATTGCATCGTCATAAAATAAAATGTTCCTAAATTTCCCAACAAGCTGCAACCTATGCGGCAACGGTTGAAAATTTAAAATGGTATTTTTAATAATCTCGTCAGAAATATTAAATATTTTTGCCACTGTTACCGCTTCATCTATATTCTCCAAATTATGTTCTCCAAGCAAAGGATTAGTCATCCGGTCAAAATAAATTTTTCGCTCAGAAGGTAGAGATTGACATTTAATATTTTTTGCCCATTGTTCTAAAATTGAATATTTAGGATTATAACAATAATAATCGTCTGGTTTTACGAATTTGAGAATATTTTTCTTGGCTTGATAATAAGCGTCAAGGTTGCCGTGATAGTTCATGTGTTCCGGAAAAAGATTAGTGATGACGGAAATGTCTGGTGAATGTTCAATATCATCAAGTTGATAGCTGGAAAGTTCACAAACAAAAATAGCCTCTCTACTGATTGGTTTAAGCAGTTCCAAAAGCATTGGCCGGCCAATATTGCCGCACAATTTAACTTTTTTCTTGGCATTTTTTAAAATTGAATATATCAAACTTGTTGTGGTACTTTTTCCTTTACTGCCGGTAACGCCAATAATTTGACCCTGACAGTTCCCAAAAAAAATATTGGTGGCCGTTGTATAGGGTTTGGTAACTAGTTGTTTTTGAATACCGGGAGATCTAATTACCAGATCATATTTATTTTGCTCGTCAAGATAATTGGAGTCAATTTTTTGGTCGGCGATACCAATAATAGTTTCAGGCAAATACTTTTTCAAAAATCTTTCAGTAGCTTGTCCTTCTTTTCCATAGCCCAGAATCAGGATTCTTTTATATTTTTTTAACTGATCGAGTTTCATATGATTTTAGAAACGTTAAATTCTTTTTTATTTTTAATTATTTCCAAGGCCTGACGTGATTCTTCAAATGTCCCAACACAGTCAAATGGTTTCATTGACCCTTTTCCGATTAAATCTTGATACAAAGGAATTAGTAGGGGATCGTCAAGCAAGTTTTTATCAAAAATTCTAACCACTTCATCCCGGGACAAATTAGCCGCTAAAATAATAAAGACAAAAGCGCATTTGGCGCATTCCCCGCACCATCTTTTCTGATTGACGTTTCCTTTTATCTTAAAATTTCGGTTACAGCTTGAAAAAACAGGGAAATATTTTTTGTGAGAAGAAAATATTTTGGCTATTGCCATTTCCGAATAAGGCCTTAAAATAGAAAAAAAGTCAACATCAGGAATGATAAATTTCCTGACATAATCTTTAAAAAGATTTTCAAATTCTTCGCTCTTGCTCCATTGATGGTTAATCTCTGTTCCCAGATAATTAAGATTGCCAAAGTTAGAACTCTTTTCATTGGCGGTTATGATTGAGGAATAATCGTAGATGACGGAAACTAATAAAGCAATAAAGGCGAAAATGGCCGAAAAAGGCACGTGGCCATGATAAATATTTTCTAATTCAAATAACTTATTGTCTAATTCTCTTTTTACCAAAAGAAACTCTATTCCGGCCGTTTTGGCCACTTCTCTTTGGATATGGGAACGGCCTGTTTCCAGTATCAGGCCGGTCACATGCTTGCCTTCTTTTTTTAGAAGTTCTATAGCCACAATTGAATCCTTGCCGCCGCCGATTCCCACTAAATATCTGTTTTTTTTAGCCTCATCCAACCGACGCGGTTGTATGGGCGGTTCATCAGAATCGTAGTATGGAAAATCGATTAAATTTTTAAAATCAATTTTGTTTTTGTAAAAAAACTCTCCCAATCCTTTTGTATAGACGGTATTCCAAAAATCAGCTTGAGCTTTGGATAAATAATATGAAATAACGATTTTTTTTGGACAGTACATCTTAAAATATGTTATTCCTAAAATTAAATGAAGACTTTCCAAAACTTTATTTACCTTCCGATTCGGAAGGTTAACTAATTTGTCTTCAACGTTGGCGGGAATCCCGTCGGGTAGAATAATTTTTTCAGTGAAACATAAGTCTCCAGTTTTATAATTAAAATCAATGGTTTTTTTGTCAGAATGAATCTTATAAGAATCAAATTTAAAAACATCAGGCTTACGTGTCATAGGCCTATTATAGTAGATTTTAGTATCCTTTCCACCAATCTTTCCTTACCCTCGGATCCATGAAAGTGCCGGTATCACGGATTGCGATGACAACCTCACCTCCGTGAGCATAGCCAAATATCTGTCCTCCGCGAAGCGCCGGAAGCGAACTTCGTTCCCGACTATTCATCGATCGATAGAGACTCAAAAGATTTACATCAACACAGACATTGTCTGCATGAATTGCATATCCGGAGATAATATTGTCTTCACGGGTGTATTTTAAAGTTATACTGTTTTCATTGGCATATAAGACCATAACTTGATATCCGGCTCCTATGTCATAGCCTGATTGGGGTACAACGAGCGGTTGGTTGGGATTTGTTTGAAGGCCAATGAGGGTTACTTCAGGGTCAGGTGCAAGCGGACCTCGTGAATTATTGGACCAATCCCAGATATAGACTTTGTAAAGCCCGATGATTTGAGGAGTTGGGTTGCCTTGGAAAAGCGTTGAGAGTTGTGGCGCGCGTGCATCGGTGTCTCCTCCGACGTCAACCAGACCGTATGTCCCGGTTGTTGACTTATATCCGCGAATAGCAAGATTTAAGTCGGCATGCTGTTCAGCGGGGCGATCAGTTGGAGCTGAAATAATTCCGATCGTTTGATAATTTTGACTCGACGAAGATGGACAGAATCCTGAAGGATTTGAATTGTCTTGAGTTGATTTGGTAGGTTTGATCGGTGTGGGGGATGGTTTTTGGGTTGGGATTTTAGTTGGGATTACAGTAGGAATGTTTGACGTGATTGGGATTATTGTAGGAAGTGGTGTGGGAGCCCTATATATAATTGTAGGCTGGGTAGGTGTGAGAGTGGGTGAAGGCGTCGAGTTAAAGAAAGGATTGAACCGGGGCGTATTGCCGACGAAGACGTTTTTACTGATGTAGAGCACGATGGAAAATGAGATAAGGATAGCTAATAGTGTTCGTATTTTTTGGCGAAACATAGCAATACCTTTATTATAACTGTTGACTTGTTGATTTTTACTGTTAGATCTATTATCATGATTGTAAAATGAAGAGATCACTTCAACGAGGAGAAATCGCAACTATAGTTGCAATCGGAACACTTGTCATAATCGGTGTAGCAAGCCTTTTTTCTTCGGCATTTTTGGGAAAGAAACAGACGACTTCAACGAAAGCGCAGGAAACAACCTGTGATAATGGAGTTCGAGTCGGTGGGACTGGGTGTCAAAAACAGGGTGACCCGTATGAATTTATCTGCAAATCACCAAATCCAAATCAGCAATGGGAAAAGCGCGATTGTTCTTCTGGTCAAACTTGTCAAGGAGCAGCGTGTTCTGGAGGAGGTGGAAGGACAGGGTCATGTACAGATGATTACCGCGAAGCATGTACCTGTACCGGTGGTCAATCGGGGACAAAAGCATGCCGTAAAGTAGGAGGGCCTGGGACTGAAGGAAAAACTGGCGTGGACTGCCCGTGGGGGGCCGGTTCGTCTTGCGGTTCTTGCGAATGCAGCGGTGGTGGTGAACAAAATGGAGAATGTTCCTGGCCCGATTGGGATTGTGGAGCGTCCAAATGCGGAAGCGATGCAGGATGTATCTGCAGGAAGATGGGAAAAGGATTCTGTAATCCAGGTAACTGCCGATCAGAAGGGACAGGAAATGTCTGTGTGCCAAACAAATGGGGTGACAAGTCATCATGGGGTTGTTGGGGTCCGCCTACCGGACTATGTGCAGTTCAACCAACCGCGGTTCCGAAACCGACATCAGGTGGATCAAGCGGTGGCACAAACTGTACGCCTGGTAGAGGTGGATTCAATGGAAGTCAATACTACTGTTGCTATGAAGCAGGAAAAGGGCCTGAAGGAGGCAAAAAACTTCCTTATCCACATTATGAAGATGAAGGAAATAAGGAAGTTGATTGCGCGGAAAAAACCGGAGTAGGTTCGACGACTGAAAAAGAAACACTGCCTGCAACATGTGGATCGAAGAGTATTTATTATGGACAGCGTTGTAGAAACCAATGCGAAACTGAGTCGGGAGAGGCAAACTGGAGTTGTAAAAGCGGTTGGTGTTGCGAACCAATTCAAAAACCATCAACAGCAAGTTCAGATAATTGTAATCAATTTAACGGTTTAAATAACGATCAAGCATGTATAACAGCAGGGTGTGATTATTTTGCAAGTTATAATTCTGCTCCGTGTAATAAATGCGTTCCAAAAGGAACGTCTATTCAAAAAGCGTGTGGTAGTGAACCTACAAAGGTTAATGAGACTATTCTAGCTTGTAATAATGTAGATTTGAGTAAAATATGTAATCCGTTGGGATCAGCTAGTGCTTGTCCTGATAAACAAACTAAATGTAAAGATTTTACAACTAGAGGTGGAGCAGTAGTCTGTTGTCCTCAAGCTCAAGCCAGTGGGACAGTCACAAATACTTGTACAGAAACCACTGAAAAATGTGAAGGGATTAAAGATAAAGTATTCAAAATAGCAACAGGTTATACTTTTATGTATTCATTTTCTGATGATTGTAACCCAGAACGTTATAACAGTCTTACTGCCTTATGCAATTCAGTTCGAAGAGCCGGAACTGCAACAGTATCTATAACAAACCGATGGGATCTTCCGATATTTTCATCATATACAATTGGGTTAAAAAATAGTAGCGGTTGGAATCAATCATGCGCATTAACATTACCCCTTCAATATTACTGCGACTTTAACGGAATTCCTCAAGGCGTATACATCGCTTGGATATCTGATGTTTATGGAAGATTTGGATGCACCGCTTATTATTGGAAGGGAAACTCTCAACAGGTTACTGTTGGCGAAGGTCAAAATAATTTCTCTTTAGCGTGGACTAACACAAGTTGTAGTGAAAGTGTTGCTACCACATCTTCAGACGTTACCTCAACTACTCAATCAGTCACAACTGATAATGATGAAAAAGTTACTGTAATGACTATGCCAGAATTAGGAGAAGTTGTTTTTTAATAATTTTAATATGTTAAATATTTTTACTAAAAATCGGATAAAAATAATTTTCGTACTTTTATTAACTCTTTTTAGCGTGAAAGTAATGGCCCCGAATTTATTTTTAGCTGATAGTCCAATATTTATTGCAAAAATTCTTAATACTCCTAAAGCATTAGCTTTGTTGCCAAGTAAAATATTGTCAAGCTTGAGTAATTTTAATTTATTCAAAAATAGGGAGAGTTCTAATACTTTTGTTAATGTCAGGCAGGTGACTCCACCGGCTAATGTTATTTTTCAATCCATATCAACCGGAGTGTCAGCCGCAGAAGATCTGCAAACCGGTGAAAAATATATTAAAGTCCAAGCAGGAACGAAGTACAGAATTGTTGGTTATGTAACAATAAACGGAAAACAATTTCCCAAAATAGAATTTATTAAATAAATATGTATCTTGGTCCTTTTTACTTTGACACAAAAGAAATCTTTTTAATCTTGGCCGCCGTTTTGCTCGGACTAGCCTGGTATTTGGGTTGGCCTTTATGGTGGTTTGACAAACGGGCCTTATTAACATTAGTGGTTTTAATGCTTTTTACCAAAAGTTTACTGCCTTCAATCCACAACGAAGCTTTTTTTATCTTGGCCATTGTAACCATATTTCTGACGCTCTATTTGTCTATCTTTTACGTAGTCCTTTTCTACTCTATTTGCTTCTTGCTATTCAGAGTCCTCAAGATAATATAAAATTTATTTGTGGACATGATTATTTTTTTGCTATCAATAACATCGCTTCACCAGTATTAAATAATTTGTTTATCAAAGATAGAATTTGAAAATATAGACGTTTTAATATGGGATATTTTTCCTGACTTAGGACACCCTTAATACTCCGTGCCTATTTACCTCTCTTTCGGG
>CAYWJV010000030.1:0-10727 GCA_964458735.1 uncultured Gammaproteobacteria bacterium | reverse complement strand
CGTTTGGAGCATAGGTAGAAATCGTACTGGTTACTCGATCGTCAAAACGCATTCCTACAGCGATAATAACATCGGCCTGATTAGTTAATTTATTTGGAGCGTAATGTCCGTGCATGCCTACCATACCAACATAGTTTTTATGATCAGAAGAAATAGCGCCTAAGCCATGAAGAGTAGAGGCAATCGGAATCCCAGATTTTTTAGCAAACTGGACAAGAATTTGACTGGCTTTTGAAATTAAAACCCCATGACCAATAATCAAAAATGGTTTTTTTGCTTGATTGATTATTTCTACCGCTTGCTTAATAGCATTTTCCGACGGTATTGGTGGAAGCATTTTTTTTACTTGATAATTTTTTGGATAGGAAAAATAAAAAGTTTTAAACTGTACATCTTTGGTAATATCAATAACAACTGGTCCGGGACGGCCATTTTGGGCGATAAAAAATGCTTTGGCAAAAACATCAGGGATTTCTTCAACCTTTGTAATTTGATAGTTCCATTTGGTAATCGGAGCCGTAATTCCTATCACATCAGTTTCTTGGAAAGCATCGGTGCCAATTAAATGAGCCGCCACCTGGCCGGTTATGCAAACCATAGGGACGGAATCCATCATAGCATCGGCGATTCCGGTGATCAAATTGGTAGCTCCGGGACCGGATGTTGCAAAACAAACTCCGGCGCGTCCTGTTACCCGTGCATAACCTTCAGCAGCGTGAGTTGCGCCCTGTTCATGACGAACTAAAACGTGACGGATTTTATTTGAATAGTCATATAGAGCGTCATAGATCGGCATATTGGCACCACCAGGGTATCCAAAAATTACCTTAACTCTTTCTTTTAATAATGATTCTATAACGGCTTGACTGCCAGTGATTTTCATAGTTCGGTTACACTCACTATAAATATTTTTTAATAACTTCAGATATTTTTTTGATGGCAATATCAATTTGTTTTTCTGAAACATTAGTAAAATTTAATCTCATCGTATTTTTTCCCGTTCCTGGTTTTACAAAAAAATATGTTCCTGGGACATAGGCAACATTTTTTTCTATCGCCTTCCAATAAAGTTTTGCGGCATCAAATTGTTTTGGACCGGTTACCCAGAGAAACATTCCGCCCTCGGGATACGTCCAATTAAAAGAAGTTGGAAAATATTTTTTCAATGCAGCAAGCATTGCCTCTTGTCGTAATCGATAGATCTTTAGGATTTTTGGTAAATGCTTTTTTAGATCACCGGTCTTTAAATATTCGGCTGCCAAATATTGTCCATAGCTGTTAGTATGTAAGTCAACAGATTGTTTGGCGGCGATCATTAATGATTTAATATTATTTGGAGCACTGTAGAATCCTATTCGAAGTCCCGGAACTAAAACTTTAGAAAATGTACATAAATAAACGGTATTTGTCGGTATTAAAGATTGAATTGGATCGATAGCCTTTCCACGATAACGAAGACTATTGTATGGATCATCTTCTATTAAAAGTGCGTTGTGTTTTTTAATTATTTTGGCGATCTGCTTTCGTCTTTCCCAAGAAATAGTTCTCCCGGTTGGATTTTGAAATGTTGGTATGAGGTAGATAAATTTTATTTTTTTTGTCTTTAATATTTTTTCCAACGATTCAGGAACAACCCCATTATTATCGGTCTGGATCTCCGCATATTTCGGGCCGTAAGGAGCAAAGGCATCAACAGCTCCAATATAGGTCGGGGACTCGACGGCGATAATGTCCCCTTTATCGATGAATATTTTTCCTATGGTGTCGAGGGCACCTTGAGAACCGGAACTAATCCCAATATTATCAGCAGTTACTCTCATATTCCGTTCTTCCAGCCAAATTGCGATCTGTTCACGCAAAATCTTCGCGCCATCGGTCGGGCCATACTGCAAAGAAGATCCACTATATTTTTTCAAAACTGATTTATTTAATTTCCCGATTATTTTAAGAGGAAAACTTTCCGGGGCAGGCAAGCCTCCGGCCAAAGAAATTATTTCCGGCTTGTCAGTAATTCGAAGGAGCTCACTTAAGGCACTGTTGATCATAACTTTTGTCCGTTTTGCCATCAATTTTTTCGTATTCATAAAAAAACCGCCCTTATCTGGGCGGATTAACTTCTTGTGTCAACAAAAATTAGCCGCCCGTTGGGGTGGTAATGAGAATGTTGACAATAATTGACTGTGTATTTTTCATAGATTCAGGAAATATGATAGCAAAAGTTTTTTTAATTTGCAAATGAAAAAATCATCTCCAAGGTTTAAAAGTTTGATCCATATATTATTTATATAAAACTTATAATAGCATTTCCGAGTTCAGATGTTGACAACGAATTTTTATCAACAATATCTTTTGTTCCAAATCCTTGTTCTAAAGTTTTTTCAACAGCGTTAATTACAGTTTTACTTTCTTTTTTTAATCCGAAACTATAATCAAGCATCATGGCGGCGGATAGTATCGTACCAATAGGATTGGCGGTATTACAGCCGGCAGCTTTTGGATAAGATCCATGAATTGGTTCATATAAAGATACCGTATTTCCAATCGATGCTGATGGCAGCATTCCAATTGAGCCAGCTATAACCGATGCTTCATCGGTCAAAATATCGCCAAACATATTTTCCGTCAAGATAATATCAAACTGCTTTGGATTTTTAATAATTTGCATAGAAGCGTTATCAATAAACATAAAGTTTATTTTGACAGTCGGATATTGAACTGCCAGCTGTTGAACTGTTTCCCGCCAGAGTCGGGAAGTCTCAAGAACATTGGCCTTATCAACTACGGTTATTCTTTTATTTCGTTTTAAGGCTAAATTAAAGGCAATTTTTGCAACTCGGACAATTTCTTTTTTTGAATATTTACAAATATCAAAGGCACTTTTTCTATCTTTTGATCTGCCTTTTTTTCCAAAATATATTCCACCAGTCAGTTCACGGACAACAATAAAATTAACATTTTTTATTACTTCTTTTTTAATTGGGGATTTATTTATTAATGACGAAAAAATATTAATAGGTCTAAGATTTGCGTAAAGGTCTAAAGATCTTCTCATTTCCAGTAACCCTTGTTCAGGTCGGATCTTTGCTTTTGGATCATTATCATATTTTGGGTGACCGATAGCTCCGAATAAAATTGCACCAGAATTTAGACAAAGTCGATGAGTCTCTTTAGGATAAGGACTTCCGGTTTTATCGATCGCAATAGATCCGATAAGGCCCTCTGTAAAAATAAACTGATGGTGAAATTTTTCAGCTATTTTTTTTAAAATCCTAATTGACTCATTGATTATTTCCGGCCCGACTCCATCTCCAGGTAAAACTGCAATATTTTTTTTCATAGGTATTTTCTTGGATCAACTATTTCTCCAGCAACTGCCGCCGCAGTGACTGTAACTGGAGATGCTAAAAAAATTCTGGCGTCACGCGATCCCATTCTGCCGATATAGTTTCTGTTTGAAGAAGAGATCATCTGAGCTCCCCGGCCCACTACTCCCATATGCTTTCCAAAACACGGGCCGCAATTAGAAGATTCGATATTGGCTCCGGCCTCAGCAAATATTTGCAGAATACCTTCCCTCATCAATCGGTTATAGACATTACGTGAAGCAGGTATCACAACAAAATTAACATTTGAATGAACTTTTTTCCCATTAATTATTTTTGCCGACTCAATAAAATCCTCGTAGCGCCCGTTGGTACAAGCTCCCAAAAATGCATCAGTGATCTTTAATGAAAAGACCGGAGCAAAGTCCATCGTTTTACTATTTTGGCTTTTTTTCATATATTTTTTAATATTTGAAATATAAATAACGTTCCCTGGCTTATGAGGAAAGGCGACGCATGGTTCAAGAACAGATAGGTCAACATCGATCACTGTTTCATACTGACAATCATCATCAGGAAGATAAAATTTATATGAAAATTTATTTCGATTTTTTAGATAGGTTTTTAGTTTTTTATCCGGCTCAAATATGGCCGTTCTGGCGCCCATTTCTACTCCCATATTGGCAATAGTGATCCTTTGTTCGATTGAAATGTTTTTTAACCCAGGGCCTCCAAATTCAACAATTTTTTTTGAGGCTCCGTCGACTCCGAGCTTTCCAATCAAATAAAGAATCAGATCTTTTCCAAAAACCCCTTTTTTGAATTTTCCTTTTAAATTAAACCTGATACTTTTCGGCACCTCGAAATCGTATAGGTATCCAGTGGCCATTGCATACGTTGCATCAGTCGTTCCAACTCCAAAAGCCAAAGTATTTAATGCCCCATTTGTATCGGTGTGAGAGTCAGTTCCCAGAATTATTTCCCCGGGAACGATATAACCGTCTTCGATCAATACAACGTGTTCTATTCCATCGCCTTCTTTATAACATTTAGCGCCTTGTTCACGAGAAAACCGCTCCATCAGATCGATACCTTCAGAAACTAAAACTGACGAAGAAGGAACGGTATGATCAGGAATAAAAAATACCCGTTTTGGATCAAATATTTTTATTTTTTTCTTATGTTTTATAAATACATCAGAAAATTTATTATTAAAATCTTTTATTGCAGGAGGACCGATGACTTCGTTAAAAAATAAAACGTCAATCGGCAGAT
This sequence comes from uncultured Gammaproteobacteria bacterium, assembly GCA_964458735.1. GTDB lineage: Bacteria > Patescibacteriota > Microgenomatia > UBA1406 > GWC2-37-13 > GWC2-37-13. The sequence continues at coordinate 6,129 of CAYWJV010000030.1, read as the reverse complement.
CCAGTTTTTCCCCGGCAAAAACATGGCGGCCAACATGATCAGAAACGATCTTCTCAACAATTGTTTGGCCTCTCCCAGGAGCTTTTACAAAAGAGGTTTTTTTTGATTGAACTTGACCTAATAAGCGATTTAAGTGTGTTCTTATTTTTCCTAACCTTCCACCTAAAGCAAAACTTTTCAAATCTTCATCAGGATTTTTTATTGAATATTTTTTCCCGTTAATTTGGATAGTTTTTTTAATAAGATCAATAACAATTGATTTCTTTATTTTATAAATTTTAATATCATCGACGATGATTGCCGGCAGGCCGTTATTTAAACAGTTACGATAGAAGATATCAGGGTAAGATGGGGCAATAACAGCCTTAATATTATTTTCTTGTAAAGCGTAAACAGCTTGCTCCCTGGAAGATCCGCAACCAAAATTTTTTCCGGCAACAATAATATTATTATCTTCTTTTTCACTTCTAGAAACGAACCCCTTATCATAATTATCAAAGGCATATTTTTTAAAAAAACTTCTGTCAGTTGATTCCTGTAAAGTCCAAGCGGGAATAATATCATCGGTATTAATATCAATAGAAAAAATAGAGGTGATAATCCCGGATATTTTATTAATCATATTTGGTTTTGAATCATTAATTGCTTTAGATCAAGATCATTAATTTCCTTTTTTTTATCGGCTAAATTTAAAAATTTTTGATAAATAAAATTTAAATACTCTTGTTTGATCTCATATTTAAGATTCTTAAGTCGATATCTCAAGGCAGCCCTACCGGATCTGGCTGTCAGAACAATCTTTGATTTATCGATCCCAACTTCTTTCGGGTCAATAATCTCATAATTTTCTCTCTGTTTAATGATCCCGTCTTGATGAATCCCTGAAGAGTGGGCGAAAGCATTGGCGCCAACGATCGCCTTATTTTTTTGTATAGGCATGTTCATCATCTTAGATACTTTTTGACTAACCTCATAGATCTTTTTAGTATTTATTTCCGTTTCTAATCCTAATTTTTTATGGGTTTTTAGAATCATCACTATCTCTTCCATTGAAGTATTACCGGCTCTCTCTCCAATTCCATTAATAGTTACTTCAATTTGACGAGCTCCATTTTCAATTCCAGCCATTGTGTTGGCAGTAGCAAGTCCCAGATCATTATGACAATGGACAGCTATGATAACCCTATTAATATTTTTTACGTTTTCAAATAAATATTTAATTTTGTTTCCAAAGTCCTGAGGCAAGCAATACCCGGTAGTATCCGGGATATTAACAACGGTGGCCCCCGCTTTAATTACTTCTCCAACCATTTTTGCTAAGAAAACCGGATCAGCCCGGCCGGCATCTTCAGCGTAAAACTCAACATCTTCCACAAATTTTTTTGCATATCTAACTGCCTCAACTCCCATTTCCAAAACCTTTGCCCGAGTAGAGTTGAACTTATATCTTATGTGTACATCAGAGGCCCCTATTCCGGTGTGGATCCGTTTTCTTTTAGCATATTTCAAAGCTTCAGCAGCCGCATCGATATCTTCTTTCTTAGCTCGAGTAAGGGCGCAGACAATTGGTCTTGTTACCGCCTTTGATATCTCAACAACGGACTTAAAATCACCTGGCGATGATACGGGAAAGCCGGCCTCTATAACATCAACACCTAATTTTTCCAGTTCACGCGCGATCTCAACTTTTTCAACTGTGTTTAATTGGCACCCGGGAACCTGCTCACCATCTCTCAGTGTTGTGTCAAAAACAAAGATTTTATTACTCATATCTTAAAAGTAAATTTTAATACAAAAAAATAACCCCGCTTTTGGCGGGGTCTTTATTTGGTTCTTTTACCAAATCATTAAGCTCCCGCCCAGGTCGGGGTAAGGAGCAATAATGAATTTGATATGGACAACATTTTCATATTTAGGAAATTAATTATAGCAAATAATTTTAAAATGCAAATGAAAATTATTTTCTTATTTCAAACTGGTCAAAAATTTCCTTTGGTTCTTGCCAAAAAACCTCCACTTCGGCAACATGGGAAACCGGCGGGCCTTTTTTTATTAACTTAATTATTTGTTTAACTTTTTCTTCATCTCCTTGTATTTGAGCCTCAACTCCACCACCCACCCCGTATATATCCGGATGGTTATTAACATTTCTGATCCAGCCGGTTACCCCAATAATCTTTGCCTGAATTTTTGTCCAAGCACGAAAGCCAACGCCGATGACATCGCCTTTGATGTAGAGATGAGCTTGTTTTAACATTAAATCATTATAACAATTATAAAAATTATAAAGATTATAACCCAATAGCAGGGTCCACTTCCTTCGCCTGTTTTAAATATTTTTTAGCGGTCAAATTATCACCCTTTTCTTTATATAGTAAAAATAGACTATACAGGATATCTCTTGCTTTAGGGTTTATCATTAATTTTTGTTCAAGATTATTTATCATTAATTTTTTCTCGTTTTCTTGCCGGAAAGTTTCTTCTCCAACGGTTTTTCCATAAATATTTTTATTCATTTCTAAGATTTTTTGAAATTCCGGAAAAGTTTTTATTTTCTCCAAAAAACTAACAACAGCCTTTTTGTTATTATTAATCATTTGAAAATAAATTGGAGAAATAGTTTGACTATAAATTAAATTAAGGATTAAAAAGAACAAAAAGCTAACAACAATAAAAAATCTTAAAATTTTTGATTTTTGAACTGTGTTTTTGATCTTTGATTTTTGATCTTTGATATTATCTTTCACATTTTTATTATATACTTTTTTTATGGACTCGACCAAATATTATCAAATTCTTCTTGATAGATTAATTACCATAAGTTTGGCCGGTGCTTCGGCAATTTTTGCCGCCGGCCTGACTCTGATTCTTATTTATTTAATAATTATTTATCTTCGTTTAAAAAAAAGAGAAAAGATTTCTTTAGAAATGATCACTTTAGAAGTAAAGATTTCAAAAGAAAATGAAATAAAAATTGACGCCGCTGACCAGATGTTTTCCTCTTTTTCTTCTTTGAAAAAATCCGGTTTTTTTTCTTTCTTAGAAGTTGACGACGTGATTTCTTTTGAGATTATTGGAAAAAAAGCCGAGATTAGGTTTTATGTTTCCGCTCCTAATCGGATTATCGATCTGATTGAAAAAACCATCTACGGTTATTATCCTACAGCGGATATTAAAAAAGTTGACGAGCCAAATATTTTTTCCGAACAGGGCAAGGTAGTTTTTGGCGCTTTAGTTCAAAAAGAGGCTCCTTATATGCCGATTCGTGTCTACCGTGATTTACCCACCGACTCCCTTTCGGCGATTACATCGGCTCTATCAAAGTTTGATGATAATGAAGCCGGAATTATTCAACTTCTGATTCGTCCGGCTGGTTCCAAATGGAAAAAATCCGGCAAAAGCTATATCTCTAGTACTAAGAAAAATGAAGCTAATCCGGAAAAAGCCACCTTTAAAACCGATCCAAAAATATTGGAGAAAATTGATGATAAATGTTCCAAATCAGGATTTGAAACAGCGATTCGTTTTGTCGTTACTGCGCCATCTAAAGACATAGCCGATACTCATCTAAAAAATATTAAAAATGCTTTTACTCAGTTTAACTCCGATTTGAATAATTTTAGTGACACCAAGATTTATTTTAAAGGCGGTTTCATGATTAATTTTATCTATAAATTTTTTCCGGTGATTGATCTACCGTTTGCTAAGTCAGTTTCGATTTTATCAACCGATGAATTGGCAACCCTTTTTCATTTTCCTAATAAGACCATAGAGACACCTCACATTCAATGGTTAAAGGCGAAGACAGCTCCGGTTCCATCAGAAGTTCTTTCCTCGGGTGGGACATCTATCGGTAATGGCTATTATCGGGGAGTTAAGAGGCCGGTTAGTATTGGTTTTGAAGATCGCCGCCGCCACGTCTATATCATTGGGAAAACCGGTGTGGGAAAATCAGTCCTGCTTCACGATATGGCAATTCAAGATATTAAAGCGGGCAACGGCGTTTGCGTAATAGACCCGCACGGTGATTTAATTGACGATATTATTAAATATATTCCGCCGGAGCGGGCGGAAGACGTAATCTATTTTGACCCGTCCGACGTTGAGCGACCAATGGGACTAAATTTACTGGAAGCGAAAACTGAGGATCAAAAACATTTTATTACAACCTCGATTATTAACCTGATGTATAAACTTTACGACCCTCAGCGGACCGGTATTATTGGCCCCCGCTTTGAACACGCTGTTCGCAACGCCATGTTGACGGTGATGAGTGAAAAAGGGTCAACTTTTGTCGAAGTAGTCCGGGTACTAACCGATCCGAAATATGTTCAGGAATTATTACCTAAAGTTCAGGATCCGATTGTCAGGCGTTACTGGACCGATCAGATAGCACAGACTTCCGACTTTCACAAATCAGAAGTTTTAGACTATATCGTTTCCAAGTTTGGTCGGTTTATCACTAACAAAACCATGAGAAATATTATTGGGCAGTCTGATTCAGCCTTTGATTTTAGACGGGTAATGGACGAAGGGAAAATTCTTCTTATTAATCTATCAAAAGGAAAACTGGGAGAGGAAAATTCAAGCTTTTTAGGATTGGTTTTAATCCCAAAAATTCTGATTGCCGCCATGAGTCGACAAGAAATTCCTGAGGAAAAACGCCGCGATTTTTTTCTTTATGTGGATGAATTTCAAAACTTTGCCACCCCGGATTTTGCCACAATTTTATCTGAGGCAAGAAAATATCATCTTAATCTGACAGTTGCCAATCAATTCATTGGTCAAATGGATGATGAGGTAAAAAACGCGGTTTTTGGTAATGTTGGTTCCTTAATTTCTTTTAGAGTTGGAGTGACCGATGCGTCATATATGCAGCGAGAGTATCAACCAGTATTTGGCGAATCAGACTTAATTAATATTGAACGTTTTCATGCCTATATGAAGACAATTGTTGACAATGAACCGGTGCCACCTTTTTCTGTTGATATGACCAAAGACATTAAGAAATTCAAGACCGGGGCCAACCCAAAAATTGCTCAGGCGATTATTCAGCTTTCTCGACTAAAATATGGTCGCCCGAGAGAATTAGTTGAGGCGGAGATAAATCAGAGAGCGAGATTGTAAATAAGCAAATAAACAAATAATCCAATAGTCAAATAAATAAAAAAATAAGCAAATGTTGAAATAAATTTATTTATTTCTTTATTTAGTTATTTAATCATTCATTTGTTTATTTGATTATTAAATATGTTGACCAACTTTAGAACAATCCTTTCTCAAAAAATCCAACTTAATTCTGATACTTATCTTTATCACTTTGACTTAATAGAACCAAGAGAGATTAATTTTAAAGCCGGTCAATATTTAATGATCAAAATTCCGACTGATAAAGATCCGGTTTCCCGACTTTATTCGATTGCTTCATCGGCAGCAGAAAAAAATAGTTTTGAGTTAATAATTCAAATTATTCCCGGCGGGCTGGCTTCAAGTTATTTATCTAATCTTAAGGTTAAAGATGAAATAATTTTTCAAGGACCGGCAGGGATATTTGGTTTAAAGGAAAATAACCGGTCGAAAATATTTTTAGTGACAGGAACGGGAATTGCGCCGGTAAGGTCGATATTAAATTCAGCCCCGATTAAATCGGGACAGAATTCAGAATTATTTTTATTCTGGGGACTGAAAAAATATGAAGATATATATTTATTAGAAGAATTAAAAAAATTTAATCCGAAAATTTGTTTATCCCGTGAACAAAACCTAGAAATAATACCTGCGAATGATAAAAAATATTTTGAACTTGGGCATATAAATTCTTGCTTTGAAAAACAAATACTAGATACTAAATATTCAATACTAAATACTAATTTTTATCTTTGTGGAGGACGGAAAATAGTCGAATCTTTACGATTATTTTTAATTAACAAAGGAGTATTGCTGGAAAATATTTATTTTGAAAAATTCTAATTTTTTAATAATTAACCTTAATGGTTTAATTCCTCGCAGCAGAGCTATGAGGAAGTTCATTGGTAAAATACTAAGCGGGTTTTATTAGAAAATGTTTTATCGATTAACCACTTATTAAAAATTTTACCTCCAGAGTCTCAAATGTATGTGACTTATACA
>CAYWJV010000029.1:0-10744 GCA_964458735.1 uncultured Gammaproteobacteria bacterium | reverse complement strand
AAATTAATTGAGCGAACGATTCAATTTCGGTAACATTTTAAGTGAGCGAATACAACCCCTTGACTTATCCCCTCAAGTTTATGTACAATAATTTCAGTTCAGTTATTGATATGAAAAAATTATTCATCTTCTCAATTACTTTATTTTCAATTCTTCTTTTAGGTCTTTTTAATATCTTTTCTCCTTCAGCAAAAGCTCAGGATAATAACAATCATGTTCCAGGCCAAGTCCTTATAAAGTTTAAGGATGGGGTTTCACAGGCAGAGAAAGATAATTTATTAAGAAATAATCGAGCACAGATAGTTAATAAACTTGATGCTCTTGATGTGTTAGTACTACGGGTTCCTCAGACAGCAGAAGAAAAAGTAGTTGCTGCATTGTCCAGGAACCCTCACGTAGATTATGCAGAGTTAGACTATATTGCTGAGGCGTTTTTTATCCCCAATGACACATACTTTGCCGGTAATCAATGGGGATTGGAAAACATTGGACAAACTATTAAAGGTATTACGGGGACAGTTGATGCAGATATAGATGGTCCTATCGCTTGGGACACGACTGCTGGCGGAGTGAAAGTCGCTATTTTAGATACTGGTATTGACCAAGACCATGAGGATTTATCAGCAAAGGTCGTCCTACAGAGAAATTTCACCGATTCTTCTACTATTGATGACTTATATGGACATGGGACTCATGTTGGGGGGATAGTGGCCGCTATCACGAATAACAATATAGGTGTGGCTGGGGGTTGTCCTAACTGCCCAGTTGATGAATGGGAAAGTATTAAATGACAGCGGTTCAGGTGCTTATTCTTGGGTAGCCAATGGGATTATCTGGGCGGCAGATAATGACGCAAAAGTTATAAATATGAGCTTAGGAGGTTCAAGAAAATCGAGGACGCTGGAGAATGCGGTTAACTATGCTTGGAAGAAAGAGGTTGTGGTGGTGGCAGCTGCTGGTAACTCAGCTAACCCATCAAAGACTTATCCCGCCGCTTATACAAATGCAATCGCCGTGGCCGCTACTAACAATAAAGACCAAAAAGCCTCATTTTCTAGTTACGGGGCAAAATGGGTTGATGTAGCAGCTCCTGGTGAGAACATCTTCTCGACCTTTCCTAACCATCCCTATAAGATAAATAAATCGCTTGGCTATGATTTTGGCTCAGGAACATCTATGGCAACGCCAATGACTTCTGCTGTGGCCGCACTTATTTGGTCGACGCCATATGGAAATTCTGCTTCTCAAGTTCGAACACGGCTTGAATCAACAGCGGATAAAATTACTGGAACTGGAACTTATTGGTCGGCTGGTCGAGTAAATGCTGCTAATGCAGTTGCACCATAACATAAGGAGTTTGTAATCGTTTAATTTCTCCCACCTTCCTTTTGAAAGTTCAACTTGAGATATATCCTCAAAAACCTTTATAATCTTAAATACCAGAGTTCTAATAATCTCAGGACTCAGGAGCCAAATTTCACGCGACTTTTTGTGCTAGAATAATAGTCGCTCAAAGGCACACTATGAAAACAATCTTTTGCGAATTTCTCGACAGTCAAAACAAAGATGACACTATTACTATCAAACCGCTGGGAAAAGCAAAAAATAGCGTTACCAAACCAATGTTGCCCGGTTGGAAGGATGTTATTGCAAAGATTGCAATTGATAAAAGATATACCAAAGGCTTAGATGGGATTGAAGATTATGCTTATATCATAGTTGTCTACTGGATGGATAAAGAAAAGGAGTGTCATCTCAAGCATCATCCACAAGGAAGAGAAGATATCCCATTTGTTGGGATTTTTGCTTGCCGTTGCCCGCAAAGGCCAAACAGAATTGCCATATCCACAGTGGAGTTAGTTGGAAGAAAAGATAACATCATAACAGTTAAGGGTCTGGATATTGTTAATGGCACGCCCATCTTAGATATTAAGCCTTATACTCCTCAATATGACGAGATTGAGAAAGCGGAAGTTCCAGATTGGGTAAGCAAACTTGTTTTCTAATCCCCTCCCCATCTTACCTTCAATAACTCTACTTGAACCAAGTCCTCAAAGGCTTTCAAAATCGTAGAAATTGTAATTCTTAGCCGTCGAGAGTTCGGGAGCAAATAAATTTTAGAACTTATCCACGGAAACAATCACTTGCATAGGTTTACATAGATATGTTAGAATATGCATAGATTTACATAAACTATGCACAAACTATTATCAATCGGACAAGCGGCTAAATTATTAGGGGTATCTATAGATACGCTCAGACGATGGGACTCGGCTGGTCGTTTACGCTCAATCCGTACTGGAATCCGAGGTCATAGGTTCTATAATAGATCAGATATTGATCAATATTTGCAGGAAATTGACCTCGTAGCTTTGAATTGGGCAAAATCTACCAATGTAACAGAACCCAATCCTGATGTTTATTGCCAAACTCGTGATGTATTTCAAGCCAGATTGGAAAAATTTCAGTCAACATTAAGTAAAAATGTACCAATAGAAGTAGTTTCTTTGATTACAGCGGTTGCCGGGGAGATAGGAAATAATTCATTTGACCATAATTTAGGAAGTTGGCCTGATATTTCTGGTATTTTTTTCTCATATAATATGCGAAATAGGAAAGTAGTATTGGCAGATCGCGGTCAAGGGATATTAACAACGTTAAAAAGAGTGCGCCCGGAACTGGCAAGTTCTAGTGAGGCATTGAAAGTGGCTTTTACTGAAACAATATCCGGCAGATATCCGGAAACAAGAGGAAATGAGTTGAAGTTTGTAAAAGCGATTATTGTTAAAAATCCATTTTCACTATATTTCCAAACTGGAGATGCTCAGCTATCCTTAAAAAAGGATGATGTTGAATTAAACATCAAGCAAACTGATACCATTATTAATGGGTGTTTTGCACTTATAAGTTTCGAAGAATTATTATGAATATTGAATTAAAGAAATTTGGAATAACTCTTGTATCACGTCCTGCCGGAAAAGAAGCTTGGTTAGCTTTTCAACCTGTATTAAAAGGAGTATTGCCAGACGAAAAAATTATTGTAAATTTTGATGGAGTGGTGGTTCTGACTCCTTCTTGGGCCGACGAATTTCTAACTCCCCTTAGAAATAATTTTAAAGAAAAAGTAGAATTAATTAACACAAATAATCCATCAGTTAAAGCAACTTTATCCATATTAAATCAGAATTTTTAATCTGTTAAAACAATCCAATATATCTATGCAATTTCTTATAATCTGAAGAGACGGGACGGATGAAAAAGCGATGCGGCGAAGACTCGCGGTTAGAAAAGCTCATCTTGAGTTGGGAGAAATTTAATAAATGAAAAAAAATATTTTAATCGGCGTCACGAGTGGTATTGCCGCTTATAAAGTTCTTGACCTAATAAAATTATTAAAAAATGAAGGTCATGAAGTATTTGTTATCATGACAAAGGGGGCGACGGAAATGATCTCTCCTCAAAACTTTGAAAAAGCTTCTGGAAATAAAGTTTATGTTAATCTTTTTGAAAAAAATTTTGATTACAGGGAAATTTTAGAAAGAAGAAAAGTAGAGCATATTGATTTGGCCGATAAAACCGACGTAATGGTCATCGCTCCGGCAACGGCTAATATTATTGGAAAACTGGCTCACGGAATTGCCGATGATTTTTTAACAACAACAGCATTAGCTGTTACTTCGCCAATCATTATATGTCCTTCAATGAATGTTAATATGTGGGGTAACCCAATAGTCCAAGAAAATCTAAACAAACTAAAATCGATCGGTTATCAAATCATTGAACCGACCGCAGGAATGTTAGCCTGCGGATATGAGGGGATGGGGAGACTGGAAAATGTAGAAATTATAAATAAAGAAATAAATAAATTGTTAGAAAGAACTGAATCTTTGAAAGGGAAAAAGGTTATTGTTACTGCCGGAGGAACGATAGAAAAAGTTGATGAAGTTCGCTATATTGCCAATCGCAGCTCGGGGAAAATGGGAGTGGCCATTTCCGAAGAATGTTATCTGCGCGGGGCCGACGTTTTATTACTTCGGGCCAAGAATTCTATTACTCCCCGATATTTGATTAAAGAAAAAATATTTGAAACATCTAAAGATTTAATGAATTTGATAAAAGAAAATATTAAAAATACCGATTTTTTTTATCAAGTAGCGGCGGTTTCTGATTATAAAGTTAAACAAAAATTTGAGGGAAAATTATCAAGTAAAAAATCAATTACGTTAAAACTAATTCCACAAATTAAAATTATTGACCAAATTAAAAAATTATCATCGAAAACTACTTTAATAGCCTTTAAAGCGGAATATGGATTGTCAGAAAAATTATTAATTAAAGAAGGACAAAGAAAACTAAAAGAATCAAAAGCGGATTTTGTCATAGCCAATGATGTCAGCAGAAAAGACCGCGGTTTTGAATCGGACAATAATGAAATTTATATTATTTCAGCAAACGGATCAGTTAAAAAAATTCCCTTGGCTTCTAAGAGAGAAGTGGCAAAACAAATTGTTGATTATTTAATTAAAAATTAATCACTACTCCCTAATATTACGCAGTAGTAAGTTCACTTCTTTTTTTATCTCTTTGATTCCCTCAATATTATTAGTAATAATATTGTGACTAACCTTTGCTTTGTCAAAATTTCTCTCCATAATTCTTGCGTACTCTAAATCCAAAGGATAATCTGCGCGACCCATTAAGCGTTTTTCCCGGAGAGATTTTTTTGTATCAACGAGAATAAACTTTGTTTCTGGAATTTTTTTAATGAGGTCAATTCGATATTTTTCCTTAATAAATGTTTGAGCAACAACTAAATTTTTGTGTTTGGATTTTAATTCTTGGATATTCCTAATTAATTTTTCAAAAAAGATATTTCTCATCCGGTCGGTAAAAACAGTTTTTGTTTTTATGGCCTCTTTCGTTTCGGAAGTCAGGTCATTATCCCCGTCATAAAAATAATAATCGAAATATTTTTCAAACACTTTTCCAACAAAAGTTTTCCCGGTCCCAGGTAAGCCAAATAAAATAATTAATGACATGGAGAAAATTATATATTAAAATGAATTGAGAGGAGGTGAAAAATATGACAGGATACATAATCAATATTGAAGAAAAAAGTCTGCAAAATAATTATTTTCGCGAAGTGCTCTTTACTACCGATAAGAGTCAACTAGTTGTCATGGCCTTAAAACCTGGTGAGGAAATTGGGATGGAAGTCCATCCTGAGCACGACCAGTTTATTAGAATTGAATCTGGTAAAGGTAAAGCGGTTATGAACGGAGAAGAGCATGAAATATCCGATGGTTCAGCAATCGTTATTCCAGCCGGAACTCAACATAATTTTATCAATACATCAGAAGTTGCCATGAAGCTTTATACAATCTATACACCGCCGGAACACAAACCGGGGACGATTCACAAAACTAAAGAGGAAGCGAAAGAATAAAGCTAATGTATAATGATAATGTATGAGTGATTTTTTGTTAAATTTTGAGTATTTTCTTCGAGCCAATTCTTATATTTTTGTTGTCCTTGATATTTGGGGACTGACTTGGAAAGGATTAGCTCTTTGGAAAGCCAGTCAAAATAAACAACGGAATTGGTTTATCGCCGTTTTAGTTATTAACACCATTGGCATTCTGCCAATTATCTATCTGAAATTCTTTCAAAAGAAATTAATAATTAATCCGCCGGTTGGCGGAAAAAAATAATATGGAAATATTATCTAAAGATAAACTATTAGATTTAAGGGGAAAAACGGCTATCATTACTGGAGGATCTTTGGGGATTGGGTATGGGATAAGTTATCGATTGGCTGAGGCTGGAGCTAACGTCGTTGTTGCCGGTCGAAATATTGATGAGGCAAAAAATGCCGTTAACGAATTAATACAAAAAGGATTTAAAGCCGTTGCCGTTAAAACAGATATTTCAAAAGAAGATGAAGTTAAAAACCTTGTGGTCGAATCGGTAAAGCAATTTGGGGCAATAGATATCTTAGTTAACAATGCTGGCATTTTTCCATTTATACCGATTTTTCAGATGACCAGTGAAATGTTTGACAAAGTTATTGATACTAATTTGAGAGGGACCTTTCTTTGTATCAAGTACGTATCGGAACAGATGATCAAGCAGGGTAATGGAGGAAGGATTATTAATATTACTTCAATTGACGCCATTCATCCGTCGATGATTGGATTGGCTCATTATGATGCCTCCAAACACGGTGTTTGGGGACTGACAAAAAACGTCGCTCTGGAGCTGGCAAAAAATAAAATCTGGGTTAATGCGGTCGCTCCAGGTGGGATAATGACTCATGGAGTAGCGGTGGCCCAGTCAGGTGGAAAACCGGTCATAGTTGATAGAAATCCAGAACCTCCTAAAATGGAAGTAGCTATGGGAAGAATGGGTGTCCCGGACGATATCGGAAAAGTAGTTTTGTTTTTAACATCAGACATGGCCTCGTATATGACAGGAAGCCAAATTGTCGTTGATGGTGGATATTTATTAAAGTAGCCCAGATTTTCCAAAAGCAATTCGATCAATAACGGTATCTTCCATGTTCATCATTGTAGCGGGGATCATGGTAAATTCACCAAAGCGATCATTAATTTTATCCAGAGCATTGCTTATCTTATTGATTTTTTCTTCACCTAAATCAATCAATGTTAACTGATGATTATTATTTTTTGTTAAGGAAAAACAACTAACAGATATTTTGGAAACAGTATTTATTTTCGGTTGGAGAAAAAAAAGAATCATAATATTGTTAAAAAGCTCCTTTGTACTTGATATTGATTGATCAATTTTTTTTCCTTTATGCCAGAAACTGTAGTCTTGATATAAAATTCCCAGATGAATAGCGGAAGATAGTTGATTTGATTTTCTTAAGCGTCGGCCCATTTTTTCACATAGTTTCATAATGATTTTTTTTAATTTTTCCGGATCTTTTGTTTTTTCTTTTAAAGAATATTCCTGGCCAAAACTTTTTCGCGTCGATTCAAAATTGTCTATTTCCCAACCCCGCAGCCGCATGTACCAATAGTATCCGGCGATGCTTTGAAAAATATTTTTTCTCAAAAGACTTTCCGAAGCTTGAAAAAAGTCGATAGGATTATTAATTCCGTTCATATTTAGCCGTAATTCAAAACGAATATTGATCCCGTTTAAATCAGTCAGTTTGACGACAGAATAAACCTGTTTTAAATTCTTATAATCAATAAAATCCAAGCCGTCAGGTTTGTGGAGAGAAGCGGCCAACTTAGCTAAAAAACGGTTAGTGGCAATGCCGACATTACAGGAGATCCATTCGCCGATTTCTTTTCTCAGGCGGCTTTTTATTTCTTTTCCAATCGTGATTAAGTCGGTAGTTTCAGAAAAGACCGGAGAAAAATCAATAATCGCCTCGTCAATTGATTTTGGAATAACCTTAGGTGAATAGTCCTGAAATATTTTCATAAATTTTGAGTTAACATCACGAACCAGTTCAGGATCGGTATTACGAACAATAATATTGGAATAAATTTGTTTGGCTTCAAAGACTCTCATGCCGGTTTTTATGCCCAGTTTTTTGGCTTCGATTGATGGTGATAAGATACAACCTTTATCGGTTTTGTAAGCAGCAATTACAATCGGTTTTCCCCTGAGATGAGGATAGGCTTGTTGTTCGATTGTAGCAAAACAGGAATTAAGATCAACATGCATTAAATGAGGTAAATTTTGATTAATCATTAGATCGGTCATAGATTTCCTCCAGAGTCCAATGAAGATTTTCACCATCTAAAGATAAACGAAAATCAAGATTACCATCAGTGACATTAAAAACATGGATGATTTTTTTTCCTTGATGGACCCGGTGATAGTAAGCGAGACTTTTTATTAGATAGTCCCGATTCCTCCAATGGATTTTTTTAGGCATAACCAGTCCGGTTTCTTGATTAAAAACTGTGATAACACTAATTTTTTCGTTAATCTTTTCATTTTCCATAGGGAAAGTAACAATAATTGTAGTAAACATTCGTTCACTTTGTCAAGTCCAATTTCCAAAATAAAGACAATCTTGTTATAATTAAAAAATGATTTTTCTTTCTTTAAAAACCTACAAAGAATCAACCGGTCAGGCAGTTATTAATCTTCTTTCATCGGTTAAGAAAGTTTCTCGGGAAACAGGAATTCCTATCATTCCCGTCGCTCAAGCGACCGATATTTACCGGATAAGCAAAGAGCTTGATATAGAAGTTTGGGCCCAACATGTTGATCCGATTGATCCGGGCCGTCATATGGGTTTTATTTCGCCTTATAGCGTCAAAGACACCGGCGCAAGCGGAGTTGTCATTAATCATGCCGAACATCCGGTTTCTGAAGAAATTATAAAGAAGACAGTAGAGAAAGCGAAAGAATATGGACTGAAAACTTTGATTTTATGTCAGTCAATTGAATTGGTAAAACAGGTAGAGGAATGGAATCCCGACTACATCGGTTATGAAAAAGGCGAATTGATTGCTGGTCCGGTATCAATGGTTGATATGGAAGAAAAAAATATCCAATATTTAGCCGACCTGTTAAAAAAACCTTTAATTGTTGGCGCCGGGATAACTACAGGGGAACATGTTAAAAAAGCCGTCACCCTTGGAGGCAAAGGAATAATTCTCGCTTCGGCTTTTGTTAAATCAGAGAACCCCGAAGCAAAACTTCGTGAATTAGCAGGGGGATTTATTAAATAATTTATGAAAAAAATATATCCGGCAAAACTTAAGGCGGGGGATGAAATCAGGATTATTGCTCCCTCAAGATCGATGGCCATATTGAATAAAGAAATAATAAATATTGCCAATAAAAGGTTCCAAGAGTTGGGTTTAAAACTATCTTTTGGAAAACACATTTATGAAACTGATGAATTTAATTCTTCAAGTATTGAGTCGAGAGTTGAAGATCTCCACGAAGCGTTTTCTGATAAAAATGTCAAGGCGATCATAACTGTCATCGGCGGATTTAATTCCAATCAATTATTAAGATATATTGATTGGGATTTAATAAAAAATAATCCAAAGATTTTTTTGGGTTATTCTGATATTACCGCGTTAAATAACGCCATTTTTACCAAGACTGGTTTAGTGACTTATTCCGGACCTCATTATTCAACATTTGGTCAAAAATTATATTTTGATTATACATTGGAATATTTCAAAAAATGCCTAATGTCTGACAAGCCTTTTGAAATAAAAGCAAGCGATAGATGGAGCGATGACTTATGGTTTATGAACCAAGATAAAAGGAATCTCATAAATAACCCTGGCCACCTTGTAATTAACGAAGGTGTGGCGGAAGGTAAAATCTTAGGCGCCAATCTCTGTACTTTTAATTTGCTTCAAGCGACGGAATATTTTCCCGATCTTGATGGTTCAGTACTTTTCCTTGAAGACGATGCCGGCTCTTTGCCTTATTTTTTTGACCGAGATTTGCAGTCATTGATTCACATGTCTGACTTTAAGAAAGTTAAAGGTTTGGTGATTGGCCGTTTCCAAAAAGGAAGCGAAATAACAAATGAACTTCTGAGAAAGATAATAAAAACAAAAAAGGAACTCGATAATCTTCCGGTGGTTACCAACGTCGACTTCGGCCACACGGACCCAAAAATTACGTTTCCAATAGGAGGAGTAATAAGAATAGTTGCCAAAATAAATAAGTCAATAATAGAAATCTCCAAACATTAGACTAATCTATTAGCCACATCCCCGCGAACTTGCTAATTTAAATAACTTATCTTAACGACGACCGTCTACAAGATATATCTATCGATAAAAATATATTGTTACAGTAATCTAAGCGTTTACTTTTGTAGGTTATAAGCGGTTGACAATATTTTTAATACTCGTTAATAATTAAAATTATCAATTTAAACAAACTTTTATTATCTATTGGACGATCGTCCACAAGATAATAGTTGAGAAATAGAAATATGAAAGAAAAGGAAATAAAATTAAAAAGAGGACAGCTTTATTGGTACATATTGGAAATCATTGGTTTGACTCTAATCTCTGGAGGGAATCCACTTCGTCCAATCATTCCACTTGCTATTAAAGAAATTATTAAGACACTTAAAGAAGTTAAAAATTTAAACATTGAAGAAAAGAAAATAAAAAAAAGTTTAGAGAGTTTAGAAAAAAATGAAATTATTGACCTTGAAGAAAAAGGAGGTAATATCTTTGTCAAATTAAAAGATAAAAACAACTTAACAGTAATAAAATATTCGACCAAAGCACTTTTAGATTTTAAAAAGAAAGAAAAGAAATGGAATAAAAAATGGTTCTTGGTTTTCTTTGATGTTCCGGAAATACAAAGAAATAAAAGGAATTATTTAAGAAAATTTTTAGTTGATATTGGATTTTATCAATATCAGAAGAGCATATACATCTTTCCTTATGAATGTGAAAAGGAAATAATCTTGATTAAAAAAATTGTCGAGGGGGCAAAATATATGAAATACTTAGTTGCTGAAAAAATTGAAGATGAAAAGTTAATAAAATCTTTTTTTAAATTATGAGTAAATATTATCTTGAATGCGGTCGTCTATAAGATAATAGTTAATTTTTTTATTCTGTACTAATTTATTGTAAATAATTATCTTAAAGACGGTCGTCGTTAAGATAAATAATAATCTCAATTATTTTTATAAAAATTATAAATTAAATTAGACCTGACTTAGGACAATTAGTACCCCAAAGATCTTAATAATTCAATTTCTTTT
>CAYWJV010000028.1:1612-11040 GCA_964458735.1 uncultured Gammaproteobacteria bacterium | reverse complement strand
GAGAAACAGAAACTGTCACCGATGTACCCGACTTTAACAGACTATTGACAACAAGAAGATTGTTTGATATAAAGTAGTTAACCTACCCTGTGTGTTTACACGCAGGGCTTTTTTTTAAAATTTCTAGTTGTCTCGGTAATTTCCTATTAAATTTAAACTTTCCTAAAAAATTTAATACATAAGCTTTATTTACTTTATAAACAATTTCTAAGGAAAACCTATTGGAAAGAAAAATTGCTCCAGTTTTTACATTAAATTGTTTTACTAATTCAATAGGATAAATAAAATCAGCATCTCCTGTCATAATTATGACCTCACTACACTTTTCTAAAAATACGTCCTTGACAATATCAACGGCCAAATGGATGTCGACCCCTTTTTCCTTTCCCGATGTTGGCGATCGATGACCTTTATAAAAAATTAAACCGGGATATGATTTTACATCTTTATAAAAAAATGCTTCAGCTGTTGTTAATTTTTTGAGTTCCGGCTTACGTTGATTAATATTACTTAAGTAAGAAGCGTAAAAGAAAATATTATCAATGAGGAATAACTTCTTAATCTCTTTTATCAAATAGGAAAATGAAAGATATTTATATGGCCCAAATAATTCATTTTGTCCAGCAAATAAATTAGTTCCATCGATATATAGATAAGATTTTTTTATTTTTAGAGACACATTTAATAACTAACATACGATTAGATTTTTGTCAGTCGTTTATAACCTACAAAACATGATGTTTAGCTTGTTCTAACGATTAAAAAATAACGAAGTACACACCTGTCCTAACCAAAGAGGTTGGGATACTCCGGAGATAGTGTCAGCAGTAGGATTCGAACCTACGACGTCCCGCTTATGAAACGGGTGCTCTACCGCTGAGCTATGCTGACTATATTTTTATCTTTAAATTATACTATAATATCCTTAATAAGTTAAAAATTAAACAGCTATAGTATGAAAAATTTGAGCTTAGACGATATCTTGGTTCGATTAAAGCAGGAAATTTATGTTCAGGATTATTCAAAAAAGAAGGTGATTGAAGGGGTTAAGGTTGTCGAAGTAAAGAAGTTTTTTGGTGAAGATGGAACTTTTGAAACATTAACCAGGATTAATGAACATGGAGCCTTGGAAGAGTTTCCGGATTTTAAAGTTAAACAGATTAATAGATCAAAAATTCTTAACGGTAGCATCAAAGCCTGGCATATTCATTTTAAACAGGAAGACGTTTGGTATGTTCCGGCCGAAGATCATATGAT
This sequence comes from uncultured Gammaproteobacteria bacterium, assembly GCA_964458735.1. GTDB lineage: Bacteria > Patescibacteriota > Microgenomatia > UBA1406 > GWC2-37-13 > GWC2-37-13. The sequence goes on along the minus strand of CAYWJV010000028.1, from coordinate 9,783 downwards.
CCTTGGTCTTTGGGATTTGAGAAATGATTCTGATACAAAAGATCTCAAGATGAGAATAATTATGGGTGACGGTAGCGCAAAATTAGTTCTAATCCCCAGAGGTGTGGCTCATGGAGTTGTTAATGTGGCCAATAAACCAGGGACAATATTATATTTTGTCAACGAACAGTTTAATCCATCAGATCCTGATGAAAAAAGATTAAAATGGGATGCGGCCGGAACCGACTTTTGGGATGTGAAAAAAGAATAGAAAAATAATCTTATTTTAAAGAAACTTCTCCCAATGTCTTTTTAAACCCTTCCATATCTTCATCAAAGAGAATAATCGAATATCTGACACTTTGTTTAGTTTCTTTATTAAATCTCGATTCGGTTATTTTCAAATACTTGCTTTTATTTTTTGCTTCATAAATATCGAAGAAAATCGTTTTGTTTGGGCATTTTAGAATTTTGGAATCTAATTTAGGTTTTGGTTGTGGTTTTACGTCCATAATTTAATCACCCCCTCTTAATTTAGTTTTTAAAGTTTATAAAGTTCATAAAGTTTGTAAAGTTTTGGAATCATAAGGTTTTTATCAATCCAGGTAATAATCTAGAAATCTCAATTGTATCCTCAATTAATTTTTGCGTTAAATTTTTATTTAGATAATTCAAATCGATACAAAGATAAAGCATTGATCTGACTTCGGCACAAGAACCTTTAGCTATATATAAAAAATTTCTAAATTCTTTATTTCCTTTTCTTTCAAAGCCTTCGGCTATGTTGTTCATAATCGATATAGATGCTCTACGTATTTGATCTCTAAAACTATAGTCACGACATACTATAAATTCTTTATATATTATTAAAGACAAGGCCTTACCTTTTTGCCAAGAAATTATTTCTTCAAATCTATCGAATTTCATATTCTTTATGAACTTTATAAACTTTATAACTTTATGAACTATTGTGTCTACTGCTTATAACCTACAAAACCTCTGTTTTGGATTGTCATATCTGTTAAAATTAAACGATAGATATGTCACTCAAAATCAACGAAATTGAAGCTAAATCAATTCTTATAAAATCCGGTTTGCCGGTGTCCGACTGGGTCATCAACTGTTATAACGGCTGTTTATTTGGCTGTATGTACTGTTATGCCGCCCAAATTGCCCGGTGGAAACATCCAAACGAAGAGTGGGGTAGTTATCTGGATGTCAAAATAAATGCTCCTCAATTATTAAAAAAAGAACTTGATAAATTATCTATGAGACGGCCGTCTTCAAGATATAATTTTGGTTCAATATTTTTTTCTTCAGTGACCGATCCCTACGTAGGGATGGAGGCAAAATATAAATTGACGAAAAAGTGCCTTGAGGTATTATTGGAATTCGGTTATCAAGGGCCAGTTTCTATTTTAACCAAATCACCGCTCGTTACCCGGGACATTGATCTGTTTAAACAATTTAAGGATATTGAAGTCGGAATGACGATCACGGGACTTGACGATAAAATCTCCAGGTTTTTGGAAGTCAAAGCTCCACCGGTTACTTCACGAATAAAAGCCCTTAAAGTGTTATCAGATAACGCAATAAATACTTATGCATTCGTTGGGCCAATTGTTCCTCACTTTATTTATAATGAAGAAAAGATAAAAGAAGTGATCGACAAACTAGAAGAAATCGGGGTTAAAAAAGTTTGGTTTGAACATCTTAATTTAAACTCAAAAATTAAGGACAGACTATTTAATTATCTAAAAAAAGACTCTCCTGAGTTAATCCCGGAATTTGAAAAAGCTGACACAGAAGAATATAGAGAAAAATTAAATAAAATTATTGAAAAACAGATGAAAGGAAGAAAAATAAAGATGGGATTTAAAGAGGTGATTTATCATAAGAAGTTGGCTAAAAAGTAAATTATTTTCTTCTACCCTCCAATTCTTCTTCAACGTCAGAAATATTAATATCAAACGCATTCAAAAGAATCAATAGGTGAAATAATAAATCAGCGACTTCGAAGATTATTCTTTTTTTATCTTTGTTTTTTGCAGCTATAACTACTTCTGTCGTTTCTTCACCAACTTTTTGGATAATCCGATCCCCTCCTAATTTGAATAGAGAAGCCACATAAGAATCTTTCGGCATTTTTAGCTTGCGGTCCTTAATTATTTCCAAGAGATTATTGATTTTCATATAATTTATTAAATTTTATTAAAAAAACAAGATAAATTTCCAGTGTGACAAACGTTTTTTCCTACTAATTTTACTTTTATTAAAATTGCATCTTTGTCACAATCAAAAAATATACCAACAACCTTTAGTTTATTCCCTGATTCTTTACCCTTCATCCATAATTCTTGTCGACTGCGACTCCAAAACCAAACATAGCCTGTTGTTTTTGTTTTTTCTAAAGATTTAATATTAGAATATCCAAGCATATAAACTGCTTTTGATTTATAGTCTTGAATAATTGTTGGAATAAGTTTTTTCATATCCTGACGGGAATATTTTTATTCCTCAAATAATTTTTAACCTGCTTTATTGTTAATTCTCCAAAGTGAAAAAGAGAAGCGGCTAAGGCTGCATCGGCTTTTCCTTTCTCAAATATTTCAAAGAAATCTTCTATTTTTCCTGCTCCCCCGGAAGCAATGATCGGTACGTTGACATTTTTAGAAATAATTTTTGTTAATTCAATGTTAAATCCTTTTTTCATTCCATCGGTATCGATACTGGTCAGTAAAATTTCACCGGCGCCCAGTGAGACGGCTTTTTTTGCCCATTCGATTGCAGAAACACCGGTATCGGTTGTTCCTCCGTTAATAAATACGTTCCAGCGATTTTTTCTTACCTGTCTTGCATCCAATGATAGAACGACGCATTGACGGCCAAAATAATTAGCACATTCGGTAATAAGGCTTGGTTTGTTGAATGCTCCAGTATTTACGGCAACTTTATCCGCCCCGTTTTCCAAAACTAACCGCATATCTTCAACGGTCCTAATTCCGCCACCGACGGAAAAAGGAATAGAAACATTTTTTGCCGTACGACTGACAACATCAAGTAAAATGTTTCTATTTTCAGTGGTGGCAGTAATATCTAAAAATACCAGCTCGTCAGCTCCCTGTTTATCATATTCTTTAGCTAAAGCAACAGGGTCTCCGGCGTCGCGGAAATTAACAAACTGAATGCCTTTAACAACTTTTCCCTCAGTCATATCAAGGCAGGGAATGATTCTTTTTGTAATCATAGATTTAACCAATTAATAATAAATTGCCGGCCGATCCGGCCGCTTTTTTCCGGGTGAAACTGAGTAGCCGTTATATTTTTTTTGATTAAAATGCTGCAAAAATCAATCCCATATTCACTTTTTCCAACAATCACGGATTTATCACGAGGTTGACAATAATAGCTGTTAACAAAATAAAAGCTACTTCTGTCTGGAATATTTTTAAATAAATTCTTAATTCTTAACTCTGAATTCTTAACTTTTACTTCGTTCCATCCAATTTGCGGAACTTTTAAATTTTTGTTGTTAAACAGTTTTACTTTTCCTTCAATAATGTTTAGACATTTCACGCTTCCCTCTTCGCTTTCTGAAAACAAAAGTTGCATACCAAGGCAAATACCTAAAAATGGTTTACCTTTTTTAATTTCACTGACTAGAATTTTATTCAGCTTTCTTTTTCTCAAATTTTCCATTCCCTGTTTGGCACTGCCAACTCCGGGCAGGATCAATCCTGATCCTGCTTTAATTTGTTTAATAGAGTTAGAAATCACAGAATCAATACCCAGCTTATCCAGGGTATTTTTCACACTCCCCAAATTTCCCAAACCGTAATCTATAATGACGATCATGAAACTCCTTTCGTGGACGGAATTTCTAATCCGGCTCGTTTATCTATTTCGCAAGCCATGCGAATCGCTTTAGCGACCGCTTTAAAAATCGCCTCGGCTTTGTGGTGGTCATTTCGGCCGTTTTCCACTTTAATAAATAGATTGACTTTTGCATTTTGAGCAAAAGCATCCCAGAAATCATAAATTAGTTCTGTACTGAGATCACCAATTTTTTCTCGATTAAATTCACAGTTCAATTGAAAAGCATATCGACCGGAAAAATCTATAGCAACCGTTGCCAACGCCTCATCCATCGGTAAGATAAAAAATCCGTAACGATTTATTCCTTTTTTATCACCAAGAGCATCGGAAAAAGCTTTTCCCAGAACAATACCTATATCTTCAACGGTGTGGTGTTCATCAATAAACAGATCACCTGTAGCTTTAATGTTCAGATCAAATAGTCCTTGTTTGGCAAACAGATCCAACATGTGATTAAGAAAACCAACAGGAGTATCAATCGTCCTTACTCCGGTTCCGTTTATTTTTAGACTGATATCTATATCAGTCTCATTGGTTTTTCTGGAAATTCGACTGGATTTATTCATAATAGATATTGAATAACTTCTAATATCATTTGAAATCTAACTGTGCCAATATTTTGCTTACCTACGAAAATAGATGGTATTTTAGCTCTCTCTGCCGCAATGACATCACTGGCACTATCGCCAATATATACGGTTTGTTTTAAATCTAATTTTTTCATAACGGCGAGTAAGCAATCAGGAGATGGCTTACTGTTTACAACGTCCTCCAGTGCAATAATGCAATCAAATATTTCCTCTAATTTATTTTTTTTGATTACATATCCGGCTTCTTGCTTTGGGCGGCCGGTGGCGATCCCTAATTTTTTATACTTGTTTTTTAACAGTTTTAATTTTTGTTTCGGGATCAACAATTTTTCGTTATTGATTAGACCGCCTAAATATATTTTTTGAAAATAAGCCTTAACCGATTCGTAAGCAACAGTTGATTTATTGATTAACGCATATGTTGCATCCCAATCGTTATTCATTCCTATTTTGTTTTTTATCTCATTAACTTCGGATATTAAAACGTTTCTTTTCAAAAAATAACCAGCCGTTCGTCTTATTGCTTCACGGTATGATTGAGAGACATCAACCAAGACGCCGTCCATGTCAAAAATAATACCGTCGATTGAAGCCAATAATAATTTTTTAATTAATAGATTATTTTCCTCTTTTGAACCTATTGTTATCCTTAAAACATTATTTAAGTAAGGAAGATTGCTTCGATCACGGACAATGACACCTTCTTTTGCTAATTTTTTATAAATTTTAGTAGCATTATTAAGTCGGATAAGAATAAAGTTTGTATTCGTAGGAATAATTTCAAACTTAAGATTTTTTAATTTTTTTTCTAAATTAGCTTTTAAAACCATAGTTTTACTAACTTTAGTTTTTAATCTGTCTACTTGGTCAAGTGCTTGTAGGATTATTAATTGAGAAACTTTTGAAACATTATATGACTCTTTAATTTTTAACAATATTGAGATAATTTTTTCGTCGGCAACTGCATAACCAACTCTTATACCAGCCAATCCCCAAGCTTTGGAAAAAGTACGAAGAATAACAATGTTATTATTCGTTTTTAATAATCTAAGCAAACTGTTTTTTAATCCGGCAAACTCAACGTATGCTTCATCAATCACTAATAAACCTTTATAAAAACTCAATATTGTTTTGATTTCACTTTCTGTAATTAAATTTCCAGTAGGATTATTTGGAGAACATAAGAATATTAACTTAACGTTTTTTATATTGTTTTTAATTATTTTAATATTTAAGCCAAAATCTTTTTTTAATAAAATACTTTTTATTTTTTTGTTATTAATATTTATTTGTGTCTCATAGATACCGTATGAAGGATTCATTGCCATGATATATTGTTTATCAACAAAGCCGCGAATTAATAAATCAATAATTTCATCGCTTCCTGAGGCAACAAAAATATTTTCCTTTTTAGAACCTTTAATATATTTTTCGACCAGTTTTTGTCTTAAATCATCACAGCTTGAGTCGGGATAACGATTAAGATTTGTTATTTTTGACCAGTCGATTTTTATCCATTGATCGTAGTTTTCATTGGCATCAAGGAAGACTCCTGTTTTATATAAATCACGAGCACAGGTATATGGTTTTAATATTTGAATATTTTTATTAGGTTGAATATTCATGGTTTTGAAAATCGTATAGAAACTGATAATTTGTGGGCCGGCAACTGTTCAACATCGGCGATCACTTCAATTGTTTTTTTAATTTTTTGTAAACCTTCTTTAGTGCATTCCTGTACTTGCATCCATTTGCCGTAAGCGTCAACGCCAAGTGGGAGATACATCTTGGCCATGCCCCCGGTTGGAAGAACGTGATTGGCGCCGGTCGCATAATCGCCGCTTGATTTAGACGTCCAATTTCCTAAGAAAATAGATCCGGCATTATTTATTTGTTTTGTAATCAATTCGCTATTTTTTGTCATAATTTCCAAGTGCTCCGGCGCATATTCGTTTGTGAAATCAATTGCTTCCTGTATCGTTTGAACAACAGCTAAAAGTCCATATCTTTTTAAAGATTCTTCGGCGTATTTTCTTGTAGGTAAAGAAATAAGCTGTTTTTCTAATTCTTTTTTCGTTTCCTGTGCCACCTTTTCTGAAGTGGTTAACAAAACACAGGCCGAATCTTCACCGTGTTCAGCGTCGGCCAATAAGTCAGCGGCAATATATTTTGGATTGGCAGTTTCATCAGCAATAATAAAAACTTCAGATGGTCCGGCCGGCATATCAATACTAATCGTATCTCTGGAGATCATTTTAGCGGCCGTGACATAGGAATTACCGGCCCCAAAAATTTTATATACACTAGGAATTATTTCAGTGCCGTAAGTCATTGAGGCAATGGCTTCGGCTCCTCCGACTTTAAAAATTTTTTTAAGACCAATCATGTCCGCTGCAACTAAAGTGGCTGATGGTATTTGACCGTTATTTCGTGGTGGAGAACACATAATAATTTCTTTGCATCCAGCTATTTGGGCGGGGATGGCCGTCATTAAAACAGATGATGGATAGATAGCTTTTCCTCCGGGAATATAGAGACCAATTTTTTCGATCGGTCGCCACTCTCTCCAGACTTTAATTCCTTTTTCCGATGAAACAACGGCATCTTTCTTTTTTATTAACTGGGCTTTTTGGACAAGAGTAATATTTTTTATCATTTGTTTTAATGCCTTGATAGTTGGTTTATCAACTTCTTGGTAGGCATTTCTTATCTCTTCTTGAGCCACTTGAATAGATTGATAGTTTTCTTTTCCATATCTTTGCTGATATTTTTTTAAAATTACCTGATCGCCTTGTTTTCTAACTTTTTCCATTATTTTTTTAACAGCCGGCATAATAGACTGATTCGTCCCAGCCGAGCGATTAACGATTCTTTGATAATCTTTCTTTGATAAATCTTTAAGTTTTATTACTTTCATAAAATTAATTTTTCAACTGACAATAAGGAATTTCCTGATAAGACTTTTTTAAACCGTTTGATCAGTTTTTGCATCAATATTTGTTTTTTATCTGATAAATTGGTTTTGTTTCCGGCTATAAGTATGGCTTGAGAGTCATATATTTTTTCAATTACTCGTAAGTTATTTAATGCCAAAGTTCGTCCTGTTGCAACCAAGTCAACGATGGCATCAGCCATACCCAAGGCAGGAGTAATCTCAACTGATCCGGAGACGGATATAATATTTGCCGAAATGTTTTTTTTCTTAAAATATTCTTTGGTTGAATTAGGATAAGAGGTGACGATTTTGGCATTTTTAAGTTGTTCTATTTTTTTTATATTTGATTCCTCAGGAACTGCTATCGATAAGGAACAAAAGCCAAAATTCAGTTCAATAATATTTGTTACACAATTATTTGATTCATAAATAATATTTTGACCGACGACTCCCAGATCAACGGCTCCGGATCCGACATAATCAGGAATATCATCATCGCGAACATAAACAATTTCCAACGGAAAATTTCTGCAGCTAGAAAAAAGTTTTTGCTTATAGTTTTCAAACTGTAGTCCGGCTGAACGCAAAAAACTAACAGCGTCTTCGGTAAGACGCCCGTCTTTTTGAATCGCTAATTTTAGATTGCCATTTTTCATATTTTTAAAATAACTTTTAACCATAAAAAATCCCCGCCTATTGGCGGGGTAGAGAATTAATTTACTAATAATTAATTACATAAAAGGCGACCCCGCCTGAGGCAGGGGGTGATGAACTAAAGAGTTCATAAAGTT
>CAYWJV010000028.1:0-1512 GCA_964458735.1 uncultured Gammaproteobacteria bacterium | reverse complement strand
AGTTCATAAAGTTATCAAAACAAATATATTAACATGTTAATATGATAATATACAATATTTAAAAAGTCAACTGTATTTTATTCTTGACTTTTCTGTTACATAATTTTTATGATATAATTGATGTATGAAAAACTACATAGATTTTACAAAAATCCAAAAAAAATACAAAGGCTCTTGGATTGCTTTAAATGATACATTAGATAATGTTATTTCTTATGGACGTGATGCTAATTCAGTTTATAAAAAAGCTACCAAAAAAGGATTTAAATCTCCAACTTTATTCAAAGTTCCTAAAGAGATAGCCCCTTATTTTGGAACTTCTTTTATATGAAGCATCGATTTAAGTATGCTAAATTTGGTTCATATTATAGACCGGTAATCCAAATTACCTTAAGATATAACGGCAAAGAATTTAAATATTTAGCCCTTATTGATTCTGGCGCTGATCTTAATATTTTTCATGCGAATTTTGCTTCAATTTTAGGCATAGATATTAATAAATTAAAAGTTCATTCTTTTGAAGGTATAAAAAAGGAAGCTTCAGCTTTAGGATATTTAAGCGTTGTTGAGATTGGTATTGATAATACTTTTTTTGATACAGTGGTAATTTTTTCTAACGATATTTCTGATAATGGCTATGGAATATTAGGTCAACAAGGTTTTTTTAATCATTTTAGAATAGAAATGGATTATAAAGGTAAAGATATTGAGTTAAAATCTCATTAATAATTATGTCCACATATCAAAATTATAAACCAAAAAACGAAAGGGAAAAGTTTTTGGCAAGGGTATTTTTGAAATTAAAAACAGAACAGGATGTGGCCAATTTTTTAAGGGACTTATTAACAATTAAAGAGCTTGAAGAATTTGCCAATCGTCTCGAAATGGCGAGATTATTAAAGCAAGGAATGTCTTATAAGACCATAGCTAAAAAACTCAAAGTCTCAACAACTACAGTCACCCGCACCGCTCATTGGCTATTTCACGGTTGCGGTGGATATGAAAAAGTAATAAAATGCTAGCCATGGATATTAATCAGGAAGAAAAAGAATTACTGGAAAAAATAATCAAAAAAGATGAGAAAGCGCTTATTCATGTTTATAAAAAATATCAACCTTCAATCTTTAACTTTGTTAAATCACAGATTAACAACTATCAGTTAGCGGAAGAATTGACTCAAGATATTTTTATAGATTTTATTGAAGCGCTTCGCGACTTTCGATTTCAATCTTCCCTAAAAACTTTTTTATTTTCAATTGCCAGACATAAGGTAGTTGATCAAATAAGAAAAAGAAAGATTAAAAACATTCTTTTTTCCAGACTTCCTTCATATATAATTGAGAGTTTAAAAGTAGTTTTTATTGATGAGGAGATTGATAAAAAGGAATTACAGGAAAAAATAGCTAAAATAATCAATTCACTTCCGAATGATTATCAACTGGTTCTACGACTAAAGTACATAGAAGGAATAAAAATCAAAGAAATTTCTGAAAAATTAAAAATGAATTTTAA
>CAYWJV010000027.1:0-11318 GCA_964458735.1 uncultured Gammaproteobacteria bacterium | reverse complement strand
TTTTCCTGAGCTAACGATACCCTCGTTTGGTAACATTATTACATGAGCGAATGCGTAACTAAAAGTTCGTCTTCATAAGTTGTGAGTCATTATTGAGAGAATTAATTAAAAAGTATCGTTTTCATATTATACTATCCATATTGAGCTTGACTATTACTATTATTTGTTGTATTTTTGTAGTTAGATTTTATTAATAACCTTATGGCAGAAGAATCGTTCCCTATTCAAGAACTTATAGCAGATGCAAAAGCTGCGCAACAACGTCTTGCTAATGGCCCGAAGGTTGAAAGTAATACTTCTTTTCTCCAAGACAGACTAATGAAGCATATTAAACCAGACTCAGCTCATGAAGAACAAGAGCCTATGCCTAACTCTTTAGATTCGATTCAATGGCATATGGTAGATGAAAACCCTGCTGACGCCCCCCTTTCACCCCATATAATTAGCCAACAAGAAACAAAATATGTTAGACAACAAGAAGTTCGAGAAGCAAGAAGAAAAAGTTTACAAAAAGAAGCTGATGAGTGTATTGCAGATCTTCAAAAACCATATCTTAGATCGATGATTAATAGCGTACGACGATTTAATAGCGGTTCTTTAGGAGTTCGCGATTGGACAAAAAGGCCAGAAGAACTAAGTGTAATGATTATTGAATTACATAATTACGGTATTGGTAGAGATTCGTTTTCTGGTGAAAAACAAAACGTATCATCAACTATTGGGACTGCCTTTCAAGTATTATGCGCCGATATTGAAGGTGGAGGATATTCTGATACAAGAGCTTCGTGGGGCGGTATTGAAAGAAACGAAAGATATGATGACGCGGCAACTGAAATACTGAAAAGGTTAACAACACAGGTTAAAGAAATATATCTATCTGATTTGGATGTTTGCGTTATGGCTGCATTATCATGTGGCGATCCGTTTACCGCCGTTAGATTAATACAAATAGCCGATCAATTTCTTCCAAAGCAAGGAGAATCCGCACGTGCGAGTGCTTTGTTGCGTTTAGCTGGTTCATATGGTAAAAGTAGCTTTGAAAAAGCTTACGAGTTGTATCCTGTTTCGGTAAAAGATAGGCTTGATGGTGTTTTAGCTTCACTTGGTGAAGGTCAATTTGCCAATTTGGCAGAGGTATCACAAGCTCAGGAGTTAAAACAAAAAGCTGAAAAAAGATTAAGAGATAGATTAAAGGAGTCTAGAGATCGATGGTATGCCTCTCAACAAGTTACTCGCACTGATCTACGAGAACAACAGCTTGATGGGGAACATTTGACCGATGCTGTTGAACAAACTATAAAAGGTGATAAAGGGTGGGCTGCTATAGAAAAAATCATTGAAGAAAAAGCCGCACAAGTTGTTAATGGACAAGCTGCAAATTCAGTAGCTGCAGAACTGCAAAGAAGAATTCATCCAGAATTAGCCCTTGATGCCCAAACCGAAGCTCACAAGGCGCAAGCAACAAGGCGACCTGGAAATAAAATTGGTTACGGTGAAAGAAATGATTATGAATATGATCTTTACGGACATGACCTCGTAAAAAAAGATGCTTCCGCTCCTGAGAAAGAGGGAAAAATAAATAGTATCTATTATCAAGGCGATAGAGATCTGCAGAAAGAACTCTTTAATCCCAATCGTATTGGTGTCAAAGCGTTGGTTGCGCTACTAAGAAATCCAACAACATATGCTCATTCAGTTCAAACAGCAATTAAAAATTGGGAAAGAGAAACTCAAAGTTATACAGGTGAAAATCACTGGAGAGATCAAGGACGACTTGCTGAGGGTCGAACAATGCTGGCTAGAAAACTTGTTGGTGGAGTAAGTTATTTACAGGCTCTTGCTGAGATACCAGAAACGAGACAAATTCTTCAACAGGAATTTGGATTTGGTGATCTTGTTAATCCAGACAATCTTGAGGTCGCTGCTGAACAATTACAAAAAATGTTTGGAGAGGTTGTTGATCAAGAATCAAAATTAACGCTTTATGAATCAATGCTGCAGGAAGGACAGCTGGATGAAGATACTAGAGTAGCTCGGCAAATCGTCGCAACAAGACCAAAAGATGTCAAAAAAATTGTTGATGTAAAAAAAGGGGCAACAGGAGAAATTGTTGAAGAAATGACAGCAGAGGCAGGAGAACAACAGAGAGCTTTACAAGTGAGAAAAGAAAGGTTAACGGATCCGCTCACTCAACAGTCTGAGATTAAAGCACGGGTAACAAGTTTAGGAGCAGAACAGCGTCGTGTTGAAGCTGCTGAAACAGTGCGTTTCCCGGCTCAAAAATTACTAAAGAAAGGGGCTTTGACAGAAGCTGAAAAAGCCACTCAATTAGCCAGTTTAGCGGTTCAAATTGCAACTGCTGGTCAAGAGTCACAAGCAGTAGAAAAACAAATTACTCAAATTGGTCCTGTTGATGACGCTCAAATAGATGCTGTGGGTAAAAGAATTGCATCACTTAAAAAACTAAAACCTCCTCAATCGTAGATCGTAGACTATGAGAATAGAAATTTAATATCTAATATTTAACATCTATAATCTATTATTATTTCTTGCCTGCTTTTCTTAAAAAATTTCCCCCTATTAACCCTGATACTAGAATGGGGATGAGTAGGGTGGGTAAACCGGTGGCCGGAATTGATTTTGCGTTTGAATATTGAATAGCTTGCTTGTTTTGTTTATAAACATTGTTTTTATTCGTGTTTACTGTGATTGAAGAAGGTTTTTGAGTCGGAGCTGGAGTCGAAGTTGGAGTTGGACTGGTGGCGGATTTAAAAAAACCAAAAAATCCTCCATTGTTTTTTTGAATTGGGGTTGGAGTTAAGGTTGGGTTTGAGGCTGAGCCTGTTTTGCTTTTTAAATTAATCTTGCCGGTAATCACGGCCAAAAAAACCAAAACAACCACCAAACCCAAAACAAAGGAAATTACCTTGTTAAAACTATCCATATAGTATTTATTATAACATATAATTGACAGAGTTCAATTTTATTGATAGTCTTAAATTAATATGAATGAAAATCCCCAGGTAATGTTTTCTTGGAAAGCGCCTTTAAGGCCATATAAAAAACGCTCGGCTTTAATCCTTAGGTTTTATTTGGCCGTTGCCTTACTTTTATCTTTAATTATGTTTTTTTTTGGTGATAAAATCCTTTTAATTCCCATCTGGGCTTTAGTTTTTATTTTTTATGTTTTAACCATCACCTCACCGCCTGACGTAGAAAATAAAATTACCACTTTTGGAATTGATGCGGCCGGTGTTACCTTACGTTGGGAAGTTCTTTCCCATTTTTATTTTGGAAAAAGATTTGGTTTTTATACCTTGACGGTTGTTTCCCAGTCGCCCTATTTTTATCACCTTTATTTAGTTGTCCCAACTGAAGAAATGAAAAAAAAATTAATTACCATATTATCTACCCATCTTCTTTATCAAGAAACCCCTCAAAAAACGATTACGGATAAGATGTTGGATTGGGTTTCTGTTCTTGTTCCGGATGAAGAAGAAGCCACTAAAGAAGAAGGTCTTCGAGCCGTTTCTGAAAGACTGAAGAGGGCATCTCTCTAATCCCAAAAATTCTCCCCCAAGATAAAACACCCTCATCGCTGGTTACTAAAAAACCATCAATTTCTTTAGACAGAACAATTAAGTCTAAATCGGCCACACTATCTAAAAACCCAGTTCTAGTTGCGTTACGATAACGATCTCGAAAGTTTTTCACAAATTTTCCAATTGCTATTTGGAAATCTTTTTTTGACTCATATTTTTTGCCCATTGTCATTTCTCCCGCTTTAACAATTTCTTCTTCAGCGATGTTTAGGCCTCGATAACTACGCGCGCGAATATCTTCTATTAGTTGATAAAAAATCTTACTAGAAAAATCCGACCCAGATTGATTGGGTGATTTAATAACTATAGCTGATAAAAAATCCTTAATAAATTCTTGATTCTTATCTTCAAAAAAGCTCAAAAATTCTTCAACAATCCTGGGGGGCATGTAAAAACTTGCTTTTGAGTTTTTCTTAAGTTTTTTTATTGTTTCTGTTAGTTTTACAACTATTGCTTCCGTGTTTTTCCCCATTTCCAAACCGGCGCCAATGTTAAAAAATAAATTTGTATCGAGAATAAAGTTTTCCATATTATTCCTGTATTCTGACCGGCATGACAATGTGAAAAAAATTACTAACTCCTTCTATCTTAAAAACTACCGGCGCGTCTGACCTTAATAGCTCAATAATAATTTTTTTCTTAGAAGCGCAGTTTAAAAAATCAATTAAATATTTGTAATTAAAGGCGATTTTTTGAGTTTCTCCTTCAATTTTTGCTTCTTGATAAACAACGTCCTCTTCCTCGCGCCCGACTTTAGGAATAAATTTTACTGAATCTTTTTCCACCTCCATAATAATAATGTTGGAAAACTCTTTCGTAAAAACAGAGACCAACTTTACGCTTCTTAAGAATTCGTCGGAGTCTATTATTACGGTGGTTTTTTTCTCGACGGGAATGACTTTTTCAAAAGGTGGATACTCACCCTCAATCATCCGGACATAGACATCGTTATCGCCAATAAAAAAAGCCAAAAGTTTTTCACTGTTTAAGTAGCTAAACTCTATTTCTGTCTCTTTATTAATAAATCTCTGCGTGTTCGCTAAAAAACCAGCCGGAATAATCATCGAGGAAAAAGGGAGGTCTTTTTTCAAGGTTAAAAGGGATAGTCTAAAACCATCGGTAGTTACCAGTTGAAGCTCGTCATCGTTGGTAACAAAATTTATTCCGGTTAAAACCGGCCTGGTTTCATCGGTTGAGGCGGCGAAAAGAAGGAAGGGGAGACTATCCCGAAAAAATGATGTTTTTATTTTCTGCTTTTCTCCGGTTTTTTCTGGAGGAAAAGGAAATTCCCGATCGGAAAAAAGAGGAAATTGACCTTTTATTTTTCCCTGACTAATGACAATGGCTTTTTCCTTTATCTCCATCTCTACTTTTATTTCCGGAAGAAGGGATAGGAACTCAATAATTTTTTTTGGTTCAATAATTATTTTAAATTTATTGTTATTTTCAATTTTTAAAACAGAATGGTAATAATAGTTTAGATCGGTTGAGTAAAAATGAATAGCGCTGTCTTCCCCCTTAAGACAGACTCCCTGAAGAGAGGTAGATGAAGATAGTCGAGAAGAGGTAAAGCGGGAAGATAGTTCGAGTTTTTCTAGAAATTCATTTTTTTGTAAAAGAATTTTCATTTAATTGTTTTTATTCTATTTATAGTAGTAATAGAGTGTGTGTATAAGTGTATAAAAATTAGAATAGATTTTCAAGACAAAAAGAATTGATAAAAAAGTCAGTGGACAGGTGGTGGAGACTATGTTGGATGAAAGAGCGATTGGGTTATTATGTCAATCTCTTTTTTTAAATTTGGGTCCCGCAGGATAAGGTTGCTGATTTTTTGTTTGGCGTGGAGGGCGGTCGTATGATCTTTTCTATTTAAGGTTTCCGCCACTTCGCTTAGCGTCAACCCCAATTCTTTCTCAAGAAGATACATGGCTATCTGCCGGTAAAAGGCAATTGAGGCCGCCCTAGAGGGACTTTTAAGGTGGGACTGTTTAATATTATAGAATGAGCAAACCGTCCTAACAACTTCAGAGGGGTTGACCCTTTTTTTCTTTTCTTTATTGTCTTGAGAAAAAAACATCTCAACCGCCTCCAAATCAACCCTATCCTTAGTTCCCAAAACCTTAGCATAAATAGAAAGGAGGGCTCCTTCAAGCCCTCGGCAGTCAACCACTCTTTCAGCAATAATCTTAGCCGCCTCAATATCAATATCAATACCTTTTTCTTTAGCTTTGATCAATAAAATGGCCGATCTTAATTCAAAATCGGGGACTTGAATATCAACGGTTAAACCACCTGAAAACCTAGAGAGAAGCCGATCTTCTAAATTTTTAATAGCTGCTGGGGGTCTGTCTGACGTTAGGATAATCTGTCCACCAGCTGACGCGATTGAGTTAAAGGTGTGAAAGAACTCTTCTTGAACAGCGTTTTTACCAGCAATAAACTGAATATCATCAACGATAAGGAGACTTAAATAGCGATATTTTCTCCGAAAACGGGGAGTAGATTTTTCTCTAATTGACTCAATTAGCTCATTAGTAAAGTTGTCTCCCGGACAGAAATAAATTTTTTTGTTTTTATCTGCCTCTAAAATTTTTTTAGCGACTGATTGGGCTAGGTGGGTTTTTCCGACGCCCACCCCCCCGTATAAAAACAAAGGATTATAGGCACTGCCGGGGTTTTTAACAACAGCTTGAGAGGCGGCGTAGGCAACCTGATTGGTTGAGGAAACGGCAAAGTTGTCAAAATTATATTTATTATTTAGTCCGGATTTGGTAAAAATATCTTCAATGGAAGGTTCAAAAGAGAGAAGGGGTGAGTCAACTTTTTTTTTAGAGGGGGGTCGAATAACAAACTCAATGTTAATTTTTTTTTGAGAATGATCAAAAAACAAATGTTCAATTTCACCTGATCTTTTTTCCAAAAAATCATAACCCCCGGGACTATTTACGGCAAGAGTTATTTTGTCATCAGTCAATTTGACTATTTTTGCCTGTTTGAGCAGGGAGGGCATAATTGACTTATCTTCTTTATTTTTACTTAACTTTTCCAAAAAACTATTCCAGTAAGAGGATATTAGGGACATATTTTAACAATGTGGATAACTTATCCACAAATAATAAACAAGTCCACAGGAGTTGTCAAGAGGAATTTTTAATAAATAAATAACCAAATAATCTAATAATCAAATAAATGTAAAAATAAAGAAATAAAGTAATAATTAAATCATTTATACATTCGATTATTTATTTGTTTATTTGTAGTATTTGCTTATTTTGTCATTAAGCGAAGCGATTATAGTTCTCCCAGTCCTTCCTTTTTCTGAATCTCTTCCTTAACAATGTTTAGGAAGCGTTCGGTTGAAGAGAGGCGGCGGTGGCCAACCAACTTAGCTATATATTCGACAGAAGCGCCATTTTTTAACTGATGAGCAATAAAAGTGTTCCGAAGATCATTAACAGTGGCTTTTTCAATCCCCACTTCTCTAAAACAGCGGGAAATAATCTGGCGGATGTTTCTAATTAATAAAGGCTGGCCTGTGCGGGTAATAAAAAGATGGTCGCTTTTTTCCTCGTCAGGACGGTCTTTAAGATATTCGTCGATTGATTTTTTTACCGCTTTGTTTAAAGGAATATCTCTATCCGGCGTTTTTCCATATTGACAAATATGAATGATTGAGTCTTTGATATCTCCGACTTTCAATCCGGCTAATTCACCGATTTTCATACCGGTTTGAAGAAGAATTTCGACTAAAGCATAAGTACGTGTTTCTTCCTTGGCAAAATCTCTTAAGGCCCGATACTCCAACTTCGAAAATATTCTTGGAGCCGACTGAACATATTTTGGATGAGAAACGTCAAGGGAAGGATTTTGTTCAATCATGCCGTCATTTTTTAGATAGCGAAAAAACGTTCTAATCGAATTAAGTTTTCTTGAGGCTGATTTTTTTGTGTAGTTTTCACTAATCAATTTGTTAATAAAACCATTAATATGATCTTTTTTTACTTCACGGATATCAGCAATTTCTTGAGTGGTTAAAAAGCCAATAAACTGCTCAAGGTCTTTTTTATAGGCCACAACCGTAAAAGACGATTTTCCCTGCGATTCTAGATGTTTGATAAATCTACCAACCAAAGAGGGAAGTAGTATATTTTCCATAACACCCTATAATATAACACAAAGACATTATGATTTCAAGAAGTGTTAATTCTTTATTACACCAATATGTGTCAAACCAAATGAAAATGTCATACCCCGAATGACGTATCTCACAGCTCTGCTGCGGGGTAGTTTATTACGGGGTATAGGCTTTAACTAATTTTTTTGCTTCCTTAACCAGTTTTTTATCCCAACTGATAAGCTCAGCTTGAAATATTTTCGCACAACCTATGATCACCGCATCAGATGTTTTTAATTTAATTAGCCTAAATATAGGAATAAGCTTTTTAACTATATCAAAATTAAGTTCAACTACGTCTCCTCCTATGAAAATAGCCGATATTTCTTGCGGTGACTTCTGCAAAATATTAGCTACTTCCAAGATTATTATAACAGGAACAACTATCTTTATATTTGATTCTTTTTCCAAAGAAGAAAGAAATTCTTTGGTCTTTTTATTCAAAACATCAGTTGAATTTAAGCTGGAAATATAGATTGAGGAATCTAAAATAATTGTTTTCATTTATTCTCTTTCTTGGCGAACTAAAACGACAGCGGAATTGTCAGTTTTAAACTGAAGGTTTTTGGGAGGATTAAGTAATGTCTGCAAAATCTTATTTCCTGTTCCTTCTTCCTTTACCGGTTCTATCCTAGCAATAGGCTCAGAACGATAGATAAGAAGGAATGATAAGCCATTTTTTAACCTTTCTCTAACAAAAGAGAAGTTTTCCCTCAAATATTTGACTGATATTGGTTGGATTTGCATGTTCATCTTAACTTTAACATAGGTTAAAGTTAATGTCAAGTCAGAGTCTTGTCTCACCTAATACAAAATGATACCAAAGTAAGTCAAGCGAACTGTCATAATAATAGTTCTTATGCAAATTAATATGAACGATTCGCTTATCAACAATGTTACACAACTGAGGGAATTTTTGAAAGGTTCAAAGCGGTTTAACCTTTCTTTGGAGGATTCATCAATTGAAGAAAAATATTTGTTCATCGACAAAACCGTTGATAGATTGAGTTACCATAAACTTAAAAAGAATTTACCTTTGGATAACTTGACCTACTGTTAAATAGGACACTAACTATAGGAAAGTCGCCTTTCTGATCTCAATTGAGTTTTAAGTCTGTTCTTAACAAAATCCTTAGCTAAACCAACAATTGCTTTTTCTGCCCATTGGGTTAAAGTATCTGCAGCTCGTTTTGCTTCAACTTGCCGATCACTCAACTCCTGTTCCGTTTGGTCAACTTGAGCGGCTATTTCCAGCATATTCTTCGCATTAATTTGAGTAGCCAATTCCTCACGTAATGCTTGTAAACTTTTCTTGTGATGTTGGGTGTTTGCTTTTTCTACCCGCTTGATTGCCTCATTGACATTCATATTATATTCATCCCAGATTATATTCGGTTCAGGATCAGGAAGAGCATCAAATGCAGTCACCAAAATGGAGCCTTTTGGTTTTTTGAACAGTCCCGACTCTTTAAGCGTCCGATTATATTGCGGCTCGTTGACACGAGTGGCCCAGTCGCGAAGTTCAGCAAAAAATCTGACGTCAACTTCAAGAGCCGCAAGTTTATCTAGTAACTCTCGACTTTGCGGATTTTTTTCAAGTGCTTCTTTTAATTCTCCAATTTGTTGAGTCGCTTGTTTCGCCTTAACCTCATCTACGGATATGTCAACTCTGGGTGGATTATCTTTGTCTTTTCGACCAATTTTGAGATACCCCTCTAAATTTACCGTGTTTTTTAGCTGTTCTATCCGGGCACCTCTTGCGCGAATATTGAGTGTCGTATTGAGTATCTTTTCTTTTGCGTCGTTGATGACCCGTAAGTGCTCCTGTGATTGACTCACTTTACCTTTCAGCTCACTACGACGTCTCTCTTCCCCTTCTAATTTAAGCCGAACCGTTTTCTTTGCTTCCTCTTGCCGCTGGATAACTGAGATATCAGCTTGGGATGCAACATCCCTCAGGCGTCTGAGCCGGGCAAGTCGCCGATCGGCAAGTCCTGGGTCTTGTTCTGCCAATTTTTCCTGTCCAGCCATTGGGTTTCTGGTGTATTCAAGTAAGGCCTTTCTAACAAGTGCCTGCTCTGGAGTAAGCTCTCCCTTACCGGCAATGAGTCCTTCAAATGCATGGCCGTGTCCAAGAACTTCCAGTGACTTTCTTAAAATCTGGGCGCGCAATCGATCATTCATGCCGGAACCATCGTATTCAATCGCGCCCTGCAAAATACCCAGAGCGTTGCCATGAATTTCTGACAAAACTTGTCGTCTTATATGCTCACTCCATTCTGTCATTTTGTCTGCGTGTTTGTATTCCGTTTTACTTTTGCCGCCGAGATCTGAGGAAAATTGTTCCGCACCGTGAGTCACAACTTTGTCTAAGTAGCCGGGTGTTTCCATAATATTTTCCAAGACTTGTAAGTAGCCAGTCACTCCACTGAGTCGGTGATCTCCGGTTACTTCCGCTGAAAATTTCCAGTCCTTAGTCAAATCGGCTAAATGGGATGAGCCCTCACCGCGGTCTCTAAATCGAGCCGCATAATTGTTTCCGCCCTTGAAATGCTCCCTGAATGAACTTTTGCCATCACTAATAGCTTGACTCATCTTTCTATCCCAGGCGGTTTCCATCCGTTTTTCATATTCGGCTTGGAGTTTGGCCTCACGTTCTGCAGCTTCTATTCTTTGGTTGATCGTCCGCGCTTCTAATCCTTTCTTCAGGACAACTTCCTGCCCACTGAGTTCTTCGGTGGGTTTCCCGGATACCTTCGCCTCCATATCCAAGGTGGTTCCAAGCACGTGACTGTCAAGAATTTTGACAAGTGCTGTTCTCACTTCCGGTTTCTCCAGGTCAGCTTTCGCTACCGCCTCTGCCATTGTTTGGACTATCCATGCAGGTTCGGCCGAAATCATATCGACTCTGGCTGCCTGCAAGGCCGTCAATCCGTGTTCGAAGTCTCCGTCTCTAAATGAGGCTTCTGATATACCCAAAAGAGTTGATTTTAGAGTGACAACTCGTTGTTGGTCGGCTCTGCGCTGTACACCTATTGCGGCTGTAACTTCTTCATCAGGCAGATTCTTGAATATATCTCGCGGCCCGCCGTCTAACCCCCTCAATTCACCGTCTAAAACTTTAATTACCGCGTCCACGTCTACTGCTTCTGCGGCTTGGAGACTTTTGGCCATTGCTTCTCCCAACGTCAGATTTACCCGAGCAAGTTCAACTTCACCGGTCGAACCTTTAACAAGTACTCCACCAAGCTCTCGGCCTTGCTTTGTCGTTGGGTTTTCAGCATCGGCAACAGCTTTATTTACTAACGCTCTTCTAGTAAATTCATCTATTTTTGCTTCCGAGACATCGGCTAAAATCTGTTCTGGTTTTGTGACATCTGTTTCGCCGACGCCAAAAAAGGCAGCCAGTTCGTCAGATGTTGTTTCGCGCATATTAGAAAAATCCCTCCAGTTTTAGTTTAGCAAATATCAACTACAAATACAAGTGTAGTTTAAGTGTCAATACGTGTGTCTAGAAACGATAAATTTTGTTTTTTAAACTA
>CAYWJV010000026.1:1448-11471 GCA_964458735.1 uncultured Gammaproteobacteria bacterium | reverse complement strand
AAGAAAACTGCCCCAACTTCAAAGGCGTGGCTTATTAAATTAATAGAACATTGCTCTTTACCGTGGCTAGGTCACGAACGTTGAAAGTGGTAAAAGAAGGATTGAGTGCTCGAATGTTGCCTGTGATAATCCCATCTGTACTTTGACCTTTTGGACCAAATTCGACAAATGTATTTATCCCAAACAGTTGAGCAGCAGAGATCATCTGCGGAAAATTTAATGTCTTGGTCATTTGATTTACAAACGCCTCGCGTATCTTAGATCCATCCTCTAACAGTTGTGCTCCATATACGGATATTATAGGAACCCGAGGATTACGAAATAAAAATTCATTAAGGGCAGAAGCAAATTGTTTTCGTACAGGCTCCATTACGCGAGAGTGAGAAGCTATAGAAATTGGAAGAACAGTCGTCTTAATTCCTTTTGATTTCATATAAGCATAAGCAGCATCTATTGCCTTCGCTTCACCACTTAATACTATTTGTTCAGCACTATTTATAACTCCAATGTCAACTTGGAATATTTTCAGTATATAGGTAAGCTCTTCTTGAGAGATGTTTTTAACAACAGTCATTTTACCTGGAGGGGCCTCTGCCATGAGCTTCCCACGAGTTCTAGCAGTTTGTATCGCCTCTTCAAATGTCAAAACTCCAGAAGCAACCAACGCTGTAAGTTCTCCAGCACTATGACCAAAAGAAAAAGTTGGTAGTTGTTTACGAAGTTGTGGATTTTCCGATAAATAACCAACAAGACAGGCTACGCTTGCTGTAAGTATGAGGGGTTGGGTGTTTTCTGTCTGATCTAACTTATCTTTTGGCCCGTCAAACATGAGTTGAATAAGATCTCCACCAAGTATCTCTGCTGCCGTATCGATAACTGATTTCGATGCAGGAATCGCTTTATACAGATCACGTGTCATTCCAACTAACTGTGATCCCTGACCTGGAAATACATAGGCAACATTAGTCATTCGAGGTAATTCTGGTTTTCTTAAAAAGATCTCAATGGGCATTTTTACCAAGATTATATCAAAGAAGGGATTTTTTTATTCCGAAAACTTTTAACCAATATACAGTCCAATTAAACCCGACGATCATACCAGTAGTAACGTTGGTTTTTATCGGCATAAGGTAATTTTCATATAATCTTATATATAATATGGTTATGAAAATTATTAATCGTAAATTTCATCGTGACTATCGTGAGATTGAAAAATATGAGGCGGGAATTGTTTTGACCGGAGCTGAAGTTAAATCAATCCGTTCTGGCGGTTTACGAATAGATGGTGCTTTTGTCCGGATAATGGGCTCTGAAGTCTATCTAATTAACGCAGATATTCCTATCTATAAGTTTGCCCGCAATGATACTTATGAATCAAAGAGAACCAGGAAATTACTTTTACACAAAAGGGAACTTTTGAAATTAAAAGTAAAGATGGCTTCGGGTGGGTTGACTTTGGCCCCGGTTTCCTGCTATAATAAGGGGCCTTTGATTAAGTTAGAAATCGCTTTAGTCAAAGGAAGAAAAGACATCGAAAAGAGAAAGTTGGAGAAAGGAAGAGATATTGAGATTCAGGAAGAAAGAGAGGTAAAGGAGTACGAAAAGAGCTAAAAACTAAATCGAGGTTTACCCCTTAAAAAATTTATTGACTCTTAACAAATTTTTTAAGGGGATGCAAGGCATCGACGGGAAATTTGCACTTTTAAAAATGGCTTAGACGCACCTATGCGTTAAATGGAAAAAACTAACTGATAATACAGAATTGTCAGAAGCTTTACTTTACGCTAACGCAAGACCAACACTGGCCTTAAATTACGTAAACTAAAACTCTCTCTTTAGATTTCGTCCGGTTCAATCTATATGAGGGATAAACCAATCGGAATAGGGTGAGATAACATTTCTAGTTGGTTATCAAACCGACAAATATAACTGGCTTCCCGAAGCGCTTTGATTATACAAGCGGTCGGGATAGAGTAAAAATAATCTATTCTAAGCTAAACTTTTTTATTAGTGTTTTCTCGGACCCCGGTTCAATTCCGGGCATCTCCACCAGATTTTATTCAACTAACACCCTCTTTATTTTAAGTCATAAAAGTAATAATAATCCCCTTGATTTCTAATTTTATGTTAATCTGTATTTATGGAACATAAAATTAACCGCTACATCAAAGGTCACATGATGACAATCATGATCGTTATTTTGATCAGTTTTTTGTTGTTGTTTTTGGGTGAGTTTTTTCTTTACCGAAAGATTATGTACCTCAATCAAATTATTTCTGAGGGATTTATGCAGATTAAAGAAGCTGCTAAAAGCAATCTATCGCCAACGATTATCATGAAGAAGTAAATTATTGCGTTTTTACCAACTCCAGCCCTATAATTGTATTGGCTTGCATGATAATAGATTTCTCTCCTTCAAGTCTGATTTCTCTATTTATTGTCTGTAGATTTAACATTGTCTCCAACCTTCCGTCTAAATATTTTTTTGTCAAGCTATAAATAGTTCCCACTAAATTTTTAAAAACTACCGGAACCGCTTCATAATTCCGGCCTGATTGATCGTAGTTAGTTAAAATTAATACAATTTTTTCTTCGTTTTCACTGGCAATCGCGCTAACATTACTGCCTTCACCGTCAACTATTAGCTGACTTCCTTCTAAAGCATTTAAAAGCTTTAAGGCTTGATAACGGGGTTTTGGACTTCCGTCATAATTTAAAATTCCCCAAGAAAGAGTTGGGCCGTCTTTAATCTCAAAAAGAAAAGCTAATTCCAATCGGGCATTTAATAGATTTCTTAAAGAAGCAACTGTATGAGCTGCTCCCATTTCCGTATCGGCAATCGGGTTTTTCTCGCTGTCATAACCCCACTCGGAAATTATTTTTGGCAGATTTTCATATTTGTCATATTTCGGCGACTCGCCTAGCCATTTATTCAGTTTAATAATATCGTCAGTAAAATCATCGGTTTTTTTCGAGTAATGGTGCCAGCTCAAAAAATCAATTCTTAAATTATTCGCGCTAACAAAATCAAGAAATTTTTGAATCCAGTTTTTATATAAAGCGGTTGTTACCGGACCGCCAATTTTAAAAGGTAAAGCATTTTGCGCCTGTTGAGCTCCTTTAACTGAATAAAAATACAAATCGTTGTAACTTTTCTCACCTGAATATCTCCATTTACCAAAAGTTTCTAAATCGGGTTCGTTCCAGACTTCATAATAAATATCAGTTTTCCAAAAATTCTCTAAAGCACCGCAAGGTAAAACTGTATCTTTGCTGCTATAATGTTCAATGGTTTTTTGAACTAAAAAAATCCATTCATCCCAGTTTTTTGGCTTACCGATTAAAGAACCATCATCGGACATCGTCGGGGGCATATAACCTAAGGAAAAAAATGGCTTAGCGCCAGTATTATAAATATCGCAAACTGTCTTATCAAGTTTGGAAAAATTAAAAAAAAGATTGCCTGATGAGTCGCGACTAACCATATCATAAAAATCATAGATATGATCGAGTCGAATATAGCGCGGATAAAGTCCTGATACTTGAGAAATTACGTTTTCCAACATTCTTGCTCCTGATTCTTCACCTCCCTGAGCTAAAGCTTTCCAACGGTCGGGAAAAGGCCCGGAAGTTTTTGTTGCGTCAACAACGATATTGGCTTTGATCGCGGCGGCCCGAGAAAAATATTGAAAGGAATAAAAAAATAGCGGAATCGCAATCACCAAAATAAACATGAATGTAACCAGTTTTCTAAACATATTTTCATTTTAACTTATTCATCTGAATTACGCTAAATAAAATTAATATTCCGTTAATTATTTCTTTTAAAGAGGGAATTTGACGATAAAATGATAAACTAAAAAGTAAAAATTCCTTTTTGTTTGTTGGAAAGATTCATTTTATCAATTATATCCTAGTGCCTTATCCTTTTTGCGTGCTTTTGGAGCCGGAGGGAGATTGTCTTCCAGTGTCATCCCCTCGTAGGAGGGGATCCAGTCTATTAATACATTTTAAAAGGGTATATTTAGCTTGGATTCCCGCCTTCGCGGGAATGACAAACTAGTTTACAAATTCAATATTTAGCCAACTCTTTTATTAGTTTCTTATGTTTTTTAGCACTTTCATTTAGCCAATTAAAAAACTCTATCTTTTTCATAATCTTATTATTGTTTTTTTTAGGTGATATCACAATTATATTCGTATCTTTGATTATTTCTATCTCCACTTCATCTCCTACTTTTAAATTAACCGACTTTAAAATATCAATGGAAATAATCACACCATATGAATTTCCTATCTTAATAACTTTTTGAACGACCATATTTTTATTATAACAATGTTATAACACCAATATTCAAAAGTCAACCGATATGTTAAAATGATTTACTATGCTACAACAACGGGTGGCAAAATTACGCAAAATTTTACAGGAAAAAAATCTTGACGGGTTTTTGGTTTCAAATTTTTTTAATATTCTTTATATGACCGGATTTAAGACGTTGACGGACGATGAGAGGGAAGCATGGGGACTGATAACGGTTAAAAACGTTTACTTATTTACGGACTTGAGGTATGTTAAAAGTCCCTCCTTCGCCAAGGCTTCGGAGGGCAAGCAAAATTTAAAATTAATAACCCCGGAGAAAGGATTAATAAAACATTTACAAGAAATTGTTACGGAGGAAAAAATTCAACGTCTGGGGTTTGAAGGCGATGAGTTGAAAGTTAATGAACTGCAAAAACTAAAAGAGCCATTAATAAATGTTGAGTTAGTTTCTTTGGAAAAATTAATTATTAAAATCCGGGGAATTAAAGATGAAGAAGAAATAAAAAAAATAAAAATGGCTTGTCAAATCGCTGATCAGTGTCTAGAAGAGATCATTAGAACAATTAAAGTTGGAACAACAGAAAAAGAGATTGCTTTTAAGATTGAGTTTTGGTTAAAAGAAAAAAATCATGACCTATCTTTTTATCCAATTGTGGCCGTTGATAAAAACTCAGCTATCCCACATTATGATACGAGAAACGGCTGTGATGAAAAAGTCAAAAAAAACTCAATTATTTTAATTGACTTTGGCGCCAAATTTCAAGAATACCATTCAGATATGACAAGAATGGTTTTTGTTGGAAAACCTACAGATGAAATGATAGATACGTACAGAACTCTTTTAAACGCTCAAGAAAAAACCATCGAACGATTGAGAACTGATAACAATCCTGTTTCCGTCGACCAATTTTGTCGAAATGTTTTGACTACAACCTATCCTCATTCCACCGGCCATGGTGTTGGCTTACAGATTCACGAATACCCAAAGATCTCTTTTACTTCAACCGATGTTTTATTGGCTAATCAAGTAGTAACAATCGAACCCGGAGCCTATTTTAATGATAAATGGGGGATGAGGATAGAAGACGCGGTTTTGATTAAAAATAATAAAGATATAGAAGTGTTGACAAAATTTGACAAGCGGATGTTGACTATTTAAGTCAAAAGGCAAAATTCAAAAGTCAAAAATTAAAGTCAAAATTAAAAAGTTTTTTAAATACTTTTGACTTTTTACTTGCACTTTTAACTTTTGACTTCGCTAAGTTCTTCTTGCATCCTCATCGTCTTCTCTGCTTCTTTCTTTTTTGGTTTAAAGACGTCAATTGTTTCTTCAGCTGCCTTAGTTTTTAATCTTTCCGTCACTTCTTTTTCTCGGTCCAATAGATCTTTAACCGTCTTAGCCGCTTCAACTTTTGCTTTAAGATAAGCAACTAACTGTTCACCGGTTAGATTATTAACTAGGAATATCGGGAGGATATAACCAACATCGTCCAGACCTTGCTGTCTTATTTCTTCCTGAGAAGATAGAAGTTTGTTTAAAGTATTAGTAATAATAATAATGTCTTGATCAACCCAGGCGCTTCTGGTTTTGATATTTTCCATCACCGGTACTTCGCCATTTTCATATTGATGCATCCACATTTTCTTTACCTGTTCGTATTCATCAATTGAGACTGTCTGTGGAATAATTACAGTTTGCTCGATGTTTTTTTCCGGTTCACTGATTATCTTATCTTGGGCTTCAATTATCTTTTTAACCTGAGCAGAATCAAGATTATTTTCTTTTGCCACCGCCTCGCCGATCTTGGCATCAGATTTTATTTGAACGGAAAATTCTTTAATGACCGAGGTGATCTTTTCTTTTTCTATTTTTGTATCATCAGAAATTTTCTGAACTACTTGGGTTGCCGGAGAATTGATATTTTGATGAAGTGAATTTAATACTTGAGTCGTTTTTTCCGGACCAACTCCTGATTTTTGGGAAATCGTGTCAATAATAGTTTTATTATTAATGACCGTATTTGTGATCGCCGATGATATTTCTTGGACTTTTTCCTGAGACAGTTTAACTTTATAGGAAACTATCTGAGTTACCGGAACCATCTTTGGCAGGGAAGTGATAATATTTTGTCGGATGTGCGACTGCTCCATTTTTGAAGCAGTAAAGACTCCGATGACTTGGCGAGCCGCCATATCTGATTTAGCGGCCCGGGTAGAAAGTTCATTGCGAATATTCATATATTTTTGTCTCTCCGCTGAAGTTGACGCCTGGATCGGATTTTTCAAATAATTAATATTTTTATTAGCGGTCTCGTTCAAGGTTTTATTGGTTTCAAAATGGGCGATATCGGTAATATTGGAAGCTTTAATATTGAGGGATCTACTGATGTCTTCCGTTTTTGCTTTTTTTATCTCTTCTATCGTTTCTATTCTTGTTCTAACAGTTGCGCTCGTCTCGTTCGGAATTTTCATCTCAACCCCAACCTTTGAACTGATATTGGCCGGAATTGGAGTTGGGGAAGGGGATGGCCCACCAGGATACCCAGGATTTAAATTGGATAACATCATATTTTTCATCGCATTAATTCCTTCACAGCAATAATCTCTAAAAATACGCAGCAGCCACCAAGGAAAGATCGTCACCGCCCAAAGCATTATTAAGGTAATTATATATTCAGCAAAAGTATCTACATAGTTTCCATTGTTTGTGACCGAAAGCTTTTGTGCCGGTCCGCCATACAATATATTTATCGCTGTTGGATAAATATAACCGGCAGCTGTATTAACTCTAGAAAAATCAAAAACAAAAGGAATTCCATATCTCCATATCGATGCCATCCCTCCTAAAAAGAGAGCTAATAGCGGACCATAAAAAACCCATTGAAAAAATACCCCGATCCAGATCATCCCAACATTTTTTATAAAAGAAAATGATAAAAGAATTGCTAAAAATGGAGATACAAACAATAAAAACCATAAAATTACTTTTCTGAGCAGTAGCATTCCTCCCATGAAATAATAACTCAAGTTTGTCAATTTTAATATAATCATTTCTGTTTTAACCCCCTCTTGAACAAGAATATTTAAGTCTCGACATCCGACAAAATTAACATAATTTTTTTCCTGACTAATTCCTGAGAAATAAATATTAAAAAGATCCTTTCCTCCTAAATTTTCAATAAAAAACTTCATCATAATTTCAGATAATTGAATCACGGTGATAATAATCGTGGCTGAAAAAACAATATATAGAATTGCGGTTAAAATTTTGGTAATTGCGGGCCAAAGCTCAATCCCGGTCTTAAAATTAGTCCGTTGGCCAATAATTATTCCCAAGCCCAAAAGCGCCGCGGTTAAGATCACTAAAAAATAACTTAAATTTCTGGCCGTCCCCCAAACTTTTGTCAAAACCGGATGATTGTCGATAGCCGAATGAGTCGTCACCCAATAGATAAACTGACGAGCTCGATCATCTGCTTTTCCTTGGGCAGTAACCTCTGGATCTCCAACCCACAAATGTTTTGTTTTTGGGTCGGTATTAAATTCTTGAAAGGCAGCAACCGGATCGCGATTAGTCACACAAGTTTCTCCAGTAGCTTTTTCTTGATATATTTGATCGAGCTCTGTTGGACAGCCGCAAAGTTGAGGTGGTGTCTCAGTCAAAGGTTGAACTGGTGGAGTTTGGGCTAATGCTGATTTAATAACTAAAAAATTAAGGGTTAAAAAAACAATAATAAATGATAGTAAGACTTTTTTCATGTTTTTTTAAGGACAAAAAAGCTGATACCGGCAGCCGTAAAAAAAAGCGAAGCTAATATGAACCCTTGAGTGGCCGATTTACTTTGTCCGCTTTTTGGTAAGGAAGTCGGAACCGGCGGAGAAGTTAGGCCTGGTGGGGAAGTTGGGGTCGGGGATGAGGGATTAAAGAGAGCACAAAGTTGAGTCGATTCGGGTCCGGTGGCAATTAATTTATAAGTAACGTAGGCGTAGGTGCCTGAACCGGAGTATGGAGCTGTTGAAGATCCGGAAATAATTAACTTTCCTGAACCCTGAACGTCAGCAGAAACCGTCGTAAAAGTGTTGCCGGGCGAAACCGAAACAAATTCTAAATATTTAGTTTTGTATGTCATCTCGATTGAAGTTGACGATAAAGATTCTCCCTCTGTGTCAATGTTAATTGTGAACTTTACCTCTTGACCTCTTACCAACTCACCAGATGGAGCAATCAAATCAAAAGTCAATGCTAAAACAGAATTAGGAACTATCAAAACACCTAAAATTAAAAGAATCGTTATTAGAATTTTTTTCATATCTACTATAACTTACTTATATAATACTTTAAATCATTATCTTTTTTCAATGTTAAAAAGTGGGCCGACGATTTGAATATTGGCCGGCGCCCGCAGATTGAACCAGTCTTTAAATTCAGTTAAAGAAAAAGAGATGTTGCCGGCGTCTCCGGAAAAATTAACCGAACTGACTCTTCCTGACGAAAAATCAGCCGAAACCGAACCTTCGCTGATTGAATTAAAAGGACTCTGTCCGCGGGAACGCAATTCTTGTTTAACTTTATCCTGACCCCAATTATCAGTGCCGGACGGCGGATTATCAGGTTGATAAAGATGTTCACGTGTCGAAGAATCAACTTTTGCTAAAAGTATTGTATTGACAATATCTGTCAGTTCTTCTGACTTCAACCAAGCGGTTTTATTGTATTGACTTCTTGAGCCCCAGTCACAATAAAACCAAGGTGAATCGCGATCATAAGCTTTTGAGCTCAAGTCGGAAAAACTACTAACCGAACCATCAAAATCATTAGCGTGTTTCGTCCAAGAAGTATCTGACCAGCCTATTTCTGAAGATTTTAAAACATACCCTCCGTGAGTTGACGAAAACCAAGCCTTAATTGGGGAGCCGTTTTGCACCATTACCCAACCAGCTGTGTCATTAACTGCCTGTTCCCAAAACCCACCTTTAGGTTCGGACTTAAATACTTGGCAGCTTTCTGTCGAACAAATATTCCTTTGTCCATTTCCGGTATATGCTAATGCATAAGAACGAGCCGCAATTGCCTGAGCTTTTAAAGCCGCCATTCCGTCTGTACCCCAAGCATCAGGAATTTCATATATTCTTTTTACATAATCTTCTATATTAAAACTTCCATAACCATCAACGTTGATATTGATCCCTTTATCATAATCTTTTTTCAACTCAAAACCATCATAGTAGGCACGCAAAATTTCTTCTTCATTTTTACCCGATTTTGCCCTTCCATAAGCTCCATATTGATTCATGCCAACTCGATTAGGAACACCGTAGGTAAAAAAAGCAAAGCGGGGAGAGAAACCTGGATCGCGGCCATTAGTTAGATCGCTATCACACCGACCTAAACTTGAGGCGGAACGGGAAATTCCTAAGCTGGCTAATTTTTGAGCGATTAGTTGTTGCTGTTTGGCAGTTAGTTCGGCAATTTTGGAACGAGTTTGGCTGATTTGCCCGGCAATAATTTGAGATTGTTTGTCAACTTCTAATTTTAATCTTGCCAGTCCTAACTTCTCAACTTCCAAATTTTTTTTAATTTCTTCTAAGTTTTTTACATACAAAACAATCTTGATAATTGTTCTTTTATCTTCGTCAACCAAGGATTTTTGATAAAAAATTTTTCTTAAAGAGGCTGATAGATCGTCGGACACTAGAAC
>CAYWJV010000026.1:0-1348 GCA_964458735.1 uncultured Gammaproteobacteria bacterium | reverse complement strand
TTTTTTTGCTATACTGAAAATGTGAAAAAAGTATTTTTATTTATTTTGGTTTTTCTTTTATCCGCCAGTATTGTTAGTAATGTCTTAGCTCAAACGCGTTATGCCGCCTGCGATCTTTGCGGTTACTGCCCACCCAATCCGGCCCCAAAAAGTTGGCCCGCTTGTCAAAAATGCCTTTATCCTGAGATTAACCCTGATCCAACCACCATGGGTAGTTTAAAAGTTGATGAAGAAACCAATCTGCCAATCACACCAGTTCAAGGACGTCAATATACTTTTTTAGGTTGCCTTGGAAAGGGGGGTGATGGATTTACCAATCAAGGAGCGGCTGGAGGAGTGGTTCAATCTTTGTTAAACATTGTCTTTTCTATTTCCGGCGGAATTGCTTTCCTTTATCTTTTATATGGAGCCTTTATCATTATCACCTCTCAAGCTAATCCTGAAAGACTTAACTATGGAAAAAGAGTCGTTTATGGAGCAATCGCCGGTTTAATATTTACCTTAGGATCAATTTTTGTTGTTAAATTTATCGCATCAGGAATACTAAAGATACCGGGATTTGGAGAGGGGACTAGTCCTTAGAGTGCTTTAAAAATCTCCAATTCTTTTATTTTTCCAAAATCTTTTAAATTAAAAGTGAAAAGTTTTGCTCTACTCTCAATAGCACAGGCAGCAATCACCGCATCAGCTATGCCGAGTTTGTATTTTAAGCGCAGTCTTCCAGCTAATTTTGCCGACGAAAGACTGATAAAAATAATTTGAAAATGGGATAAAATTTTTTCGAGGGCAAATAATTTATTTTTATTTTTAATATCTTCGCCCGAATAAAGTTCAACTACATTCAGAATGGTTGTTAAGACAATTAATTCTTTATTATCAATCCTTTTAAAAAAATCTAAGATTCTTTTTTTATGACCTCTGAGAAAATCAATAAAAATATCGGTGTCAATTAGGATTTTTTCCATAATTTATTAAGATAACTCTCACGAAGTGTTTCTTTCCTTCCATAACGTAGTTTTTTAACTGTGGATAAACCACTAAATCCTTTTTCCCAGACCCCAAATAAATCGGTGAGTTTATTAACTTTTTCTTCCTTAATTCTTTCAAAACTAGACTTAAATCTTATATAAAATCTTAGTCCTTCCGATACCAAATCCGTCATTGTTTTTTTCTTCAAAAGAGCTTCCTTCTTAATCTTAAATAAAAGTTCCTCGGGCATCCTGATTGTTGTTCTAATTAGTTTTGTATTTAGCATATTTTCATCTTATCATCAAATCATCAAAATGTCAATAACTTGTATTCGCTCACTTAAAATGTTACCGAAATTGAAACGTTCGCTCAATTAATT
>CAYWJV010000025.1:0-11840 GCA_964458735.1 uncultured Gammaproteobacteria bacterium | reverse complement strand
GAAAAGAAATTGAATTATTAAGATCTTTGGGGTACTAATTGTCCTAAGTCAGGATTAACCGGTCGGAGCAATTGACTTAAAAGCAAAATGAAGTTTAACCGACCGGAACAGAAAACCATTAACAATTAGTTCCCCCTCACCTTTTCTGGAAGAGGTGAGGGGGTCAGGAGGTGAGGAGATTAAAATTGGTCGATCTGAAAATGCCGCTCGATTGCGGGTATGGATTTGATTAATAACTCGTAATCCGCAATGGAGCGAGTCCCGATAACCTTTAGCTCTACCCAACTACAGAAACAAACTACATCCATATCTCTCTGAGTTGATTTGGATTATGATTACCTTTCTGAGCAAGATATCCCAAATCAACTGAGAGAGAAAGATAAGACCAAACTTCTTCAAGTATTCCCCCAAGGTAGGTATAGATTTAGGGACGAGCATTTTCTTTCGACCATATTCCTTATTCCCCAGTTTCCCTAACCTTAGTTTTATAAAGGGAGTCTTTCGACAGAGAGAGGGAACTGGATACAACTGTGAACCGAACGACAGAGAAAGATGACCGAAATTAAAATTTATTATCTTGACCGGTTGAGTAACTTCCGGTCAAAGGGTGACTGACTTTGTTAGTCACCCAATTTCTTTTCCCGCCTTTTCTCTTGTCTTTCTGCCGTCCCCCCCCGAAGACTTGGAAAAGTGAGGAAACGAAAACCGCCGGAGCGTCTGCCCGCCGAAGTTGGAGACGTAGGCGGGAAGCGGAGGCGGGAGAAGCCCGAGCAGATCCCGACTAGAGTCCTGGCGGGAGCGAGGGCTGATATCTCATGGACTTGTGGGAGTTGGACGGGGCGAGCGACTAAGATAATACATTAGTATCTGCCGTATCCCGACCTTACTCATCAGTCGGGAGGAGGCGGGAAGCCCGAGCGGAGCGAGGGCTCAACAAGGGAAGTTAAAGATGAAGTCGAAATCCGCCGACCGGAGGGAGGCGGGCAACAGTTTAAAGTTTGGCGACTGACAGAATGGCCAGTTGGATGGCTTACCTTGAAAGAAGTCGAAGGGTTGGGTTGGTGTCCGGCTGACTGACAGGTTGTCCGACTGTCTGATCTAACGCCGGAAGCTTTCCAGTTCCGTAGACCGCCAAGTCCTTACCCCAAAGGTGGCAAACCTCCTTAATGGTCGGCTCTGGTCGTCAGCGCTGTGGAAGTCCCCAGCCCCCAGTTTTGAAGCTCGTCATGTCGCAAAAACGCATGCAAGTGTCGCAATCTGAAATATTTTTAGATATAATTACTTAATTAAGAACGTTTGATAAAGTGGGTTCGTAACAAGTTATATATTCCCACAACTCAATTTGACATTAAAGTTTTTCAGTCCTACAATAAGATCATGCTGACAAAAGGAGATAAAAAATTTATCTTAGATACAATAACCTTCGCAATTACTCAAAATAATAAGATTATAGGCAAAAGATTTGATGTAATTGACAGGAAATTTGATCTAATTGACAAGAAATTTGGCGAGGTTAATGAAAAAATTAGTAATTTAACTACCGACGTAGTTGATTTATTCGAGTCAACTAACTCTGCGATGATGAAATCTGAAGAAAGATTAAGTGATAAAATTGATAAAGTCAATAAAAATCTTAGCGAAAAAATTGACGATACTAATGAAAGAATTGATAAGATATCTGAGCATCTCAGCGATGACTTTGAATCATAGGAGGGTGGTTTTTTATTGTGAAATTTACCCTCCAAAAAGGAGGGTTTTTTATTATAAATAAACAAATGAAAAAAATACTGGTTACCGGTGCTTATGGTTTGGTCGGCACAGATTTAGTGCTGGCTCTTCGCAAGAAGTACAAAAGGGATGATATTGTTGTTCTTTCCCACAAAACTACCCATAGTCAGTTTGATGTAATCGCAGAAAAAGGTGACGTCCGCGACGGGAAAAATTTGGAAAAAATAATTAAGAAATATAATGTTGGCACGGTTTATCACTTAGCCGGGCTTCTATCGGTTGCCAGCGAAAAAAACCCTGCGTTGGCTTGGGAAATTAATCTCGGCAGCTTAAAAATCATTCTTGACCTGGCGGTAAAATATAAATTCAGGCTTTTTTGGCCAAGTTCGATTGCTGCTTTTGGAGCAACCACTCCTAAAATAAATACTCCCCAACGGACAGTTCTTGAACCGACGACCATGTATGGAGTGAATAAAGTGGCTGGTGAGCTTTTGTGCCAATATTACTTTTTAAGATACGGGGTCGATAGCCGCAGTCTCCGTTATCCGGGTTTGATCGGATACAAAACACCGCCGGGCGATGGAACAACCGAGTATTCGATCCATATTTTTTACGGCGCCATTAAAAAAAATAAATACACCTGTTTTTTGAAAAAAGATGCCCGACTGCCAATGATGTATATTGATGATGCCATTTACGGAACTATAAAACTGATGGAGGCGCCGGCCAAAAATATTACTGTACGCACAAGCTATAACTTTGGGGCAATTAATTTTACTCCGATTGAACTGGTTTCCGAAATTGAAAAATTGTCTCCGAAATTTAAATGCGACTACAAACCCGATCACCGGCAGAAAATTGCCGACTCTTGGCCTAAATCAATTGACGATTCACAGGCAAGAAAAGATTGGGGCTGGAATCATAGGTATGATCTTAAAAAAATGACAAAAGTTATGTTAACTCAGTTAAAAATTAATCCGCCAGCTGGCGGAGGAAAATAATATGTCCCGAAAAAACTTTTTTTCAGTTTTAAATCAGGAGATTGATAGAATTGACAAAGCCAAAACCTCAAAACGTTTTGAAAAAATTATTGACGGTTTTACAAAAGAAAAATCCCCTAAGGCAATTATTGGTAAAGAAAAATATCAGGTTTTTAATTCTAATGACTATTTAGGTTTACGTCATCATCCGATGTTGAAAAAAGCTGAGCGTCAAGCTTCAGAAATTTTCGGCACCGGACCGGGAGCGGTCAGATTTATTTCCGGCAGTCTTAAAATACACCGTGATCTGGAAAAGGCTCTTGCTAAATTTCACAAAAGAGATAACGCAATGGTTTTTTCTTCGTCGTTTGCTGCCAACATAGCGGTTATGTTCTGTTTACTAGCCGGACAAAATAAAGATTCATTGGTTGATTCCAATGTGATTGTAATTTCCGACGTTTTGAACCATCGCAGTATTATTGACGGCATACGGGTCGCCAATCTGCCCAAAGAGCAAAGAGCAATTTTTAAACATATGGATCCGGCTCATCTGGAAACAATCCTTGAGACCAACAAAAAAATCTATAAAAGAGCTCTGGTTGTCACCGATGGAGTTTTCAGTATGTTAGGTGAGTATCAAAAGCTTAAAAAAATCAGAACTGTCATTGATAAATATGATAAAGAATATGAAAACGGAGTTTTACTTGTGGTTGACGATGCCCATGGAGTTGGAATTGCCGGAAAGACCGGACGCGGGATTGAAGAGGTTGAAGGTGTTAAAGCTGATGTCCTTATTGGCACTTTTGGTAAAGCATTTGGTGCCGACGGCGGATATGTGGTTGGGAGTAAAATAATTATTGATTACCTGAGAGAGTCGGCGGCCACTTATATTTATTCAAATTCTATTCCTCCAGGCACAGCCGGAGCCGCTTTGAAATCAATTGAACTTTTGGATAAACCCGCCGGAAAAAAACTATTGAAAAATTCAAAGGAAAACGTCGCTTATTTTAAAAATCGGATGAAAAAGGCCGGATATCTTTTCGCCGCCGATTCGTCTCACCCGATTCAACCGGTCTTAATCGGCGATCCGTTCAAGACCAGCGCTTTAGTCAGTAAATTTTTTAAGAAAAATATTATTGTGACCAACATCAGTTATCCGGTCGTACCCAAAGGCCGCGACGAAATCAGAGTTCAAATTTCAGCAGTTCATACAAAAAATGATATTGACCAACTGGTAAAAGCCTTTGGAGAAGAAAAGTCTATTAATAGTTTATAATTAACAAAATGGACAAACAAAATTTAGATAATCTTAGACATTCCTGCGCTCATTTGTTAGCGGCAGCCGTACTTGAATATTACCCAAACGCAAAATTAACTCTTGGTCCATCTATTGAGAACGGATTTTATTATGATATTGATTTCGGAGTCGATATAGTTTCTGAAGTCGATTTTCCCAAAATAGAACAGAAAATGCATGAATTAGTCAAAAAATGGAAAGGATTTGAAAAAAGCGAACTTGAAAAAAAAGAAGCCTTAAAAATGTTTGCCGGAAATGAATACAAAGAAGAATTAATTAATAAAATCGTTGAGAGAAAAGAAAAAATCACCGTTTATAAATCGGGGGATTTTTTTGATTTGTGCCGAGGCGGCCACGTTGTCCACCCTAAGGGTGTACTTAAACACTTTAAGCTTCTTTCTCTTGCCGGTGCTTATTGGCGTGGAGATGAAAAAAATAAAATGCTGACAAGAATTTATGGAACGGTTTTTCCGAAGAAGGAAGAACTTGAAAAATATCTTTGGCAACAGGAAGAAGGTAGAAAACGTGATCACAAAAAGTTAGGAAAGTCACTCGGGCTTTATTTGATTGATGATCAAGTTGGTCAAGGTCTGATAATATGGAAACCAAATGGGGCGATGATCAGGCGTCAGATGGAAGAATTTATCATGAAGGAACAGATTAAGCGGGGTTATAAGATCGTTTATTCTCCTCACATTGGCAAAAAACAGCTTTGGGTCACCAGCGGGCACTGGGATTTGTACCGAGACAAAATGTATTCGCCTATGAAGATTGATGACGTTGAATATATGGTCAAGCCGATGAACTGCCCGATGCACATGATGGTCTATCAATCAGACCCGCATTCTTATCGAGATTTACCCTTAAGAATTTCTGAAAACGCTTCAGTCTATAGATACGAACAGGCGGGTGAGCTTTCCGGTATGGCCAGAGGTCGGCATTTTAGTCAGGATGACGCTCACATTTTTTGCACTGAAAGTCAGGTCACTGAAGAATTTATCAACGTGATGGACTATGCTTTTTATTTCCTAAAGGCTTTTGGAATTAAGGATTATTATATGCAGCTTTCAGTCCGTGACCCGAAAAAAAAAGATAAATATTTAGGGTCTGACAAAATTTGGGAAAATGCAGAAAATAAAATCAAGGAAGCAGTAAAAACAAAAAATGTTTTAGTTAAAGTAAAAGAGGGAGAAGCAGCTTTTTACGGACCCAAGCTTGATTTTATGATTAAAGACGCGCTCGGCAGGGAATGGCAGTGTGGGACAATCCAGATTGATTTTTCATTACCCGAAAGATTTAAGCTTGAATATATCGATGAAAAAGGTGAAATTAAAAGACCGGTTGTTATTCACCGGGCGATTGCCGGATCATTAGAACGTTTTTTTGCTATTCTCGTAGAACATTATGCCGGAGCATTTCCTTTGTGGCTTTCACCAATACAGGTTGTTGTATTACCTATTTCCGAAAAATTTTTAGATTACGCGCAAAAGGTCAAAAAACAGTTGGATAAAAATAATATTAGAAATGCAATTGATCTTAATAATAAATCATTAGGGGCGAAAATCCGTCAATCGACCTTGCAAAAAGTCCCCTATATGATTATAATTGGAGAAAAGGAAACAAAATCGGATGTAGGGGCGATGCGTGAATCGCCCAAAATGATTTCTGTTCGAATGCGGGATGGCAAGAATTTGGGGATGTTGGAAATTAATAAGTTTATAGATCAATTAAAATCTCAAATTGAGAATTTTTCATAAAAGAAAATTTGCACCGAGAAAGTTTTATTTTATAAACTTCAGGATCGAAGCGCCTGAGTTAAGAGTCATAGATGATAAAGGCGGACAGATCGGGATATTGACTAAACAAGAAGCTTTAAATAAAGCCCGGGAGCTCGGAGTTGATTTGGTGCTAATTGCACCCAAAGCGGCTCCACCGGTAGCAAAAATAATTGATTTTAAAAAATTTTTATATCAGGAAGAGAGAAAAGAAAAAGATGCTCGAAAAGGCATAAAGAAAGGAGTTGTCAAAGACATTAATCTTGGACTTTTTATCGGACAAGCAGATTTGGAGAGAATGGAAAGACGATCAAAAAAATTTTTGAGTGATGGACATCAGGTAAGAATTAATTTATTGCTCCGGGGAAGAGAAAATGCTAAAAGAGATATGGCCTTTGCTTTAGTTAATAAATTTATTGTTAGTCTGGGCGAAGTCAATATTTCCAAGGAACCAAAACTTGAGGGAAAGATTTTAAGAGCAGTGGTAGCCAAAAAGAAATAAATGGGGTCGACCACTGTGTCGACCCAAAATAAATATGGTAAAAACAAAACAAAAAACCAGAAAATCAGCGGTAAAAAGATTTAGGGTCAGCCCTAAAGGTAAAGTCCTTAATCGAGGACAGGGTTTTCGTCATTTGCGCGGTAAAAAAAATAAAAGCTGGTTAAGAAGAAAAAAGAAATTGTTAGAGGTTTCGGGAAGAATGAAGAGGAAAGTGTTGATGATGCTGGGGAAAAAATAATATGGTAAGAATTAAAGGAGGCGTTCGGACACATCGTCGTCATAAAAAGGTCTTAAAAATGGCCAAAGGTTTTTGGATGACTCGGCATAAGCAGTTTAAAAAAGCCAAAGAAGTCGTCCTTCATGCCGGAGAATATGCTTTTATGGGTCGGAAACTGCGAAAAAGAGATTTCAGGCAGTTGTGGATTATAAGGATGAATGCGGCTTTACGAAATTTGGGAACTAAATACAGTGTTTTTATCAAAAAGCTTAAAGATAATAAAATCGAACTTGACCGAAAAATTCTTTCTCAGTTAGCTGTAGAGCAACCGGAAGTCTTCAAAAAAATAGTCGAAAAAGCGAAATAAAAATATGGATCTTAAAAAATATGAATCAAAAATAAATAGGGTTACATCTTTGGACAAGCTTAATGAACTGGAAGTCAGGTTTTTAGGCCGGAACGGTGAAATAAATAAATTGCTTTCTGAAATCGAAAATATCCCTGATGAACAAAAAAAAACC
The DNA here is from genome assembly GCA_964458735.1 of uncultured Gammaproteobacteria bacterium. Taxonomy (GTDB): domain Bacteria; phylum Patescibacteriota; class Microgenomatia; order UBA1406; family GWC2-37-13; genus GWC2-37-13. Next base: position 4,820 of record CAYWJV010000025.1, on the reverse strand, counting down.
TACGGGCAAAAAATTAACCAGTTAAAATCTTCGATGTATCGATACATCGAAACAAAGAAAAAAGAATTACAGAATAAAAAGTCTGATGTTTTTTTTGATAAAACTTTACCGGGAAAAATATATCCAAAAGGCAGTCTCCATATTATTTCAAACGCAATTGAAGAAATTACTAAAATTTTCGAAAAAATCGGTTTTATCCGTGTTTCCTATCCTGAAGTTGACTGGGAATACGGAGCTTTCGAATCTTTAAATATGCCCTCCGGTCATCCGGCCCGCGACGATGTGGAAACTTCTTTTATTGAATCCGCACCTCATCCTCGATTTGGAAAAATGGTCCTCACTCCTCATACTTCAAATGGTCAAAACCGGGAAATGAGAAGAGTCGGGGCACCCCCTATTCGTATGATTAACATTTCCAAATGTTACCGGCCAAACTGGGACACGACTCATACGCCGATGTTCCACCAGTTTGAAGGACTATGTGTTGACCGCGAAATTACCATAGCTAATCTTAAAGGCACGCTTGATTATTTTGCTGAAAAATATTTTGGGAAAGGAACAAAAACTCGACTTCGACCTCATCATTTTCAATTTACCGAACCATCTTTTGAGGTAGATATATCATGTAATGTCTGTGGTGGAAAAAGGATGGGATGCAAAGTCTGCAAATCCGGTTGGTTGGAGTTGGGGGGAACCGGAATGGTCCATCCGAATGTTCTTAAGGAAGGCGGGATTGATCATAAAAAATATTCGGGCTGGGCATTTGGATGTGGAATTGAGCGCGTTATCATGATGAAGTACGGATTGGATGACATTAGGAATTATTATTCGGGAGACATTAGGTTTCTTGAGCAGTTTTAACAAAGACAGTCTTAAATAAGACTGTCTTTATAAAGAGTGTCCTTATGAATATAAAAATAACTTATAACTGGCTTTTAGATTATTTAGATACCGATGCGACTCCTGACGAAATGCAAAAATACTTATCTTTAAGCGGACCTTCTATCGAAAGAGTCGAAAAAGTTGGGGATGATTACGTTTTTGATATTGAGGTAATTTCAAATCGAATCGATTATGCATCTGTTCTCGGCATCGCGCAGGAATCCGTTGCAATTCTACCAATGTTTGGAAAGAAAGCAAAATTTAAATTAAACCCACTGAAAGAATATGATTTCAAAAAATATTATCTTACCCACGGCCGTGGGATAGATAATAAAAAACTTAATATTGTTATTAAAAACGAATCTCTTTGTCCGCGTTTCACGGCAATTGTCATCGAAAATGTCACAATCTCTCAATCTCCTAATTTCATAAAAGATAGATTAATCGCCTGCGGGATAAAATCTATAAACAACGTCATCGACATTTCTAATTATTTGATGTTGGCCTTAGGACAACCGGTTCATGTCTTTGATTACGATCAAATAAAGGATGCTACGATGATCATGCGCGAATCCAAAAAGGCTGAAAAAATCGTCACTCTTGACGGAAAAGAAATTACCCTTCCCGGCGGTGACATTGTTATTGAAGACGGCTTAGGCCGACTGATTGATCTATGCGGAATTATGGGCGGACTAAATTCTGCCATCAGTGATAAGACAAAAAACGTGGTTCTTTTTGTCCAAACCTATGATAAGTCAAGAATTAGAAGAACGTTGATGTCTACGGGAGTGAGAACCGTGGCCGCGACTTTTTTTGAAAAAGGACTCGACCCGGAGAGAGTTGAGCCAACGTTAGCTTACGGGGTCGAACTCCTAGAAAAATATGCTCAAGGAAAAATCGCTTCTAAATTATATGATATTTATCCTGAAAAACAAAAAGAAAAGTCATTAGTTATGGGTTATGAGTTATTTGGGAAAAAAATAGGGGTAAAAATTCCTGAGAAAACTATCGATTCAATATTAATTAACTTAGGATTTAAAATTAACCATCTCAACAACGATCGTACAAAGATGGTAAAAATAATTATTCCGTCTTGGAGAACAAATGATGTCAATATACCTGAAGATATCGTTGAAGAAGTCGCTCGAATCTATGGTTATCACAATATTCCTTCAGTCTTACAACCGATTGTTTATGTCAACCAACCAAAAGAAATGGAAGATATCTTTGTTTTTCAAAATAGAATTAAATTATTACTAAAACATTTGGGACTCAATGAGGTAATTAATTATTCGATGGTTTCCAAGGAGCAGTTAATTGAATTCTGTCTTGATCCAAAAAAGCACCTCCGCCTTTCAAATACACTGTCAAAAGATATCGAATACTTAAGGACATGCCTGACAGTTTCTTTGTATAAAAACATTAAAGATAATACTGGTAAAAAAGAAGTGATGAGATTTTTTGAAATAGGCAAGGTTTATTTGCCTGTAGGGAACGGTCGTGACCGTTCCTTGCCAAACGAGGTTTACAAAATCGGCGTTGCCACAAACACCGATTATTTTGATCTTAAAGGCATAATAGAAGCAATATATAAAGAATTAAATATTAACGAATTGGACGTACCGGAAATTGTTAAAAAGAATGACGTGTTTATGGTTGAAATTGACTTTAAAAAATTAGTTGAATCTTACCGGCCGATTCCCAAATATCAACCGATCAATCCTTATGCGGTCATTAAGTTGGATAAAACTTTTGAAATTCAGCCTCAGACAACCTACGCGGTTGTACGGCAAAAGGCCTTTCAATCAAAATTACTACAAAAAATTGAGGTTGTTACTTTATATAAAAATAAATTAACTCTGAGGTTTTATTATTCTTCGAGCGAAAGAAACATCACTGAGGAAGAAGCAAAGAAAGAGTTAAATAAGGTCCGACCCTAAAGGGACGGAGCCTTCGTGGACTTAACCCTAAGGAGTTGGCGATGGTATTGGCGTCACATAGTCCCATGGCTTATTGACTCCGAATTTGATAGTTGATTCTCCTTGTTTATCCTTTTCATTGGTTCCAATTACTTGAAGTTCGTAAACGCCGTCGGTCACTGCAACCGTTTCATCAATTTCTTTTCTGTCTTCGTTCCAATCAAATTTTACTTCCCCATTTAGCTTAATTTTAACGTTCTTTAGTTTGTCTAAAGAAATTATTTTAGCTTTAATATTAAGATTACCGGAAGAAACAGTTATCTGACCCATCGGGTTTTTAATTGAAACAATGACAGAATCTGATGAAGCATCGGAAACCTCGGTCGGCGGTTTAAATTTATTGTCACCCTGTCCGGCTGCCCAGGCATTAATTGCTTCCTGCCAGCGGTTTTTTCCGTCAGTTGAGACAGGATCACTTTCTGTAATAACAATGAAATCCTTTTCCTCATAATCGCCGCTTTTTATCTCAACTTCATTAGCTAATTTACCGTTTGATTTTGATATTTTTAGTTTTTTGTAATAAGGAGATGTGTCTTTGGGTTCGTTACTCTCAATAAAATATTCGGCTCTGGTTGGATAACCATCTTTTGGTAAACCACCCAGAAAACTGTCGACGGTCACTGCTTTGACCTTATTCGGTTTATCCATAATCCCGTCATCGTATTTTTTAAGAAGTTCGCGCATAGTCCGATACCAGATCGGCGAAGCTCCGGTGGCTCCTGAGGCAATCTTCGGATTCATCTTACTATTATCATTATTGCCGACCCAGACGCCAACGGTAATTGATTTGGTATAACCAATGGCCCAGTTATCCCGTTTATCATCGGTCGTGCCGGTCTTGACACTGACGGTTTTCCCGGGAATATTAAGATAAGAATTTGGCCCAAACTCGTCAAGTCGAGCATTATTGTCAGAGAGAATATGGGAAATTAAAAAAGAAACTTCTGGAGAAAAAATTTGCCTCTCTTGAGTTCTGACTTTTTTAAAGATATTTTTGCCCTTAAAATCAGAAATATCATTAATAGAACTAACTTCATGTTTGATTCCTCCGGTGGCTAAGACCGAATAGGCGGAAGTTAAATTAAGTAAAGTGGTTTCGCCACCACCTAAAGTCAGGGAAAGTCCAAAACGCTTCAAGTTTTCTTGACTTGGAGCAAAAGTAGTTAACCCTAGATCATTTAATTTACTTAAAAAATCCCGTAAACCAAGGACGGCCAAAAGCTTGACGGCCGGAAGATTAATTGAGTTACCAAGGGCAAACCTTAACTGAACCGGTCCACGAAATTTACCATCATAATTTACCGGAATATAATCCTCTGTTCCTTGATCAGGAAAAGTCGTTTTGACATCCATAAATACTGTTGATGGGGTATAGCCTTTTTCAAAAGCCAGGCCATAGGTAAAAGGTTTCATCGCGCTCCCCGGTTGACGAAGACCTAAAGAGGCGTTGAACTTGCCGAATTTTTCATCATTAAAATCATAGGAACCGATCATGCTCAAAATCTCGCCGGTTTTCGAATCAAGAATGACCACTGAGGCATTAGTAACATTGAAGTCTTTCAGTTTTTCTATTTCTTCTTTAACGATTTTTTCCGCTTTTTGCTGAACATCCAAAGATAAGGTAGTTTTTATCTTGACACCTTGATCAATAATTTTAGAGCCGTATTCGTTTTCAATCTGATCTTTGACATAAAAAACAAAATGAGGGGCTTCGATTAAAATTTTTGGTGATGTGAATTTTATTTGTTCTATTTTTTTTAAAGAAGTATTTTCCTGATCACGGCTGATGTAGCTATCTTCGCGCATCCGGCGTAAAACACTTTTTGTCCGTCCTTTCCAGGCATCTTCTTTACCAATAAAAGGCGAATATAGACTAGGAGATTGAGGTAAACCGGCCAGAATAGCTGATTCAATCAAATTTATGTCTTTAACTGATTTACCAAAATAAGCTTTGGCGGC
>CAYWJV010000024.1:0-12283 GCA_964458735.1 uncultured Gammaproteobacteria bacterium | reverse complement strand
CGCTTGATTATTCAAAGATAAAAAAAACGCTTGGTTGGAAACCAGTATATTCAATGTCACAAACAATAAAACGGATTTTTCAATGGTATAAAAATCAGACTCTACTCTTCTAAAATGAATTCACCATTAGGGCAGGTAGTCGTACAAAGTTCACATTCGATACATTTAGTCGCATCAACAACCGGTGGGCTGTTTTCGTCTTTTTGGGTCAAAGCGCCAACAGGACAAGACTCAATGGCTGGACACTTATGTTTTTTAAATTTTTCAACTAAAACTTTAATTGCCATAAATTTATTATAAACTAATAATTGTTTCCACTAGCAGACGTTTTACTTTGTCGGCATTTTTTTTCATTCGCTCGATAACAAGCTCGTAGGTGACTGAAACTTCTTCTTCTTTCCAACAGTCATAATCGGTGACCATAGCGATTGATTGATAGGGAATACCAAGCTCATTAGCCAGTACTACTTCAGGGACAGTTGACATATTGATAATATCAGCTCTAATTTGTTGAAACAGATGCGATTCAGCTAGGGAAGAAAAACGAGGACCTTCGATCGTTACCACCGTTCCCCTAGGATGATAGGATAATCGTAGTTTTTGAGCGGTTTTAATTAATATCCTCCGAAGTTTGGAATCAAACGGTTGAGCCATCGGTGTATGAACCACTTTATCTTCAAAAAATGTTGACTTTCTTTGTTTAGTAAAATCAATAAACTGATCGATAAAGACTAAATCTCCCGGTTTCATTTCTTCGCGTAGCGAACCGCAAACAGTGGTGGCTAAAATATGGCTACAGCCTGCTGATTTTAAGGCCCAGATATTAGCCCGATAAGACACAAGATGAGGAGGAAGACTGTGTTTTTTACCATGGCGGGCTAAAATAACCACTTGTTTTCCAGCGATGATGCCTGTTACTAATTTATCTGACGGTTTACCATACGGTGTTTTAATTACTTTCTCTTTTGGTTTAACGAAAATTTTTGGATCGTCTAAACCGCTACCGCCGATAATACCGATTTTTATTTTATTCACGGTCATAACTTACCAACCAATTTAATTTATATTTTTTTAATTTCTTACTTCCGCCCAAAAACGGTAAATCAATAATAAAACTGATTCCGACAATTTTTCCTCCCAATCTTTCTACTAATTTAACGGTTGCTTCCATCGTACCGCCCGTCGCTAAAAGATCATCGGCGATTAATACTCTATCTCCTTTATTAATGGTATCCTCATGGATTGTCAACAGATCCGGACCGTATTCCTTAATATATTTTTCCTCGATTGTTTTATATGGTAACTTGCCTTTTTTCCTGACTAAACTTACTCCACAACCAAGTTTATAAGCAATAGGAGAAGCCAGTAAAAAACCACGGGCATCGATGGCAACCACTTTGTTGATTTTGGCCGCTTTGTACGGACGGATCATTTCATCAATCACATATTTAAAGACTTTTCCATCCTGTAACAAAGTCGTTATATCTTTAAAGCTCACGCCTTTAATCGGCCAGTCCGGGATTTCTCTGATTTTAATTTTTAGATCCATCTCGATAGAGCGTCATTAACTATCAACCCGACGGTAAAATCGGGGAGTTTTAATAAAATCCTTTTTTGTAAATACTTTAGTATACGGTACAGGCGGTGGATGGCCATATATTTTTTTGGCTTCTACCTCGCTGATAAATTTTCTATCCTCAGCTATTAAACAAGTGTCTTGATTTGTTCCAAACCATTTAATTCTCAATCCTCTTTCAACAATGTCTTTTAATGGTTCCTTAAAAAAATTACCAATGGAAACATGAATGTAAGGACAAGGCATAACATCACCATATTTAGTAATGGAAAACATTCGTTTAACCGAGATGCAACCCAGGTTAAGGCCATAGGAAGGAGTCAAATGAGTGAAGACATTATATTTTTTCTCAAGCTGACGAATATAGTCCATATCGTCTCGATTGATCAAAACATCAAAGTTTCCCTCCCAAGCGCCAACTGGTTTGGCATAAGTGATAAAAATTCCAATTCCTTTCTTTTTTCCAAATTCTAAAAAATCAATAAATTCTTGGGATTTGACGCGTTGTTTCCAAACCACTGTTTGAATAATAATTTGTAGTCCGGCGTCAAGGGCGGCATCAATCGCCCTCATTGCTTTCGCATGAGAACCATTTTTTCGTCTAAACGCGTCATGCTCACTGGGGATAAGATTATCCAAACTGAGTTGAATTTTATCAACGCCGATTTTTTTCAAATGCTTGGCCCTTTTTTCGTCTAAAAACCAACCGTTAGTGTCAGACACGATCCAGAATTTCTGCGGGTCAATCGCTTCGACAATCTCATCAAAATCAGGGAAAACCAATGGTTCGCCGCCGGTAATGACGATTTGAGCTAGGCCCATGGCATCGGCTTGACGTGAAAGCTCTCTAACATCCTTCGGGGTAAAAGCTCTTTGGTTTTTTTTACCTTGAAAGCCCCTAATATCACAATGCTGACATCTAAAATTACAGGTATAGTCGTATTGGAATTGAATAATGGCGATGCTTTCTCCTCTTTTGACTTTTTCGTCATACTTCATAATTTTTTCATAGACGTAAGGTTTTTCTTTTTTCAACTTATTTCTTTTGGCATTTTCGTCTGCCCTTATCTTTTTTTGCATATCTACCATAATATTTGTTTCCTTTATGATTTAATTTTTAATAATTTCTAATCCGTGATCTCTAAGAACGGCAATATTTATGCTACCATATTTTTTTTGGATAATCTTTACTATTTCATCGGAGTAGCTGGCGGCCATGACAATAACAGCATCTAGCGAATCCGAATAAAACATCTGGGGAGAAACTATCGAGATATGGGTCGCCGGAGTATATTTACCTTGTTTAAATGGAGCCGAGTCTATGACATATTTTATTTTGCCGGCTAAATTACTTAAAGAAATAATCGTCAACGCCTGATGTCCGGCGCCCCATACGGCTACCTTCTTATTCTTAAAACGACTAATATATTCTTTTATCTCTTTTTTAATCTTTGTCTGATATTTATAAAAATGTGACATATCAAACTTTTTCCTTTTCTTGACGACAGCCGAAATTATATAGTCGTGCCAAACGACACTACTTTCGATAATATTAAAACCATTTTGACTAACTGTTTTTTCCAAGGTATCTTTTGTAAAATAAAAAAGATGATCAGCAATAAATTCAGAGAAAAGATTTTTTCGTAAAATCATATCAAAGTTTGGCACTTCGACCAGTCCGACCGCCTCATCTGATAAATTATTACCGATGCCGCTAAGAGTAGAATTCGGGTCAGGCAGATGCTCCAAAAAATTCAAGATAAAAAAAGCGGCAAACGGCGACTCCTTTAATCTATCAGTGTCGCTTTGAACAAATCCTTGGGTAACCTTTAGACCATTTTTTTTACAAAAATTAACCGATTGTTGAGAAATTTCCAGACCATATGCTTCTGCACCACATCTCTGCATCAAAGACAAATACTCTCCCCGACCGCAGCCTATTTCAATAATTTTTTTCCTAGTAAGTGAATATTTTTGTACAAAATCGGTAAACTGTTTCAATCTAAAAGCTTTCATTTCCGGAGAAATTGAAGCGGCGCGGACAACCTCTTTATAATAAGAAACAGGACTATTATTTAACTGTACCAATCCACAGCCTGAACATTGACAAACTTCCAGACTAATTCCATAATCTTTTTGAAGTGACTTTGCCTCTGGCAAAAATTGAGCCGCCTGAGGCATATTCTCGTATCGTAGTAGTGGTTTATCAAAAAACTTATGACCACAGACTCGACAGTTATTTATTACCATATTTATATATACCTACTGTATATTTTATGAACTTTTACTAAATTTATAGGGCAAGAATCGTGCCATTGAAGATAACCTATAGTTTTCTTTTTTAAACCTGTATTTGGAATAAATTTACCAGAAAGGAAGCATTGGTATAATATCGAGATAAAATGACCTCTCGTGTTATGAGGACAGATGGTTTGGTTAATGGTAATGGGAACAGGATCAAATTTAACTGCCACACCAATTTCTTTTTCGGCTACCTTGATAACTCTTGTTTCTAAACTTTCCTTGAATCGTAAAATTCCTCCGGGGAGATGCCAACCAGTTCCCGCATATTGATCATCTCTCCATGACAAAAGCGTACGCCCCTTTTCATCCTTGATTAACAGATCAACATTCACCATCGGAGTCACCCGACTAACAAAAAGAAAAACTTCTTCGGGCAGTCCCAAAGAAGGTTTTCGAATTTGTTTATCCAAGAATTGAATCGCCTGATGGATATTCATACCACTTCGCTGTCAACGATTAATTAAATTGACAGCTTCGTTTGGTATTAATAATTATATCGTTAATTTTAATATAAATACCTAACGTAGCTATCAAAGTTTTATTTTTGATAGCGGAGTGATATCATAATTGATTGACATTAATTATATGTTTATTGGAATTATACCAATCATATAAAGCCTTGATTGATTGATTAATTGGACTAAACTTTAAACCTTTAATTTCTTTCAAAAGCAATGTATTATCGCCACTGTATTCTTTACTAAAACCTTTTGTTTTAATAATTATGTCCAAGTTTTTACCTGATATTTTTATGACTTTTTCAGCGATAGTTTTAAAATCGATAGTTTTGCCTGTACAGATGTTATAGACATTCTTTCGAGATTTATTATCAATAAACCATCTAACAATTTTTATTAGGTCATCAATATAAATGAAATCAAAAAATTTGTTTTGATTAATGATAATAGGCTGATTTAAGACGACACGGCAACAAACATTTGGTATAAGACGAGTCCTCCAATCATCATATTTACCAAATACTCCAAACAATCGAAGATTATATATATTGCTATTTAACTGCGTGTATTTAGTCATAATGTATTTAGAATAACCATATTGATCAACCGGGACATAAGTATCAAAATAATCTTCTTTCATTTTTGGTATCCAATGTTCACGGCTAAACTCAGCCCCTGAACCAAAATAAATCATTTTTCCAAAATAATCTTTACCACGAACAATATTAAAAAACATTTTTAAGTTATTTTCCAATACTTTTGCTGGGTCTTTGGTAGAATGTTTTGGCGCCGCGTCGTATGTTGCGGTATGGATGATTACATCAAATTTATTACGCTTGATATATTTGATTACTTTTTTGGAATTAAAAAGATTAAGTTCTCGACTACCAAGAGTTAAGAGGGTGTATTGATTATTTAATTGTTCGTATAAATTCTTAGCAATAAATCCGGATTCTCCGGTGATTAAGATTTTCATGAAAGCTATTTTACATTTCTCCAATGACTAACAAAAATTTTTCTATTTTTATTCATCATAATTTTTTTATCGGTATAAAAAGAATCATCAATAAAATGAGTGGAAGAAATTTCTTCAAGAATGCCACCCTGCACCGTGGTAAAGCTGTGCTTAACGCCGGGTCTGATAGTGATTACATCACCTGGTTTAAAGATGGTTTTTTTGCCGTTCAATGTCACTATAAATTTTCCGTATAGAACATGAAACGTTTCCTCTTTTTTCTTATGAAATTGGGTTGGATGAAACTGGTTAGGAAGCATAACGAGTAACTTTTTACAATAATCGCGATTTACGCAAGTAATCATACAAAGTCCATATTTATTAAACTTATCAATTCCATAGTGGTGAGATATTTCTAAGTCAACTTTATTAGGAAGAATCACGCCGCTTTTATTAAGAAGTCTGTCGATTTTCTTAACGATGGTATAGACTTTTTCCCGAACATCGATTATCTTTACATCGATTACCGCCCCATTTTTCTTAATCGGTTTTTTGGCATAATAATATTTATATTTGGATATATCATTAGCCACTAACTGACCAGGTTGATTGGGAAAGGCAAAAAAAATATTTTTTAGATTGATTAACTCACCTTTCTTAACCGATTCTTTTACAAATGCTCCTCTTTGGAACTGTCTGATATCAGCCATTTCTTTTTCGCTATGGCTAGCTCTCTTTCCTACTACTCCCCCGATTTTTAAAGCTCTTTCAGCTGCTTTTAGCCAATTTTCTACTTGATCAGAAGTCGATGAATAAGCATTGATTTCATATTCTTTTGATTTTACTGACACATGCCTTTCAAAAATTTGAGCACCTTGGGCGATTGCCAATTGAACGGGCAAAAAATTATCCGGTTCTTCATGAGTGGAAAATCCTATGGTTACATTAGGATATCGATTTTTAAAAAAGGCAATTTGATTTAACTGAAGATTTTCTTCTTTGGTTGGATACTCGCCAACACAGTGCATAATGGCAAAAGTTTTATTTCTGTTTGAAAAAAAAGAAACTACTTTATCAATATTTTCAAGACTAGCACTACCGGTTGAGGCGATGATCGGTTTGTCAGTTTTTACAACTCGCTCCAGTAGTGGCCAATCGGTAAACGAACAGCTACCAATTTTAATTATTGAATAGAGGTGTTTTTCAATCAAATCAACTGATAGTTCATCAAATGGGGTACAGATAGAGATGTATCCCAAACGTTCGACCTCTTTTTTCAGAGTTAAAAATTCAGCTTGACTCAGTCTAGTTTCGGAAAATCGTTTGACATATTTTAAATCCATCCGGTTTTTATAATCTGGATGAATAAAGGTGCCGGTAATGTCTCGATATTGGAATTTAAAAGCAAAGTTAAAGTCAAAATTTTTAGTTACATTGTAAAATTCTTTTATTATCTTCAGACCATGTTTAACATCGCCCATGTGGTTATTAGCCATCTCTAAGATGAATAAGGGTTTAGCAGATGATGAAGAGGGCTTAAATATCTCATGAAGATTTTTTTTCATAATTTCTATTCTATCATCTTGTTTTCTTTTGTCAAATTTCAAGGGCTCTTAATAATACTTCTCCAGCTTCTTGGATATCTCTTCCAAAACTAAATATTCCTTCAATATGGCCGGCAGTGACAAAAATTTTCTTCTCTTTAAGATCGGTTTTTTCTAATAGTCTTTTAATTTCATACGCTAACTCAGGCGTTCCGTATTGAGCGCTTGCGGAGGCAGTTGGGATTTTATTTAATAACCTCTTCCACCCAGGGCGATTATGGACGTGGATGACAGCATTAATATCGGGTAAAAATTTGTAAATAGCGCTGTGAGTCATCGATTCGGAAGAAGCAATAATCGGACCCCTACAGATTACAGTATTGTGTTTTATATCGCATTTTGAACAAATCGTATAATGATTTTTGTTAAGTAATGGTAAGCCTCCGGTGCCCGACCCGGTTATGATAAATTCCTGTTTTTTTATCCTTTGACTAATATTGCCAAATCCAATACCATCAGTATTGGCACCAATTAATCCTAATCGATATAGTTTGGCTCTCCAATGATTAAGTTGTCTAATATTAAGATTAAGCTTTGCTTTTATCCAGTGATATTTAAATTTAACATAACCTTTTTCATCCATGTTTTTTATGCTCAGGATAAAGTTTTAATACACTTTGCTTATTCGCTTTGCAAATTCCTCTATCGGTAATTAAACCGGTTACTAACCTCGAAGGAGTAACATCAAAAGCGTAATTTACCGCAGGACTTTTTTCCGGAGTCAAAAGAACTTCTTTAACTGAACTCTGGCATAATCCTTCTATATATTTAACCTCATAAGAGCCCCTTTCTTCTATAGGAATCTGTTTAATTCCATCTTTTATTTCCCAATCAAAGGTTGATGATGGGAGGGCAACATAGAAAGGAATATGATTATCTTTTGCCGCAAGAGCTTTCAGATACGTGCCAATTTTATTGGCGACATCTCCAGTATAAGTCGTTCTATCTGAACCAACTATTACCAGATCAACCAGGCCATGTTGCATCAAATGGCCACCGACATTATCAGCAATTACCGTATGAAGAACTCCATGATTTAGAAGCTCCCAAGCAGTCAATTTGCCTCCTTGATTTCTTGGCCGCGTCTCATCAACCCAAACATGAACTTTAATTCCTTTATCATGGGCGAGATATATTGGTGCCGTAGCCGAGCCATAGTCGACAAAAGCCAGCCAGCCGGCATTACAGTGGGTCAAAATATTAACCGTCTTTCCTCTTTTTCTTTTACTTATTTTTTCAATGATTTTCAAACCGTGTTCACCTATTTTTCTACAGGACTGCGCGTCTTCGTCGGCAATCTTGGCGGCTGTTTCCCGGGTAATTTTTATTTTATCTAACAAGGTTTTTCCCAATTCTAGGTTTCTTAGCTGTTTTTCTACGGCGAAACTTAGATTAATAGTAGTTGGTCTTGTAGCAATTAATCTTTCTGAAGCCCTTTTTATATATCTGTTAAAATTTTTTTTAGGGGCAGTTAAAATAGCCAGATACATCCCATATCCGGCTGTCGCCCCAACTAGACCGGCTCCTCTGACATGCATGTCTTTGATAGCCGTGACTACTTCGTCAACAGATCTTAAATCTTCGATAATAAATTGGTATGGTAGATAACGTTGATCAATTATCTGAACCGTGGATTTGTCTTTAAGCCAGATAGTTCGATAATGCTTTCCTTTGATATTCATATTTTCTATTGTAGCATTATAATAAAATTATGAGAAAAAATGATGAAAAGACACAGATATTACTAGGAGAAGCTAAAAAAACTGTTTTGGCTATTGTTATGGATCAGGATGGGACGGTCAAAGGTGGTGATGATCCAAAATATAAAAAAGTTGATGTGGCAGAGTTATTAAAAAAAATTGCCAGAAAAAATAAATATCCGGCGATTATTACAGCGAGCGGTGCCTCGGCTTTAAGATCGCTATCTTCAATGAACAATTTTTATAGGCAAGAGAAAGTCTCAACTCCAACTTTTATTGGAATTGGAAACGGGACAGCCTTGTTTAGATTTGACACAATCGGAAGATGCGAAATTTATAATCATAGTTTAACTTTAGATGAAGTAAAAGCGATAGTTACAGTTTGGAAAAAGGTATATGAAGCATCAGGTATAAAAGAAGCCGATCTCCAACCAAAAGGCATTAAAACATTCAAAAAATTTATGACAACTGACTGGACAGGTTATGTACCACAAGAATACGTAGATGTTTTTAAACTGTATAACGGCCGCTGTTTTACTGAACCGATTAAAGTTACTGTCGTCTTTCCTAGTTTAGAGGCAGAAAAACAGCGGCCGTTGGTAAAAAAGATGCAAGCAGCGTTAGATGGAAAGTTCGGAAAAGGAAAATATCTAGCCAGCCGAGGCGACGAGACATTTTTACATATCACTCATACTTTTGATGTTGATCCAAAACTATTTGCCTTACATACGATAATGAAAGATTTAAAATTAACTCAAGAACAGGTGGCGATCTTTGGTAACATGCCTTTAGATAATGATCGAGGCTTGTTGATTGAAAGCAGACTTCCCTACACTTTTACCAATAGCTATTTTGAAAAAAAAGATTTCAGGAAACCACCATTTATTCTCCCTGGTTCCTCAGAATCACCGGTCGGAAGCGTTTATCAAACAATTGATTATTTACTGTCTTAGATGTATTATTTTTAATAACTTATGAAACTAAGCGACTACGTCATAAAGTTTATCGAAGGCATTACCGATTCGATTTTTCTTGTCTCTGGTGGTGGCATTATGCATCTGGTTGACTCTCTTAGACGATCAAAACTTGGTGTTTACTGCACCCATCATGAGCAGGCAGCTGCTATCGCGGCTGAAGGATATGCACGGATTAAAAATGATATTGGAGTAGCGTTAGTGACGTCAGGACCGGGTGGGACTAATGCAGTCACCGGCGTGGCCGGCGCCTGGCTGGACAGCATACCGATATTAGTGATAAGCGGCCAGGTAAAAAGGGATAATATTGTTCCGCGAAAAAACGGAAAACCGCTCTTTAGAGCTCTTGGTTTTCAAGAGTTAAATGTTGTCGATATCGTTAAACCAATTACTAAATATGCGGTGACAGTTGAGAAAGAAGAAGATATTCGCTATCACCTCAAAAAAGCAGTTTATCTTGCTAAATCAGGCCGGCCTGGACCAGTTTGGGTTGAAATTCCCCTTGATGTCCAAGGTCCGATTGATGCTAAGACTGGAGAAGTTAACCCTCAAAAATTAAGACCATTTACTCCCCCAACAGTTGCTCAATCTGCGCAAATTCCAATAGATTTAATTATTGAAAAATTACAAAAAGCTAAAAGACCGTTACTTTTAGTCGGGAATGGAATAAGGCTTTCGGGTGGAGAAAAAAATCTCTGGCAGCTTATCAATAAATTAAAGATAAATGTGGCGACCGCTCTTTTTACCGCCGATGATCTAGTTACTTATGATTATTCCTATTATTTAGGTCGGCAAGGCATGCTGGGCAATGAGACGGCCAACTGGGCGATCGACAACTGCGATTTACTTCTGGTTATTGGCGAAAGATTACAACTGACCCAGACCTCTTTTAATTATAAGAACTTTGCCAAAGGCGCTTATAAAATAATGGTTGATATCGATGAGGCGGAAATGGACAAAAAAACAGTTAGTATTAATCTTCCAATTCACTGCGATGCCAAATTCTTTTTGCAGGAATTATTTAAACAAGAGATCAGACTTAACCGTTGGCCGGTAAAAGTCAAACCAATCAATCCTAATGCTTTACAAGGTGATAAAAAATATCTTAATGTCTATAGATTTTTAAAAGAATTAAGCAAGCATACGCATGGTTACCATGTGGCCACCGCCAATGGTACGGCCAGTCTCACTCCTCATCAGGCTTTAATAATTAAAAGAGGTCAAAGATTTATTACCAACGCCGGTTTGGGACATATGGGTTCAGGATTGCCTATGGCAATTGGAGCTTGCATCGCCGATAAGAAAAAACCAGTAATTTGTATGGAGGGCGACGGATCACTAATGTTCAATATTCACGAATTGCAAACGGTTCTTTATCATAAACTGCCGATAAAGCTTTTTATTTACAATAACAACGGCTATTATTCAATTAGGGTTACCCATCTTAACTTTTTCAAGAAAGAATATGCCTCAGGTCCTAACACGGGTTTAAGTCTTCCTAATTTTGAAAAATTAATAAAAGCCTGGGGTTTTCCTTATGTAAAGATTGCCAGCGATAAAGATTTATATAAAGTAAAAGAAGTGATGAATCACAAGGGACCGATTGTCTGCGAACTGATGATTGATCCGCTACAGCCCATGCCTCCCAAATGGTCAGCCGGAGTTGATTAAAAAGGAAATGATGATAAAATTGAGTATATTATGTCTCAAAAAAAGTTAATATCATTAGGAATTCCCTGCTTCAATGAAGAAAAAAACGTCATTCCTGCTTATCAGGCATTGAAAAAAGTTACCGATAAGATTAAAAAATACCACTTTGAATTCATCTTCGTTGATAATGGCAGCAGCGATGCTACGCGGGAAAAAATTAAAAAAATTGCCTCAAAAGATAAACAGGTAGTTGGTATTTTTTTATCAAGAAATTTTGGTCCAGAGTCCTCCAATACTGCTTGTTTAAACTACGCAACTGGTGACGCCTTTATAGGCATCCCCTGTGATTTACAGGACCCGCCAGAGTTGATACCAAAATTTATTAAAAAATGGGAGGAAGGATACGATATTATTGTTGGCATATACAGAAAAAATGAAGGTGATTATTTAATCAGATTTTTTAGAAAAACATTCTATCAAATATTTAAACTAATCTCCAACATCAACGTTCCCGTTAATGCCACCGGATTCGGGTTAATTGACAAAAAAGTATTAAAGGCCTTAAATTCTTTGCCGGAAAAATATCGATTTTTTCGAGGATTAAGAACTTGGGTGGGATTTAAATCCACCCAGATTGAATACGATAGACAACAAAGAAAAAAAGGAAAAAGCTCATATAATATTTTTGATTATTTTAAACATGCAGAGATAGGTCTTTTTGGGTTCTCTTATCTTATATTAGACTTAATGGTTTATCTGGGTTTTTTACTAGTTTTATTTGCTTTTATTTTTATTTTTGGATATTTGTTTACCGTTCTTGTGTTTGGTAATCCAATTAAAGGAGCTGTTACTATCTTAGTCTCAATTATCTTTTTTGGCGGAGTACAACTATTAGCGATCAGCATCATTGGCAAATACATTCAGGTAATAGTCGAAGAGACAAAAGCCAGACCGATTTACATCGTTGATAAAACGATAAATCTCAAAACTTCTACCAGTTGACAATCTGTTTCTGATTTAGTAGAATAAACCTACCAATTTGGAAACATATGAAAAAAGCCA
>CAYWJV010000023.1:0-12337 GCA_964458735.1 uncultured Gammaproteobacteria bacterium | reverse complement strand
GCTTTAATCATCCGGGCTAAATAGTGTAAAGTGGCGTCGGGGTTGGATCCTCTCATTGATTTGATAAAGGCGGAAATGGTGTCGTAGTGCCAATCGCCCTTTTTGTCGTAATAGATTGCTTTTCGTTGAACGGCTTCTTCAGCCACTTTTAAAGTAATTTTTTTTGAAAGAGAGGCCGCCAACTCAACAGCATTGATAGCGGTACGTCCGTCACCGTTAGCATTTTTAATAATATGTTCAACAGCTGGTTTTTCAAAAATATGTTTCGGGTAAAATTTAATTGCCCGTCTAGTAATGGTTTCAATTTCTTTTTCAGTCAAAGCGTATAGAACATAGATCTGACTTCTGGAAACTAAAGGAGCAATGATTTCAAAGCCGGGATTTTCCGTGGTTGCGCCTATTAACGTTATTGTCCCGTCTTCAACATAAGGTAAAAATGCATCTTGCTGGGCTTTATTAAAAC
Source organism: uncultured Gammaproteobacteria bacterium (assembly GCA_964458735.1). Lineage (GTDB taxonomy): Bacteria > Patescibacteriota > Microgenomatia > UBA1406 > GWC2-37-13 > GWC2-37-13. Next base: position 11,874 of record CAYWJV010000023.1, on the reverse strand, counting down.
GGTGAATTTCGTCAACAAATAAAACGGTGGTTTTTTGAAAAAGTCCATAGTTCTTTTTTGCTTCGGCAATAATTTTACGGACTTCGGCCACTCCGCCTCCGGCAACCGCTGAAAAGGGGACAAAGTTCGCCTCAATATATTTGGCAATGATTCGAGCCAGAGTAGTTTTTCCGGTTCCCGGCGGTCCCCAAAAAACCATCGAGATGACTTTTTTATTTTCGATCATCCGGCGGATTGGTTTTCCTTTTCCAACAAGGTGTTCCTGCCCAACAAACACATCAAGTGATTGCGGGCGAAGGCGTTCGGCAAGTGGAATATCCATAATTTATTATTTGAACTTTCGTTCACCACTAAGAATAATATAATGCTTTTTCAATTTCAAGAGGAAAAAATTGGTATAATACTAAAATGAAAATTATTGATCTTTCACAACCGCTTTTTGATAATATGCCCGTTTACCCGGGAGATCCGGAGGTAATTATCAAGGAAATTCACACACTAGAGAAAGAGGGTTGGAATCTACGAAACATGACGTTTACAACCCATATTGGCACTCACGTCAATGTTCCTTATCACATGGTTAAAGATGGAAAGCGATTAGATAAATATTCTTTAGATAGTTTTTTTGGAAAAGCAGAATTATATAAAAAGGGCATGAAGTTTTATCATAACAAAGGAATAATTTTTTCTTCCTGCAATATTGATAAGAAAATCGCGGATGACCTAATCAAGTTTTCTCCAAAATTTATCGGGCTTTCCGAAAAGTTTGAGTTTAACATCGCCCTTGAAAAATTACTTCTTGAAAAAGGAATCATTTCTTTTGAAAATTTAATAAATACAGAAAAACTACCCCAATCATTTACGTTTTATGGAGTTCCTTTAAACATAAAAGAAGCCGACGGCTCACCAGTTCGTGCTTTTGCAATAATATGATTAATTTTATTTTAAGAACATTAACTTTTGTCATACTTATTATTTGGCGAGTTTATTGGGATATTAATACAAAAAAAGCTGAGATTAAAAAACCAAAGACAGATAAGAACAAAAGAATCATTGAAATTATTTTATTCAATGTTTCAGGTATTTATATTTTGGTTAACTTATTCAGTTTTGTTTTATTTCCATTTCATAACTTGTTAATACAAATAATTGGTTTCGTTTTTGTTATTTTTGGTTTTATAGAAGCTATGGTTGCCAGAATTACCTTGAATGATAATTGGACTCAATCGTTTGAATTTCAAATAAAGGAAAGCCATGAATTAATCTCAACTGGGATTTATGGATATGTTCGCCATCCAATTTATGGAGGACTAATCTTGATGGTGCCAGGAGTATTATTAGTTTCGGGTAGTTATACATTTATTGCTGGTCTAGTGATAATGTTGATTGCCGCGGAAATTTTCGCCCGGAGAGAAGAGGTATTATTAACAAAGCATTTTGATAAAAAATATACTGAATATATGAAGACGACAAAAAAATTTATTCCGTTTATTTATTAATCAAGTGAACAAAATTAAATTCATTTATTTTGATATTGGCGGAGTGATGACTGACACCGATAATTATTTTAAAGAAGCAACTACTAAATTTAGCATCCCTATAAATGAATTTACTAAATTTTGGCAAGATAATTTTAGAGATGAAATGACCCGGGGAAAAATCACTCCTCAGGATTTTTGGAAACAGGCCATAAAAAAATTTAATTTAAAAAATACTGAAGATTTTAATTTTGTTGAAAGCTGGATGAACGATTATATTCCAAGAAAAGAAGTTCATGAACTAGCTAAAAAATTTTCTAAAAAATACAAAATTGGTTTAATTTCCAATCTTTATCCAGGAATGATGCCGAGATTGATAGAAATAGGAAAAGTTCCCGATATTAATTACTCGGTATTAATTTTATCAAATGAAGTTGGGTTAATGAAACCGGAAAAGGCAATTTATGATCTATCAACGACCAAGGTCGGAATCAAGTTGGAAGAAATTTTACTGATCGACGACAGGCAGGATTTTATCAAAGGAGCCAAAGCCGCCGGTTGGCAAACTGTTTGGTTTGATACTAATAATATTGATAAATCGATTAAACAAATAAAAGAATTACTACTTTAATTGAATACTTCGATGTATCGATACATCGAGGCTCTTTGTTTTCAAGTTGGGGATTCATTTAATATTCGGCAACATTAGGCAAAATATGGTAAAATGATTTTATGAAAATTCCTCCAGATTATAAAATAACTTCAGATATATTAAGTTTAATAAGTCGAGTTGATACTAACTTGATGTATTTATCTACTCTTACAATACCAAAAGAACTTAAACAAAAAATTCAAAGGATCAGTCTTTTAAAGAGCTCACTTTTTTCAGCCAGAATAGAAGGTAACCCTTTGACTTTGGAAGTCATCAGTAAAAGCGGAAATGATCAAGAAAAAAATAAGGAAATTTTTAATATTATAAAAGCTAATAAATTTCTAGAGAAAACAATAAAAAATAATTTTAAGATTACAAAGAAATTTATTTATGATCTTCATTCACTCGTGATGACAGGAGAACTGGAAAAAACAAAAAGTTTTAGACGCGAAATGGGGGCGATCTTTAATCAAGCGGGATTGGCTGTCTATCTTTCTCCGCCGCCAACACAAATAAATAGTTTGATTGATCAATTAATTAAATATATAAATTCAAATCTAGAAAAATTTCCATTAGTCTGCGCTTTAGTTTCTCATTTAGTATTTGAAAAGATTCATCCGTTCGTCGATGGTAATGGGCGGGTGGGAAGGCTGTTAATTTTTTCAATTTTAAAAGCAAAAGGTTATGGAGAAGGTTATTTAATTTCTTTTGAAAAATATCTTGACGAAAATAAAAGCGACTACTATTATTTTTTAGATCAAGGACTAAAAAGTCCCGAGGACTATCTAGTTTTTATGTTAACCGCATTTTTGAAAGAGTCTGAAGAGTTGAAAAAACAAATAAAAACAGCTCAAAGCGGAAAAGCAACATTATTACCCCCTCGGCAGGAAGAAATATTTTTGATAATCAAAGAGCATAAAGTAGTTTCTTTTGATAATGTCAGACGGCGATTTTTAAAAGTCCCCGAACGGACTTTAAGATATGATCTGAAAAAGCTTACTGAAAAAGAATTAATTATAAAGATCGGACAAACAAGAGGGAGTTACTATAAAATAAATTAAAGCAAGCCCATTTTTTCCTTGACTTCTTGAACTGTTTCTCGGGCGATTGTGCGGGCGCGCTCGGCGCCATCTTTGATGACTTCATCAACATATTTTTGATCAGCAGCGATTTTAGTCCGTCTTTCCTGAAAAGGTTTGAGTTCAGAAAAAATTGCATCAGCGATTTTATCTTTCAGCTCAACAAATTTTAAACTACCGTTTTCAAACTCTTTCTTATACCTATCCGTGACGGCCGGACTGAATAGGTTAAGGAAGGTGAAAAGAGTTTTAATTCCGGGTGACATTTCACCACCAGCCGTTGTTGCCGTAGGGACCGATCTGATTTTTTTTCTAATTTCCTCTAGCGAGTCCGTTAGGTTTATAAAACTATTTACGACTGTCTTGCTCATTTTTCCTTCACCAGTTAAAGAAGGAATGTATTCTCCCTTGGTGGCGAAACGAATCGGTTCAGGGAAGTCGGTTCCATAGAGTTGGTTCATTTTCCGGGCAATTTCCCGGGCCACTTCCAAATGCGGTTCCTGATCAATACCAACCGGAACTAAACCTGCTTTATAAATTAAAATATCAGAAGCCATCAAAACAGGATAGTTTAAAAGTGCCATAGTGACATTTTTCGGATGTTGTTTAATTTTTTCTTTATAAGTTGGCAGGTGCAACATTCGGGCAATTGTGACAACGGTTGAAAAATAAAAGGCCAGTTCAATATGCTCGGGAATATCAGATTGATAAATTAAGATACTTTTTTCCGGATCAAGTCCGGCCGCCAGATAGTCAATAATAATTTCCCTTTTGTTTTTAGCAAGCATTTCTTTGTCATAGGGGGTTGTGATTGAGTGAATATCAACAACACAGTAAATAGTTTCGTATTCGCCGCTGTTTTGAATCTCAAGCATGCCTTTAACCGCACCCAGATAATTTCCGAGATGTAACCTACCGGTAGCCCGTATTCCTGAAAAGACCCGTTTTGGTCCATATTGCGTTACAGTTGTAGCAATAGCAATATCACAAACTTCGACTATTTTGCTTCCGGGAATTTTCTTCAAATCGGCAGTCCGATGAGCAATACTACAGGAAAAACTTCCTGACCCACCGATAATATATTCTTTTTCTAAAACCTTTTTATCAATTAGGATTTTAGAAATATTTTTATTGAAATAAGTGGCCGCGCCAGGCGTTAATCCAGTTATTTTGATGAACTCGTCATCAGTGGCAATTCTGAGACTTTCAACGCCTAAAAGTTTTTTAATTTTTTTTGTATTTAATTTACAGTCATCGCGGCGAATAACTGAAATAAACTCGTCTCCGGCTTTCATGACAAGAGTAGCTGCGCTGTCAGAACGAGTTTTTCCCAATGAACTAACTACCTCATCAATGCTTTTTAAAGTAGGGTGTTCAAGAACTTTGTTTTCAACACCTAATTTTTTTAGCGTTTCGCTGTATTCAAGGACTTTTTGGTCTGCCATATTTATTTATAAATTTTAACATACTTTAATAAACTTTTAATCAGGGGTTTGAATCGACTGAAAAAAACTATTCCATTAACAACAAATAAACCTTGTTTTTCGTCAACTATAAGCATTCTTTGATATTTATTTAAACTACCTCCGTAATACATAATTACTTCTTTGTATTTATTTTTAAAATTATTAAATAATTGTTTTGAACCAAATCCATAACGAGTAATAATAATACTTTTCTTTGCCAGTTTTGATAAAGTATTATGATAAATTTTTGGCAAGGGTTTTTCTATTTCTTCTTTCAAATCCATTGTCATATTAATATTTTTTTTTGATGATTTAATAAGATTCATTGCAAATTCAAAAACTTTTTCTTTCTTTATTTCTTGACAAAATTTCATATTTATTGGTAAAACATATAACGAAAAACAGAATATATTGGTTTTTGATCGTTGTCAAATAAAACTGCACTATCAGGACTAACAGGTATGGCTCGAGCAACAACAGATTCAACACCTTTAACATAATTTAAGGCAATTTGTATTCCTCTGGCATCATAACGGTAAAAAGGAATCGGCGTTGGTTGACCGGGGATATATAAGTGAAATATTGAACAGTCATCTGGCAGTCCACTGTTATGAAACATCTGGTTTAGCGCAGCAATTAAAGCATAATCTTTACCTGGGTTACTGGCTCTTTCAACAGCGACGAAAGCTTCTCGTAAACTGTCAATCGCATCCTTGTTTAAAGTAATTTGTTGATGATCCGTTAATTCATTTTTAGCCAAAAGAAGAAACGGATCAGGATAAATAGGAACAGATTCATCAATCAATCGTTTTTTTAAAAGTTCTTTAAAAGCTTCCGACTCTGTATCTATGTTCATGAGTATTCCCAAATCATCCTCTTTTAAATACAAGGCTTGTTCTTGTGATATAACTTTTATTGTAATTCCTAAAGATTCAAGAGCTGAACGCAAAACTTCTATCTCTTTTATTTCCAGTGTATCTTCAAAATTTTCTAAGACAGACTTTTTTGTAATTAAGTTTACTTTTTTGGACCGATGTTTTAATGCTGTTTCTATAATTGAATTAATAACTTCACTTAACTGGGGTTTGACGGTATTTTGGGCCTGTTTGATTATTTCATTGCCTTCGTGATCAAGTGAAATTAAGAAAAAACCTACATCTGGGATGTTTACGTCAGATATTTCTATGGATCCGTCATTTTGCAGGAGAAAATCAATTTGAAAATAAAATGGAGGAAAATCTTGTTTTTTCGAAGGTATAATACCTAATTCATTAGCTATTATCATCCTTTTTTCATTGGCTATTTCCCCGAAAGAAGCAGCTAAATCACTACCTCTTTGAAATATTTTTTTATGAGTTTCCCTATCTATATGTATTGGTGATTTTGGAATTGAAGGATGGATAAAAAATAAACCTTCTCTTCCGATTTGGGCGTTTCTTTTAACAAATATTCCATGGCTCTTTCCTAATAGTATTAGTTGTTCATAAGCTATTTGAGCCGAGCGTAAATTATTATGAGAAAAATGATATTTTACTTGATTTATAAGATCATTTAAGTCTGATGGATAGTTATTAATCGCTAATTGCTTATCTAGATGAGTTTCCAGTACGCAAAAACCAGTTTGTCTATCAATTTCATAATAAAGAGGTTGTCCAGCAGTTTCATTCCTATTTAAACTGTGGACAAGGAATTGACCGGCTCCCTGATGAGTGGTAATACTGGTTCGTGGTAACGCGGCTCCTGTTTTTAACATGCCAGAAGTATCTGCATCTCTAGGAAAAAAACGATCTCGAACCACATCAGGAGGCGATTTACGTAAATTAGCATAATATTTAGTCATCTCGGAGGCCGATTTAATTGACGGATGTACAAGATACGGTTCAGCTGGTTCAGAAAACATACTGAAAGGAAGACCTGCTGATTTAACCCTACCACTGTGGCTAACTTTATAAGCTTCTATCATAATTTTAATTAGTAAATTTTTAACAAAAAAAATCCTCTGCTTGAAGCAGAGGTTGGACCATCAAAAAATCTTCTGCTTCACCAGAGGAAATTAGTCCACCAATTGTTCAAGTTTAGTTTGTTTTGCATATGATTTTATATAGGGTCAGTCCTTATAGGGAAGTCCTTTTAAGGACTGACCCTAGAAAACCTACCTAATCTTAGTTCTCTTGATCCTCTTGTCACCGTTGCCACCCCGACTTCCAGACGGCGGGCAATTTCCTGGTGGGGGAGGCCTTTTTTTAAAAGTTTGACAATTTGCAATCGAGTTGTTAATTCATCAAGTTCAGTTGGTGTCAGTATGCCTTTTAAAAAATCTAACATCTCGGCCCGTGTTTTATTTTTCAAAAAACCTTCAACCAACTCCCCTACTTTGTTCATATAACATACTATTATAATAGTATATTAGTATTTGTCAAGTGGTATTTAAAATGCTATTCTGTTATCATCTTTTTATGCAAACAAATCATAAAATTATCATTGGAGATTCAAGATCAATGAAGGAAATTGAAAATGAAAGTATTCATTTGATTATAACTTCTCCGCCCTATTGGCAGTTAAAAGATTATGGATCTGAAAAACAAATAGGGTTCGATAATACCTACGAAGAATATATTAACAATTTAAATTTAGTCTGGAATGAATGTTTTCGTATATTAAATAAAGGTTGCCGACTTTGTATAAATATTGGCGATCAATTTGCCCGCTCAGTTTATTATGGTCGGTATAAAGTTATTCCGATTAGAACAGAGATAATCAAATTCTGTGAAACAATTGGTTTTGATTATATGGGGGCAGTAATTTGGCAAAAAATTACCACAACAAACACTACGGGGGGAGCTTCCATAATGGGTTCTTTTCCCTATCCAAGAAACGGAATATTAAAAATTGACTACGAATTTATATTAATATTCAAAAAAATTGGAGAAGGTCCAAAAGTAACAAAAGAAATAAAAGAACAATCTAAAATGACACAAAAAGAATGGAATGAATACTTTACCGGTCATTGGAATTTTAATGGACAAAAACAGACTAATCATATTGCCATGTTCCCTGAAGAGCTACCAAAAAGATTAATTAAAATGTTTTCGTTTGTAGGAGATACGGTTTTTGATCCATTTTTAGGAAGTGGAACAACAACATTAGCGGCAAAAAATTTAGATCGTAACTCAGTTGGATACGAAATTAATTCAGATTTTTTGCCAATAATAAAAGAAAAAATAGGATTTAGTGAAAAAAATATGTTTGAAGAAACTACTTTCGAATTTATAAAACAAGAAAACTTAAATTTGGATTTTAATAAAGAAATTGATAAGATAGAATATATTTTTAAAGACCCTATAAAGTTAAATAAGCAAATAGATCCAAGAAAATTACAATTTGGTTCTAAAATATCGTTCAAAAAAACCCATGACTAAAATAAAGATTTCTTTTGACCAAATAAAAAAATATTTAGGTTCTTCAATCGAGGAATTTCCGAAATATTCGACGCAGATTTTAAATTTAGCTAATCAAGACTCCCAAGCAACCAGACCAAAAATAGTCGGTCAACTTAGTGACTTAATACAGGAATTTAAAGGAAATAAAATAGAAAAATGGGAAGAATGGTATTTAAAAAAATATCCTAAAGCAATAGAAATAGCAACAAATAAGCTAAAAGATATGGTAACTAATTTTAAAAATTCCATCAATAAAATTGATGATGAAATAATAAGAAAATGGGTTAAAGATTTAGTAGTCGTAAAAACTTTTATTGGATTAAAATTTCAGGAAGCTATATTAAAAAAAGGAGCGGAATTGCTGAAAAATAATTATAGATTGGCAAATCCTGATGAAGAATCAAAAGGCATTGATGGATTTATTGGTGATATTCCTGTAAGTATAAAACCAGAAACGTATAAAATAAAAAAAGGTCTTAACGAAAGTATTAAGGTAAAAATGGTTTATTATGAGAAAATTAAAAATGGAATAGAAGTAGATTATTCAGAAATCTTTACTTAGATTTTTTTTCTTATGTTCCTTCATCATGCACATATTCATGACAACAGTTAATCCGGCGGAGCGAGCTTTGGCGGCGGCTTTTTCGTTGATTACTCCTTCCTGCATCCAGATAGTTTTGGCGCCGATTTTTATAGCTTCCTCAACAATCGGTTCGACCAATTCGGACTTTCGAAAAATATCAACTACATCAATTTTTTCTTTAATATCGCTTATAGTTTTGTAACTTTTTATTCCTAAAAAATTTTCAATATTTGGGTTGACAGGAAAGATTTTAAACCCTTTTCCCAAAAGATATTTTCCTACTTTATAGGACGGACGGTCAGGTTTATCAGATAAACCAACAATGGCGATGGTTTTGATTTTTTTAAAGTCTAATCGTTTGGTATGGTTCATTTTCATGACTGCAGTCAACACAGTAAAAACCAAAATTATCTTTAATAATAGTTTTCTCTTTTATCTCAACATCTGGAAAATTTTCCGGAGCCAGTTTATCATCTTTTGTCACGGCAACAGCTTGTTTGGAGATGTGTGGTTCTTTAGGCTCAGTTCCTTTAATGAAATATTCAAATCGCGGAGAACAACTTTCCGTTCCATCGTCTTTTTTGACCATTAAATCTCCAGAATCCCAACAAACCTGTCTACCAATAACTGTTTCCGGCCGGATCGGCCAAAGATCCGGCTGATTTTTTAAAAGAGTTTTCATTACCCGATTCCAGATTGGCGCCGCTCCGGTAACGCCAGACGAGAGATAAGGATTCATTGGTGTGTTGTCATTATTTCCCACCCAAACCGTAGTCATAAAATTTGGAGTATAGCCGATGGTCCAGTTATCCCGTTTGTCATCGGTCGTTCCGGTCTTAACGGAAACAGCCCGGCCAGGAACTATTAAAAATGATGATTCACCAAAGGCGGCCGAACGGGCATTATTGTCTAATAAAATATGAGAAATAATAAAAGCAGTTTCTTCCGAGATTGGTTTTTTGCCGGAAATTGAGAGAAAACTTGGATAGTTAAGAGATTTCTTAATATTAGAGATAAAATTTGGACTTTCAAATTTGTATAAAATCTTACCAAATTTATCTTCAATTTTTAGAATTGGGTTAAGGTTTTTTATAACGCCCCGATTAGCAAAAGCAGAAAAAGCTGTTGCCATCTCAGTCATTTTTACTTCTCCTCCACCAAGAGTGAGAGATAATCCGTAATTCTTCGGATCTTTAAAAGTAGTAATACCAAAAGCCGAGGCTGACGCAACAAAATCCTTTACTCCATTGATAGCCAGCATTTTAACAGCGGGAATATTATAAGAACTACCAAGAGAAAATCTTAAGGCTTGTGGCCCATGGAATTTGCCATCATAGTTGACGGGACAGTAGCCTTTAGGTTGTCCGCCACCGGTAAAGCAGGTTGGTACGTCATTGAAAACGGTTGCGGCCGTAACTAATTTCCGCTCCAGGCCAATTGCGTAATTAATAGGTTTAATAGATGACCCCGGTTGACGCTCCGACGTGGTGACATTAAAAGTACCGCTGTCTGTTGCAAAATAATCGACCGATCCAAGCATCACTAAAATTTCTCCGGTTGGCGGCCGCGTAACTAATACTGCGCCATTGGAAACATCAAGATCTTTGACTTTTTCCAGTTCTTCTTTGAGAATCTTTTCCGCTTCTTCTTGAATGTCAAGATCCAAAGTGGTCGTGATTTTTAAACCGCCTTCTTCAATCTCTTTTGTAGTATATTTTTGTTCCAACAAATTTTTGATGTAAAAAACAAAATGTGGAGCTTTGATTTTTTCTTCAAATGGCTTAACAATAAGTTTTGTTTTTATCGCCTTGCTGTAAATATTCTTATCAATATATTTTTGCTCGTACATGGCTTTTAAAACTTCGTTTCGCCTAATAACTGCTAGATCGGGATTGTTATAAGGTGAATAAAGTGAAGGAGCTTGAGGTAAGCCAGTTAGAAGAGCAACTTCTTCCAAAGTTAATTTTTTTGCCGGTTTAGCAAAAAATCTTTGTGAAGCCTCCTCAATTCCATAGATAGCTCCGCCGTAAGGAATTTGATTGAGATATAGCTCAAGGACCTCATTTTTAGAAAAGATTTTTTCCGTCCAAAGAGCTAAAATTATTTCGCGAATTTTTCTTTGAACCGTCCGCTGCGATGTCAATAAAGCTGATTTTACCAGTTGCTGGGTGATGGTTGATCCACCTTGCAGTTGTTGTTTTAGCAAAGTATCTTTAATAGCTCTGACCATACCGCCTACGACAGAGATGCCTTGATGCTGATAAAAATTTTTATCTTCAGTGGCGATGGTTGCTTGGGCCACATAAGGCGGAAGATCTTTCAGTTTAATAGGTGTTCGCTTTTGCTTCTGATAGAGTTGATAGAGAAGTTTTCCGTTTCGGTCAAGAATATGAGTCGATAATGGAGTGGCTTTAAAATCTTTCAAGCTTTGAGGCGAAGGTAATTTGTAAAAAATAAAGAAATAGATAAAAATTACAAAAAAAATGCCGCTAATAACGGTAATGATTTTTTTATGTTGATTTAATAGTTTTTTCATAAGCGGGGGAAAAGTGGGGCAATTTTTTTGATTTTTCCGGTTGTGGCCTTTAAAATCTTTTCTGCAGTTTCTGGTAAAAATGGTTGGAGTTCATAACCAACTTGATTAATTTCCTGCAAAGATTTTGTTAAAAATTCTTTTCGTTCCTCTGAATTTTTTTTCCAAGGAGCAAAGTCGTCAGTTTGTTTGTTAAGGGTTTTGATTTGTTTCCAGATATCTTCAAGGATCAAGTTAAATTGGAAATTTTTAAACATTTGTTCATGGTTCATGGTTCGTGGTTCAGAGTGCAGTATTCCTAAACCGTCTTTTTCAGCGAGGGTGGTAATTCTCATAACTAAGTTACCCAATTCGTTTGCTAAATCAGAGTTGTAGACCTCACTCATTCTTTTTTCTGAATAATCGCCATCGTCAGCCGGTGGGATTTCTCGAAGCAGATAATAACGAACCGCATCTACTCCGTATTTTTTTATCAGGTCAAAAGGGTTGACAACATTTCCTAAGCTTTTACTCATTTTTTGACCATCGGCGGTTATAAAACCGTGAATAAAGATTTGTTTTGAATTAGGTAATCCGGCGGACATCAGAATTGCTTGCCAGATTGCAGATTGCTGGCGTAAATTATCTTTGCCGGCTACTTGAA
>CAYWJV010000022.1:0-12817 GCA_964458735.1 uncultured Gammaproteobacteria bacterium | reverse complement strand
AAAGAAATTGAATTATTAAGATCTTTGGGGTACTAATTGTCCTAAGTCAGGAAATGCGTCAATGATTAAATATATTTAATTTATTTTTTTATTTATTTAATTATTTTATTATTTGTTTATTTATTCATTATAAAATACCTCTTGACTTGAAATATCCCGTCTGTTACATTGTTAATGATATGGCCATAAAAGAAAGACGGACGAAGATATTGCTTGCATTATATTTACTTTCGGACGTTGAGTTTGCTTACGTTTCTCTCGATGAAAGAATCCAAAAAATTTTTGATCTAACATTAAATCAGAAGACCCGGGGAACGATTTCCGGATTAATCAAAGAAGAATTGATTGAAAAATCAGCAAATCTGCGTGAATCCGCTATTAATCCGCGAGAATCGGGATTTTATCGTCTCACCGAAAAAGGATTTGCGGAAATATGCCTGGAATTTCCATTTTTCCGATTTTTGAAAGAAAAATGGGATGGAAAATGGCGGGTAATCTCTTATGAAATTCCCGAAAAAAAACGGGATATCCGCGACCGCTTGCGCCGGGAAATGCAGGGCTGGGGACTCGGGCCCTGGCACCGCTCTTTCTGGCTGACTCCTCACCCGATTATCAGTACCTTAAAATCCCTAACCGCCCAAAAAGAAGAAGAAAAGTATATTCAAGCTTTCGAGGCTGATCATGTTTTTGGTGACCGTGACATTCTTATTGAAAAAGTCTGGGGAAAGACCGCTCTTGACAAATCCTACCGGGAACTTTTCAAAAAATGGCATGAGATTTTGTCATCAGATGTAGGGGCGAATCGAGATTCGCCCGAAAATCCAAAAGTCAATAAATTTAAAAAAGTCATTGGTGAATATATTAATCTGCTCCGTCAGGATCCCGGTCTTCCCAAAGAATTAATAGGTGAAAGCTGGATTGGGTTTGAGGGGTGGAATATTTTTAAGGAAATCAAGAGTATATTACTCTCGTGAATTTCTAATTTTTAATTGACCTAATTTCTAAAAAAGTTCCAATTATTTAAATCCCAATTGAAAAATTAGACATTGGTCATTATTTAGGTTAATTAGATCAATTAGGTTAATTAGGTAATTCAAATAATACGTCCCCCTCCACATCCGTCCGTCTAATATTAATATTCTTGGCTTTAAGCATATCTAAAATCTTTTGATGAGGGTGACCGTAGGAATTATTTTTCCCGACGCTTATCACTGCAATACTTGGGTCTGCTAAGTCTAAAAAATTTTTTATTAGTCCGTTTTTTGAGCCATGATGGGGGACTTTGAGTATATCGATTTTTCCTAAAGGGCCATGTGATAATCTACCCAACACAAAGGGTGAAGCGTCACCTGTAAACAGCAGCCTAAAACCATTTTCTTGAAAAATAAAGACAGATGAATAGTCATTATCATTATATGATTTAAAATCAGCAGGTGGCCAAAAAAATAATATTGTAGGGGCGATTCGTGAATCGCCCTTACCTAGGAGTATTTTGTCACCGAAAACATTAAACAAGAGAGGTATCTTCTTTTCTGATATTTTTTGGAGAAGTTTTTTATAGGTTTTGCTGACAATCGGGCTATCAACAGTGATAAACTTATCTATTTTATAACGGTCGGTGATAAAAAAATAACCGTTATAATGGTCGCGGTTTGGGTGGCTTAAAAAAGCCAATTCGATTTTCCGGTCCCAAAAAGGCATATATTTTCCCAAGCAGGAAAGAATTTTTTGATCCGGCCCGGCGTCAATCAGAACGTCAATTTTATTTTTTATCCGGATATAGGCGGCGTCGCCTTGCCCCACATCGCAAAAGACGATTTTTGTACGATCGTCTAGAAATGAAGACAGAAAAACAAAAAATATAACCATGAATGAAAAAAAGGAAAATAAAATCAAAACACGGATTTTTACAGGCGATTCAAACATATTTAAAATTGAACAAACACGAACGGTATTTTCGCCAACATTTCAATTACCCAAACAAGATAACTCAAAATGCCATAAGAAATTAGACTGGGAATATAACCCAAAAAATAACTGATTTTTCCCAAAATTGCGGTCAGAAATCCAAAAACCATCAGAGGCGGAATCGTTTCGGCCACGAGCAAATTAGCCAAAGGAGAGATTAAAGATACTTGGCGGAAATAGAAAAAGATTATTGGTGCAGTAAAAACTTGCGCCGCCAAAGTCAACCGGAGATTTTTTAAAATATAATTATTAGACTGACTTTGCCCGAAAAGAACAATCCCTAAAGTGGCTCCATAGGAAAGCTGTAAAGAGACCGTCTTCAGCCAGTCGGGCCAAAAGATTAAAATAAAAATCAAAGAAAGAAAAAGGGCATACAAAGTATAGTTTTTTCTTCCGGTTATAATTGCTACGTGTGTGAATAAACCCATAAAGGCGGCTCGGATAATTGGGGCTTGCGGCCCAACAAAAATAACGAATAAAATTATGGTTAGTATTGTTATCAGAGTAGATAGCTGTTTGCTAAGAAATTTTGTTGATGAGCTGATCATTGAAGAAAGCAGAGTAATATTGATTCCGGAAAGAACGACTAGGTGGAGTAACCCGACGATCTTGAGCTGCTGGTAGAATTCTTTAGTAGTTTTTAGGTTAACGCCGAAAATAATGCCGTTTAAAAGGGATGCGTGAGGTTCGGGGAGATAGGAATTGATGACGCTGGTGAAAATTGAAGGAGTGATCATATACTAATTAAATTCTTGATTTTTTCAAATACATTCTTATTAACCACTTTTTTCGTTAATAATTCCTCCAACGTTGCGTAAGGCCTACCGGTAATGATTTTGTTAGCGATTGTTTGACCGACTCCGGGCAACTGATCGAGTTCTTCAATGGTGGCAGAATTGAGATTGATTAATTGATTGTTTGTTGGGGTGTCTGTTGTGGGGGTGTTATTTATAATGCCCGTAACAGGCGAAACATAATCCAACGTTCGTTGATTTTGTATAAAAATTCCACTGTTAATTTCCACAATTGAAGGGACGTAAATTTTTTCCTGATCGGTAACAATCCGGGCTAGATTAAAGTTGCGGTTAAAAAAAACTGCGTCCGCCTCTTCAGATAAACCGCCGGCCTTGTCAACCACGTCTTTTAACCGAGCCCCAAATGAAATCTCGTAGACATTAGGTTTTTTGACGGCGCCAGAAACGTCGACAAAGATTTTTGATGGACTGATTTTGGATATTAGGGGGACCTCAACGGAGGGTCGGTCAAGCCCGACCCCTACGGCCTGTTTGTCATTGTTTACGTACAGAAATAAGGCCGTGATCGTTATAACCAAAGCCACGGTCAAAAGAATAATCTCAGCCAGATATTTTTTTAACCTTAATTTCTTTAGAAATGGTGCAAATGATTTAAAAAAGTTATTCATAGGATTAGTTTGTCAAGAATGACATAAACGTTACTTTATGAACTTTATAGACTTTATAACTTTATGAACTATTTTAGTCAATCGCTTATAACCTACAAAATAGGAGAATTAGACTGTTGAGAAGGGAAAAAAATGACGAAAGGCATCATTCCTCATCTTTTCTTCTTTTAACAATGAATATAATGACTAAGATTGCCAATAATACCCCCCCCATTATCTTAAATGGAAAAGCATAGAACGTCGTCGCACCGAAAATCGTCGGTGAGTTTTCTCCAAAGCTTATCTGCGTTGATAAATTATATTTACCAATAAAAAATCCGGACAGTACTAAAGATGATGGATGATAGATCCTAGATGATAGATCAGCCGAAGGAGTTGCCTCAATCAACCGTTGCGACTCGGCCAAAATATTTTTGGAAATTGTATCATATTTAGCCGTCTCTCCAAAATTACCTTTTAAAGTAATCTGACCTTCCGGCTTAATCATATTTTTACCTTTGTTCTCAACAATAAAAACCAAAGGAATTTTGTCAAAACTATCAAAAACCCCACCTCTGGTGGAAAAAAGAACTACGCGGGGCTTAATGTCAATATTGCCGGAATTGGAAATGGTTACCAAGATATTTGAGCCAATCGTGGCTTTAGCACGGGCTGAACCAATTCCTTCACTGGCCGTCGGAGGAGCAGTTTCTGCAAGTAAACTGTAATAAAAATCTCCGTCCACGATATTTTCCGGAATTCTGATTCGAAGCAGAATTTGCTGTGAACCATTGGTTTTTAAAAAAAACGGCTGTTCCAGTTGTAAGTCAGAATTATCCAGACTAAAACGGACCGGCCCTTCAAATTCCGGTTTAATTCTAATGTTGCCAAGATTATCTTTGGCTTCAAATGGCAGGACTTTTAAGTTAATAAAAGCCGGATCACCGAGATTGTCCAGTTTATAAGCAACCATAATTGACTTACCCGGTTTGATAAATAACTCCAAAAGGGGAGGAGAGAGGGAGAGAGAGACCTGTTGAGCAATAGCCCACGTAGGGAAAAGTAAGATTATAATTAAAAATATAATTGTAAAGAAAAGAAATCTCCTCATAGGTCTTTGATTTTCACGGATTAATAGCTGATTTTCGCAGATATCCGTGTAAATCAGACTTTTCTATCTGCGTAAATCTTTCTCCTACTTTTAGTAGGAGGGTGTGGCCACAAAATTAATAACCGTTTGATAGCTCCCGGCCGGTTGGATTGATGAGACGTTGGTTTTAAAAGTAACGGTTGACTGGCGATTTTTTCCAACATTGATGCTAGTCATGACGGTAGCTGGAGATTCGGCGGCCGTCCGGTCGGGAAACGGTCGATAGTAAGTTGAGTCGATAAAATCAGCCGGGATATCATTGCCGGACATGCCGTAGCCAAAGCCATAGGCTGAAGTTGACGACCAGACTTTTGCTAATGATTCACTGCAGGTATTGCCACCACCGTCACAGATAGTATCAACGATAGCATTTCCCGACTGAGTTTTCAATGGTCCTTCTTCAATGGCCGTCACTTGATACTGACCGGCCCCGCCGAGATAAACCGTCAGATTAGTAGTGGCGGTAGACGGGGTGCTGGGGACTAAGGTTCCAAGAGCAATGTTGATGTTGGAGATGGAAAAACGGAAAGGAATAATTGAATGGAGGTATTGAAAACCGGCTTTAACAACATAACCGGTTGATGAGTACTGGCCGGCCGCCAGTTGGCCAACCGTGTCAGCCAGTTTGTAACTACTGGAAGTCTTATTGCCGCCGGCGACTTCGACATTGGCTGACTCAATTTTGAAGCGGGAAGAGTCCATGGGGATAGCTCTTACAGTTGGGACTGATAATAGAGTTAATATAATGATAATTAGTATTGGGTATTTTTTCATAAAGACGATTTTCGCGGATTTTAAATAACGGATTTACACTGATATCCGTGTGAATCTGCTTCTTATCAGTGTTAATCGTTTTTCTCAAACTTCTCAATCAATTTCTCCATTCTTTGCACCGATTTTTTTATAATTCCCAACTCATGATCTCCAACAAAATTTTCCAAGGCTTCTTTGATATTTTTCAGATGATTTTTAAGGAGTAACGATAGAAATAAAAATGTTTCTTCTTTTAACTTTTGACTTTTAACTTTTGACTTTTGATTTTCTATATGTTCGCTCCCCATAAACATGGCAAACGGCGTGATAAAAGCCAAGGAAATTATCGGAAGCAAAGTTCTGAAGTCTTGATTGGCCGGTAGATTCAAAAGGAAAAAAATGATTAAAGTAACCGTTGTGGTAATGGAAATAATCGGTTCAAGGATTAGAGACAGAGAAAAAAGAAGAAAGTAGACAAGAAAGAAAAAAGGCGAAATCAACCCGCCGGTTGAATTAACGATGCCCATAATGATTAAAGTAAAGACGACTGATTCGATTAATCGGGAATAGATGTCTTTGCTGACGATGAAGCGTTTGACCGAATAAAGAATGATGAAAAGACCGGCACTTATCTGCAGATCATAGTTGGCCAGATTGGTTTTGGGAAAGATAAAGGTCAAGACGATGGCGAAGACGAGAATCAACGAATGAATAATTTCTTTGGACATAGTTTAAATATAGCAAATCTTAATAAACAAATATTACAAATAACCAAATAAACAAATAAATGATTAAATAACAAAATGATTTAATTAATTTAAACATTTGTTTATTCATTTGTAGTATTTACAAATTTGATTATTTGTTTATTTTTTATGTTACAATATTCAGATGACAAAAATAAATCCCAATCCTAATTTTGCCACGGATGTGATTAATGAATTAAAGAAAGTCACTTGGCCGACCAGATCCGAGACGATTAGATTGACAACAATCGTCATAGTTGTTTCCTTGATAATTGGACTTTATGTGGGTATAATAGATATCTTGTTGGCAAAAGGATTGGAAGTAATTACGAAGTTCAGATAAATATTCATGCAAGTAGATCAAATCAAAGTTGCCGGCCCTGTTCCCAAATGGTATGTCATTCATATTCAAACAAGCTATGAAGGGCGGGTTAAACAGGCATTGGAGCAAAGAGTCAAGAGCTTGGGAGTAGAAGACAAAATTTTTGACATCGTCATTCCAACCCGTGAAATTATTGTGGTTAAAAAAGGCAAAAAAACCAAAGCGATTGAAAAGGTTTTTCCCGGCTATATTTTGGTAAAGATGATTTTAAATGATGATTCCTGGTTGGTAGTCAGAACGACCGAGGGAGTGACCGGATTTGTTGGTGCCGGG
Source organism: uncultured Gammaproteobacteria bacterium (assembly GCA_964458735.1). GTDB lineage: Bacteria > Patescibacteriota > Microgenomatia > UBA1406 > GWC2-37-13 > GWC2-37-13. The sequence goes on along the minus strand of CAYWJV010000022.1, from coordinate 6,143 downwards.
CTAAAACCAACCCCGATTTCTGATAAGGAAGTTGATGCGATTATGAAGTTTGTCCAACAAGAGCAACCGAAGTTTAAATCTAAGTTTTCTGTTGGTGAAGCGGTTAAGATTACGGACGGACCTTTTTCCGACTTTCTCGGGAGCATTCAAGAGATTGATGAAGAAAAAGGGAAAATAAAAGTTTTGGTGTCAATTTTTGACCGGGAAACACCGGTTGAGCTGGATTTTCTACAAGTTACGAAACTATAAATTCGAAGCACGAAATACGAAATTCGAAACAAATTCGAATTTTCAAAATTTTAAATTTAAAAAATTGTTTCGGATTTCGAAATTAGAATTTCGGATTTTAAAAAAATATGGCTAAAAAAATTAAAATTATTCTCAAATTAAACCTCGCAGCCGGTGAGGCGACTCCGGCGCCTCCGGTTGGTCCGGCTTTGGGCCAGCACGGCGTGCCGATTATGGAGTTTATCAAAGAATATAATGCCAAGACAGCCAAAATGAAAGGTCAGATTATTCCGGCCGTTATCACCGTTTACGTAGATAGAAGCTTTACTTTTATTACTAAGCTGCCACCGGTAGCCGCTGTGATTAAAAAGAAACTGTCGATCCAAAAAGGATCGGGTAAGCCAAATACGGAGAAAGTGGGCAAGTTAACACAAGTTCAATTGGAAGAAATTGCTAAAGAAAAAATGGCTGATTTAAACGCTAATGATGTTCCTGCGGCGATGAAAATCATTGCCGGAACGGCGAGAAGTATGGGGATTGATGTTGAAAATTAAATTTTTTAAAATATGGGAAAAGTTAAACCAAGATTAATTGGGGACACAGAAGTTGAAGAAAAACAGAAAAAAGAGCAAAAGGAAAAATCAAAGGAAAAGAAAATGATTAAAAAAAAGGACGTGAAATTTGACGAGAAAATTGTAGGGGTCGATCGTGATCGACCCATTCCTGAAAAAAAAGAAAAACCCGCAAAATCCGCAAAAACCCCAAAATCCAAAAATGTAGGGGTCGGTCGTGACCGACCCGTCTCTAAACCCCGCGGCAAGCATTATCAAGAAGCAAGAAAAATGATTGACAGAAATAAATATTATTCTTTGAAGGAAGCCATTTCATTATTAAAAAAAATTAAACTAACTAAGTTTGACCAATCGGTTGAACTTCATTTTGTTACTGATGAAACCGGATTAAAAGGAGAATTAGAACTGCCTTTTTCTACCGGAAAAATTGTCAGAGTAAAAATCGTTGATGATTCAGTTCTTTCCGATCTTGAAAAGGGTAAAATTGAGTTTGATGTTTTAGTGACTCATCCTTCTTTCATGCCGAAGCTGGCAAAATATGCCAAGGTTTTGGGTCCAAAGGGATTGATGCCAAATCCAAAAGCGGGGACAGTTTCAATGAAACCGGAAGAGGTTGTCAAAAAGTTCGAAAAAGGGATGCTGAGATGGAAGACTGAGGCAAAATTTCCCTTAATTCACCAGATGATTGGGAAAATTTCCTTTGGAGAAAAAAATTTACTTGCCAATGCGGAAAAATTTATTGAAGCCGTTGGTAAAGCTCATATCAAAAATGCTTTCATTAAAACTACGATGAGTCCGGCCATAAAACTGGAAATGTCAAAATAATCAAATAAAGAAATAAACAAATGAATGATTAAATGAATAAATGTATCCAATCATTTAATTTATTTTTTTATTTATACATTTATTTACTTATTTGATTATTTGTTTATTTAATCATTCTGACTTAAATCTTGAACTTTCTTTTAGCAAGATCAATAATAATATTGGCAGCGTCTTTAATGGTTATATCCGATCCGGTTCTGATAATTAAATCATAATGATAAGCTTTGCAGTAATTACGGTTGAAGAGAGATTCAACAAACTCCCTTCTTTTCTTGTCAGATTCTTCAATTCTTTTTATGGCTTCAGATCTTGAAATATGTTCGTAGGTCATTTGCCAGGTAATCCGTTGATCAAGTAGACAGATAATCCTAACATTTAAACTACCGGGAAAAAGAAAATTACCCCCCCGGCCAAGAATAATAGAATAACCTTTTAAACCGACCAGAGACATCACTTTGATAAGATGACGATGATATCCGGGAAGATTAGTCATTCTTTTGCCAAAAATTTTATTGACAATAATATCGGCCAACGGTAATCTTTTTGGATCAACGGATTGAATCAGTTCTTCTTCCAGATTTTTGTTTTTAGCAATTTCATCAATCAGTTCATGATCATAGACTTTCCAAGGTTTACCCAAGCTTAGTGCGATTAAATTAGCGATTGATTTTCCGCCTGAGCCCATTTCTCGGGAAATAGTGATGATCGGCAAGGAACCATTGGTTTTAAGGGAAAGTTTTTTTGTTTGAGGAAAAAAGTTCTTTTGAAAAATCTCATAGATTTTTTCCATGGAAAAATTATATCATATATTAATGGATTATCTAATCAACAAAGAAAGCCAATTTTGGTCGTATCTGTCACAAGAACAAAAAGATCTTCTAGATGAAGGCCTGTATTTGATGGATGACATTATTCGGGATCACGCCTATCAATTCAAGGACTATTCTTTTCTGGTTTTTCCTTTTGCCAAGGCCTATGAAGGGTTTTTAAAGCAGATTTTTAGAGACAAGGGTTTAATCAGTCGTCTTGACTATATTTCCGATCATCTTCGACTGGGAAAATTAATGTCACCGAATTTAACGGACAAATTAGGGGATAGATCTCTTTATAAAAAAATTCAGGAACAGTATTCTCAGGAATTGGCCGATAAAATTTGGAATGTCTGGAAAAACGGCCGAAACCAGATTTTTCATTATTTCCCCCATAATATCAAGGCAATTTCCTTCAATGAAGCCAGAGGAATTAGTATGGATATTTTGAGGACGATGGAGGAAGTTTTTTTACAGCTTTTATAATGGCTTCGGCGTCAATTTCTTCGAAGCGGAGCAGTTCTTCAGGGGTGCCGGAACGGGGGAGACGACGGACGCATAGATGAACAAAATTCCTTTGGTTATTGGTTATTATTGCATTTAATACTGCTTCACCCAATCCTCCTGTTGGATAATGATCTTCTACCACAATCACATTTTTTGTTTGCATGACTAATCGATTAATCGATTGTACATCAATAGGCTTAACCGAATAACAATCAAGAACAACTGTTTCTATACCTTGTTCTGCTAATTCTTTCTGGGCTTTTAACGCCTCGTGCAAAGTCACTCCCGCCGCAATTATTAATGCAACGGGTCGGTCACGACCGACCCCTACAATTTTGTGTATTTTCGAACCGCCAATCACAAATTCTTCTTTTTCATCATAAATTACCGGTGTTTCTTTTCGGTTAGTTCGTAAATAAAAAAGACCGTTTTTATTGGCCATAACCTCAGTTAATTTAAAAGTGGAGACGGCATCAGAGGGATAAAATATCGTACTCTCCAAAATACTACGAAACATGGCCAAGTCTTCCAGTCCCATCTGAGACGGACCGTCGGGACCAATAGATACCCCGCAATGTGAACCGACAATTTTTAAGTTAGGAGCAGAATATTGGGCCATTCTTATCTGATCAAATCCCCGGGTTAGAAAAGCGGCAAAGGTGGAAATAAAGGGAATAAATCCCAGTTTTGACATTCCCAAAGCAGCCGTAACCATATTCTGTTCGGCAATAAACATCTCAAAATATCTTTCAGGGAATTTTTTGGCAAATTTTTCTGAAAAAGTTGAGTTGGACATCTCTGCGTCTAGGGCGACGATTTTTTCATTAACTTTCCCAAGAGCCAGTAGCCCATCACCATAAGCCATTCTCGTCGCAACATTACTTCCGATTTCATATTTTGGACTTTGGATTTTAAAATTTGTTTGGATTTTGGATTTTGTCATTTTGATTTTAGGCAGCTCAATCTTTCCTCTTACTTCAAGGTCAACTTTTCCTAATTCTTTTAACGCGACGGTTAACTGTTCTTTATTAAGAGGTTTTCCATGCCAACCTTCTTTATTTTCCAAAAAAGAAACCCCCTTGCCTTTAATTGTGTGGGCGAGAATCATGGTTGGACTTTTGACTTTTGACTTTTGACTTTTGACTTCTTCAAAAGCGTCGTAGACCTTTTGAAGATCATGCCCGTCATCAACAACAATCGTTCTCCAGCCAAAAGATTCAATTCTTTTTGCGTAAGCTTTAAGATCCCAGCCGAGCATTGTTTGGGTGCTTTGACCGAGCCGGTTAATATCGGCAATGGCAATTAAATTATTAAGTTTGTAATGTGAAGCGATTTGAATGGCTTCCCAGACCTGGCCTTCAGCCATTTCGCTATCTCCCAACAAAACGAAAATTTTAGGAGTTCTTTGTTTTAAATCCGAAATTCGAATATCGAAATTCGAAACAATTTTAGAATTTTTTAAATTTAAATTTTCAAAACGTTTTGAATTTGTTTCGGATTTCGCGCTTCGTGCTTCGAATTTTAGTTTCAGTCCTAGTGCCATTCCCACCCCGGCTGATAGTCCTTGCCCGAGAGATCCGGTCGCTACGTCAGCATATTTAAATCGGAAAGTCGGATGGCCTTCGAGATCGGAATTAAATTTTCTTAAGTTCATTAATTCCGGATATGAAATCGCTCCGGTGGCATGATACAATGAATATATTAATGGAGAGGCGTGGCCTTTGGAAAAAACAATCCGATCATTAGCCGGATTTTTGGGATTTTCCAGATTAAAATGATAAAATCCTCCGAAAAAAAGCGTTGTCATCAGTTCAACGGCAGATAGAGAAGTGGTCGGGTGGCCGGAACCGGCCTCAGTCGTTGCAGTCAAAATATTATAGCGGATCAGTTGACAAAGTTTTTTTAGTTTAGCAAAATCAAACATACATTAGTTTAACAAAATTATTATGGATATAAAAGAGACATCACAAAATCCAATTGCAGTTGACAGAGTAAAATATTTAGAAAAACTTACTCCAAATGACAGAAACAATCTTCAAACGGTAAGAAGATTATTTAAGAAAGAAGCAACTCTATTTGTGGTTGGAGGTAGTATTATCAAACCACTTCCAAGGAAAGATATTGATATAGCGGTTGTTTTTGAAGAGAGCCCTAATGATTCTTCTGACAAAAGCAAACTTACTCCTTATAGAAAAGCTCTAGAAGAATTTTCAGTTTTTAAACAAATTATTGAACAACTAATAATAGAAGATCCCAACTTTGAAATAGAAACTGTAATAGAACCCTTAATTAGCGAAGAGTTTGGATCAGAATTCATTCTGAGACACGATGGCAGTATTACACTTGCATGTAAAAAGGGCGGAACACCAATCGAATTTACACGAATCGAAGAAAGAGAAACTGATAATTTTATCAAACAGTCTAAGGAACCATTTGTTTCGCTATAAACTTTTACCCCGACGCAGCTTTTTAGCTTTAACTCCCCAAAGTCGAAGTCATACACCCTCTTGACATTTTCTGATTTTCTGATATTCTGAAAATATGAATAATATTCAAACAACGGCAATTATTAGAAATAGAGGGCAACTGACTATTCCCGACGTCATTCGTCGTGCTTTTAATTGGATGAAAACAGAATCAGTGGTAAAAATTATTTATCGTTCGCCTCAAGAGATTGTTATTACACCTTATATTCAAGAAAAAGTAAAAAAAACAAATTGGAAAAAAATATGGAAAGCGATCAATGAAGCTCGCTCATTTAAAGGTAAAAGAGGGAATCTTTCTAAATTTATTGCCAAAGACAGATATAATCATTAACTATGAAAAAGAAACAGATTGTTGTTGATTCTTCAGTCGCAGTTAAATGGTTTAATACTAAAGATGAAGATAATTTAGATCAAGCAGATAAGCTCCTTAAAGAGTTAGAAGAAGAAAAGATAGAAATTTTCATGCCGGAAATTTCAAAATATGAAATAACAAATGCTTTACTTTATAAAAAATTAAGCCTTTCACTAATAGAAACTTCGCTTTCAACTATTTACAGCATGCAGGTAAAATTTGTTCCTTTAGATAGTGTCTTGGCCGCGCAAACAGTAGAAATTGCTTATAAAAACAAAATTACTTTTTACGATGCTTGCTTTTTATCTTTAGCAAAAAAAATAAAAGGAGAGTTAGTGACGGATAATATAAAACATCAAAGAAA
>CAYWJV010000021.1:0-14534 GCA_964458735.1 uncultured Gammaproteobacteria bacterium | reverse complement strand
ATTTAATGAATAAATAAGCAAATAAAGAAATAAACAAATAAATAATCAAATGTCTAAATAATTAAATCATTAAATTATTTGGTTATTTAATCATTTATTTGATTATTTGATTATTTTTTTATTTAATCATTTTTTGAATGAAACTTCATACTTTTAAGCAGGCCGAAGCGTACCTCGCTCTTCATATTCCCAAAAGTACGAAACAGACGTTTCCCGGAGAATTAGGATTAAAAAGAGCCAAATATTTTTTACATCTTCTCGGTAACCCACAAGAAAAATTAAAAATTATTCACGTGGCCGGTACTTCTGGTAAAGGCTCAACCTGTTATTTAATCAGCTCTCTTTTGATAGACCAAGGATTTAAAGTTGGTTTTCATCAATCACCTCATTTAACGGACATGACAGAGAGATTTCAAATTAATGGAAAAAGAATCAGTCAGAAAAAATTTGTTTCTTATTTAAATAAAATTATTCCAATGGTTAACATGGTCGGCAAAACATTTCATGGCTCTTTAACATATTTTGAAATTTTAGTCGGACTGGCTTATTTTATTTTTTATGACAAAAAAATTGATTATGTGGTAATGGAAACAGGACTAGGCGGTTGGTATGATGCGACTAATGTTGTTGAAAGATCTGATAAGTTAGCAGTTTTGACCAAGATTAGTTTAGACCACACCAATATTTTAGGAAAGACCTTAGCAGAAATTGCTTTCCAAAAAGCGATGATTATTAATGAAAATAGTCAGGCGATTTCAATTGATCAGGATGTTAAGGCAGAGAAAGTAATCAAACAAGTTGTCAAAGACAAACAAGCAAGAATAATGTTCGTAGGGGAAATTTACCATCTTAACAACGATCGAGCAAAGATGGTAAATAATTTTCGGTTGAATTTAATCGGTGAGTATCAAAAAGAAAATGCCGGTTTAGCGTTGGCAGTTGTTAATTTTTTAGGTAAAAGAGACGGGTTTGTTATCAGTCAAGAAAAAATTAAAAAAGTTTTTGCCACGGCTTATTTTCCCGGTCGTTTTGACGTCAAAAAAATCAATGGAAAAACTGTTATTTTTGACGGCGCTCATAATCCCCAAAAAATGGAAGCGTTTATTGGCTCGTTAATTAAAAAATATCCTGATAAAAAGTTTAATTTTTTGTTGGCTTTCAAAAAAGGCAAAGACTATCAAGATATGCTGAAAATAATTATCTTGAAGACGGCCGTCCACAAGATAATACTTACGACTTTTTTTACGGAAAATCAGGATATGATTAATCTGTCAGAAAAGCCATTGATCGTTGGCCAACAATTAAAGAAAATCGGTTTTAATAATTTTGAAATTAATTTGTCGTTAAAAAAAGCCTGGGAAATAATTTTAAATAAAAAAGAACCAATTGTGGTGACGGGGTCACTTTATTTAATTGGTGAAGTTTTTAGGTTGATAAAAACGAAGAAAAATGTCAAAATAAGCAAATAAAGAAATAAACTAATAAATGTAAGAATAATCAAATAAACAAATGAAGAAATAAATGTATAAATGATTAAATGTTTTAATTAATACATTTGCTTATTTTTTATTTGTTTAATTATTTTATTATTTGTTTATTTAATCATTATGAACACTGGCGAGCAACAGTACTTAGATCTCTTAAAGGATATCCTCAAAAACGGTGTGAAAAAACCGGTCTGGGGAAATCCCGGGGTTTATATCAAAGGCGTTTTTGGCCGGCAGATTAGATTTGATCTATCTCAAGGTTTTCCACTTTTGACAACAAAAAAAATTTTTATGCGGGGAATTACTCATGAACTAATCTGGTTTTTGAAAGGCGACTCAAATATTAAATATTTAGTTGATAATGATGTCCATATTTGGGATGAATGGGGGTATAAGCGCTTCTGTGAAGCGCAAATTCGAAATTCGAAATTCGAAATTCGAAAATTAACACAGGAAGAATATGTTGAGAGAATTAAAAACAGCCCGAAAGATAGTCAATTTGTTAAAAACTATGGCGAACTGGGGCCGGTGTATGGAGTTCAATGGCGTCGTTGGCCTTCTGACGGAGAAAGAGTAGTTGACCAATTAGGTTGGGTAATTAATAAGTTAAAAGACCCAAAACAAAGGTTTAGAAAACACTTAATTGTCTCGGCTTGGAATCCGGCTTATATCTATGAAATGGCTCCATCAAGAGAGAAATCAGTTGCTCTTCCGCCCTGTCACACGATGTTTCAATTTAATGTTTTAGGCGATCGGCTCAATCTGCAGCTTTATCAGCGGAGCGCCGATATTTTCTTAGGGGTTCCTTTTAACATCGCTTCTTATTCATTACTTCTACTCATGGTTTCGCAAATCGTTGATATTCCCCCTGGTGACTTTATCCATACTTTTGGTGATGTTCATACTTATTCAAATCATCAAAATCAAATAAAAGAGCAGTTGAAAAGAAAACCTAGACCGTTTCCGAAAGTTAAATTAAACCAACAAGTGAAAAACATAGATGATTTTAAATTTGAAGACATTACAATTGAAAACTATAATCCACATCCGTCGATTAAAGGAGAAGTAACGGTTGTTGGGGGGTTTTGAGTGCCCTTATGATAAATATAATCGCCGCCATCGGCAAAAACCGTGAACTGGGAAAAGATAATAAGCTTCTTTGGCATATTCCTGAGGACTTCAAAAGGTTTAAAACGTTGACATCAGGGCACATTGTCATTATGGGGAGAAAAACGTATGAATCTCTGCCGGAAAAGTTTCGCCCCTTACCAAATAGGGTGAACATTGTTGTGACAAGAAACAAAAATGTGATTGAAGGTTTGATAAATCAAACCACTGCAATATTTTGTAATTCAATTGAGACGGCTTTTGATAAGGCAAAAGAATTCGATGATGAAATCTTTATCATCGGCGGAGCCAGTATTTACGAACAGGGAATAAAATATGCGGATAAACTTTACCTGACTTTGGTAAATCAAGAATATCCTGAGGCGGATGCTTTTTTCCCCGACTACTGCGAGTTTAAAAGAAAAATTTTTGAAGAGAATCATAGTTCAGGTGAGATTCAGTTTAAATTTATGGATCTTACAAAATAGTTTATGTTATCATTTATTTAATGGACAACTTTACTCCTTTAAAAACCAAAAAGAAAAAAAGAGTCAGTAAATTTTTGATCATCGGAAACATATTTTTGGTGATGGCGTTAATTTTTATGACAAATTTTCTTTTGAAAGATAAGTTAATTTCCACTCAACAAAAAGCCGCTGCTCCTCTACCAACATGTACGGGTCAGGCATGCCTGACCCCTACTACAACCCAAACCCCAACCAGAACGCCGACCCCAATTCCATCCAACACACCGACGCCGATTTTGATTTTGTCATCAACACCAACGGTGACGCTACAGCCAACAGGAGAGATAAATCTGTCCCCTACGCTGACGCCAACGGAAATAGTAATTGCCAAAATATCAACATCGCCGACGGTAGTCGTCAGTCTACCAAAGACCGGTACAATAAAGTCGTTTATTTATATAGTTCCGGCTCTAATTATGTTGATAGGATTGATATTATAAGTTCAAAAATTATTATGGCAAAAGTAAAAACTGAAGGGACTGATTTCGGATCAATGAGGAGAAAATTAGAAGTTACTTTAGGAGAATATTTGGGAGAAAAAGCACCTCAACTTCCTAAAGCTTGGAAAGAGGTATTGGTAAAGTTTGCTCCGTATTTGACGATTGTTGGCGTCGTTGTTGGCGTACTGGGCTTTTTAGCCCTACTTGGATTAGGGACATTTTTAGTGCCGTTGGGAACAATTGGCGCAGTGGTGACCGGGCAACCATTTCTTGGCTTTGGTTATATTTTAAACATCGTTTTTTTGGGAGCGATAGTTTTACTTGAAGGTCTAGCAATTCCCGGACTGTTTTCCCGGTCAAAGAAAGCCTGGACTTTTCTATATTGGAGCGCTTTGGTTGGCATAGTTCAAAATGTTGTCAGCTTTAACGTTGGCGGACTGGTAATCGGCGGCCTTTTGTCTTTGTATTTTCTTTTCCAGGTAAAAGAGTACTATAAATAAGTTCATAAAGTTTATAAAGTTCGTAAAGTTATAAAGTAAAAAAAGCAAAAGCGAGACGCTTAATTTTTTACGACTTGGGATTTCCCCTTAATAGTACATCTTCCATGCTATTATATTAGGATGAATTTGGATAAATACGACTATTTTTTGCCCAAAAAAAATTTAGTTTTAGAACCGGCTATTCCCCGCGATTCATCAAAACTTTTTATCTATCATACGGCCGTGGACAAGATAATTTTCGATCGATTTTATAATCTAGATAGATATCTTCCAAAAGATTCGTTTACAGTTTTAAATAATACGAAAGTACTTCCGGCCAAAGTCACCATGAAAAAAGAAAACGGAGGGAAAGTTGTTCTGTTATTTCTTGTTAACGAGTTAACAAGCTCACGAATTATAAAAGTTTTGGCTGATAGAAAAGTAAGTGTTGGTGAGTTTTTATATTTTGACAAAGAAAATTATTTGAAAGTTATTTCCCAAAAAGAACACATTTTTGAATTAAAATTCGATTTTAGCCGGGAACATTTGCACCAATTACCGATGAAAATATTAAGCAAAAAAAACTTCATCAAGAATATTTTGAAGTTGACGAAAAAACAATTAAATTAATTAATGAATGGAAGTCGGGAGGAAAGAAATTAGTTTCCGTTGGGACAACTGTGGCTAGAACTCTTGAGTCAATCGCTCGACACCGTGTTTTTTCGACCGCCTCACCCCAAAGGGGCCCCAGGCGATTGTCTCAAAAACAAAAATCTTCGCTTTCAAGTCCAATAGATATTACTAAAAACATTTATAAAAATAATTTGGAAAAAGTCGATCAAAGTTGCAACTGTTATGTTTGCACAAACTTTACAAAATCATATCTACACCATCTTTTTAAACAGCGGGAAATTCTCGGATACACTCTAGCGACGTATCATAATTTGTGGGTGATGGAGAGATTATTTGATAGAATTAGAGCATTGATTATTGAAAATAAAATATGAATAGAGTTGATCAGGCGAGAAAAGGTTTTTTAACAGGCAATAGCGAAGCAATAAAAAAAAGCCATTCAAAAGAAACGATTCATCAGTCGATTCACCATCACGAAGCTCATCTGACTTCATTTAATCTTCCTGAGATTATCTTGGGCGGGCAGGATGGACTAGTCAATGTCTTAGGTGTAATTTTAGGAGTGGCGGCGGCGACTGTTTCTTCAAAAATTATTATTGTGGCCGGATTAGCCGCCACTTTTGCCGAGTCTATCTCAATGGCTGCCGTTGCCTATACCTCAAAAATTGCCGAGGCCGACTATTATCAGTCAGAGCTAGAAAGGGAGGAATGGGAGATAGAAAACGTCCCTGAGGGAGAGAGAGAAGAGACAAGAGCTCTTTATGAAAACTACGGTTTTAAAGGAAAAGTTCTGGCGGAGATAGTCAGTAAAATTACTTCGGATAAAAAAATCTGGCTAAAACTGATGATGGAACAAGAGCTGAAATTGGAACCGGTTGATCGCAAACAAGCTCTGCCGGCGGCTTTTATTGTTGGTATTTCCGCTTTTATCGGTTCGTTAATTCCTTTGACAGCCTTTTTCTTTTTGCCGGTCAAGCAGTCAATTGTTGTTTCATTAATTGCCTCGGCAATTACACTATTTGTGGTTGGTTATTATAAAGCCAAGCAAACTCTTGGTCGGCACCTTTTTAAACAGGGAATTGAGATGGCGATTATCGGCATGGCCTCGGCGGCAGTCGGGTATTTGGTGGGGAGTTTTTTTAAGATTTGAATCTGCGCTTTCAAAAAATCTTATAAGCTCTTTTGAATGTTTCAAAATCTACTTCTTTTTTACCTTCTAATTGTACACGTTTGATTTGTAGGGAACAAAGATTTTTGTTTCTTACAATATTTAATCCAGTAATCTTGAGTCGTTTGCCATTTGGAAGAATGGTCCAGATGCCGGGCCAGGGATATAACCCCCGAAACAGGTTGTATAATTTTTCGGGGGAATTTGAAATTTGAAATTTAAAATTTGAAATTTCGATAAAACCGTCTTGTTTGGCGAGTTTTTTTGTGTAGGTGGCGAGGGAATGATTTTGTGGTTTTAATTGAAGACTGTCTTTAATAAAGACAGTCTTCTTAAACATCTCAAACGCCAAATCAGTTAGCTTTTTTTTCAAATCCGGCCGTTTATCGGTTTTTTCTATTGTTAAACTTTCTTGAGCAATAATTGGGCCGTGGTCAATCTCTTCATCCATTTTTATTATGGTCACACCGGTAGTTTCATCGCCATTTATTAAAGGAGTGGCAATAGGGGAGGGGCCGCGGTATTTTGGCAGTAGAGACGGGTGAATGTTCCAAAAGCCATATTTTGGTAAGCTTAATATATTTTTAGGAATAACTTCACCGAATGCATAAACTAGCGCCAGGTCAATATTTTTCAGCTCGATATCGAAATTTTTTGACGGAAAACCACAAACCGCAAAAAATTTAATATCTTCGCTTCCTTTATATTTCTCCGCCATTATTTTTACCGGCGTAGGCGTTAGAATTTGTTTTCTCCCAACCGGTTGGTCGGGTTGGGTGACGACGAGTTTTGTCTCAATTAATCGATTAATCGATACATCGGTGATTAACTTTTCCAGAAAATCGGCGGCGAAGTCCGGTGAGCCAAAATAAGCCAAAGAAAGTTTTTTCATTTTTTTAAATTAAAAAAAGTTGGTGAGACGGTGACGGTTTTGGTAGGCGAGGGGATTGTGGGAAATGGGGTGTATGTGGGATATGGGGTAATTGAGAGGAGATAGTCGACGACCTTGTTATTTTTTTCCACCTTTTGACCGTAGCGGACCCCAAGAATAAAAATCAAAATGGAAATCATGACAAAAAGAAAAAAGTAAGATTTCATTTTCATGTAAAGATTATAACAAATTGGTTTGATTTTTTTAAAAAAAACCTCTATAAATTAACTATGAAAAGAAAATCTTCACGCATTTTTTATATTTTTGTGGTTTTATTAATGATGCTCTCCGTTTTTAAGCAAAACGTTTTTGCGCAGACCTCTGATTTACAAAGTGATGTCATTGTTGAATGTGTTACCTTTACTCCTACAAACGGATATGGAAGATGGCCTAACAATGTTGAAGGCGGTACTTTTACCGGGACATGTTCGGCAAAAACAAGATGTGATATTGTTACGTGCTTACCAGGTGCTGGCTGTGTGCCTAATACTGGATTTGTAAAATTGTCATCGGGAAATAATTTTTTCAGCCCGGGAGAAATAAATGAACCAGGTCAACTGGTCAATGTACAAGATCATACCGGATATTATCTATACGCTTCTCATACTCCTGAGTCATTAGGCAAAGGAGCTGATGGAGAAAATACGACTCAACAGCAGGGTCAGGCAACCCTTGTTTTTCCTGGGGGCGCGGAAAACTGCACCCAAATTTATTAGGATCCGTATGGGCGTGTTTTTGATTCGGTTTCCCTTGAACCCTTTGGAAAGGGAGAGGCATCGGTGACTTTACTGGATGAAAACGGTAATCCGTCTTTAAACACATTAGTTAATAACGTCTTGATTGATCAGATGGGGAAATATTATATCAGAATTAATAAAGACGGAAAATATAAATTGAATGTTATTCCTAAAACCAACCATCTGTTTACGGCGAGCATGCCTGATGCCAAATATAAAGATTTGTATGATTTTATTTACAAACTTGGCGACCCGGCTTTTGTTGAGAAAGCTCAAAGTCCTAAACGGGTTGATGTGGCTTTGAAACCGGTAGGCACACCATATTCCCGAAGTCCGGACTATATTAGCCGCGAATATCTAGACGTCTGGTATGAAGGAGACTCATATACAAAAATAGCCTTAAGGACAGTTCATCCCAAAACCATTGTTAAGGTAATGGTTGACGGAGTGGAGTTAACCGAGGACGGAGCCGGACGTCCGCTTCCCAAGACTTCAGACAAGGAAGGTTATTGGTTGGCATTAATTAAAAAAGAAGTTCTGGCCCAGGAAGGCTTTAATATTGAATTGATTAAAAATCCACAATACTATCCATTTGCTAAGAACAATAGTTATTTTAGTCAACTAATAAACAAGATATTTTCATTATTTATTAAAAGAGTTTCTGCACAACAGTCAATAAAGATCGATGATCCGGTTAGCAATACCAAAATAATAAAATTTGAACCGATATTGGACTATATCGAAGGATTCGCCTATGACAGTGAGAATAGAAAAATGCCCAAAGCCAAGATTGATGTCAGGCTCCAGATGAATAAACAAATTTATTTTTCAACCGTAGCTGATGACACGGGTTTTTTTACTATTTATCCGAGAAATCTTCCTCCTTATGAGTTCTATTTAGAATTTACAGATCCGGAAACTCAAAAGACTGTCATTCAAAAAACCAGTGAATTTGTCAAACAAAATAAAGAATATATTAAGTCGGAGAATTTAAATTTAATTCAGGCCGCGAAGAATAGTCAACCGATTATTGATCCGGCCACCGATCTGTTTAATGAGAAATCGTCAATAAAAAATCCAGCCAGTAATAAAACCGTCAGCAGTCCGGCAAAAACCGCCACTTCATTATTTAATCCGGCCTTAATGATTATACTGGTGATAATTTTTCTTTTGAGCGGGATAACGATTGGTTTAGTTTTGTATATTAGATCAAGAAATTCTTCCTAAACTCAGTTTTATATCATCAAGAACCAGGTTGGCACGCTTATACTCTGTGGGGGAAAAAGAGTTGAGATATTCTAGTCCAGAATTAATTCGGGGGAGAGCGACGTTTTGGAAAAATCCAGAGGAAAGATTTACATCCTTCCAAAAAACAGTTCCATCAGGAAGTCCGAATTTTGCAGGTTTGAGAGCATTTCTGCGCCAATCCTTCATCTCCCACGCCAGGGCATAGGGACCGCAAGACCATCGAAAGACCCTTTTTCTTTATCAAGAATTAATTTTACTGGCTGAAGATAGGCAGGATTTATTATCTGGAGAAAGTCGGAAGCACATAAAGCTCCAGAGGCAACCTTTAGGATTGTTTTTCTTTCTTCAAGAGTGAATTGATCCAATAGAGAAGGAGTTTCATCTTCTGGTAAAAATCCTTCACCTCTTTTTAAATCAAAACTTTTTTGAAGTGAAACTGCTTGTTTTTCTCGAAAATCATCTAAGACCAGTAACCGATTAAAGTCATGGGAAGAAAGACCAAGTTCTTTAAGATGTTGAGCAATGGTTAATTTGGCTTTTGCAATGTTGGGATTATGTTCACCACTGGTATCTGGATAGGGCTTGTCCCACCAATCGTCTATTTCATGAAAACTTGAGACAAGAGAGAAAAGATGATGGAGACTGGCTAATTTTTCTTTCGACGGGAGAGAAAATCTCTTTGCTTCTGATTCAGAAATAAGACCACCAAGAAATATTTTTTGAGCGGTTATGCTGGTTATTAAACCATGGTTTAGATCATGATATGGAAGCTGTGGCGAGCCTTTAGGAAACAAGATGTCATTATAGACTGTACCGCAAAAATCAAACGATTTAAAACAGATATCACTTAATTGAGGACCATCAAGAGGAATTTTGGTGGCAACAGCAAAACGCTCATATTTGCCAATAATGTTTCCGGGATCAATGAGATGGTCTGCCCAATGAAAATTTTTTGCAACTTCATCAGGACTTCCAATCAAAGTATCTTTGAATTGTTCTGCTTCGGGATAGACTTTTCCGATGGTATGTTCTGCATTGGCGAGGTCCATATATAAATTGTTAAATTATATCAACAATTTTTATAATCTTAGTACTACTTCTTGAAAACTACTTCTTTAAAACAATATCTATCTCACGGCCGTGGACAAGATATATCTATCGATAAAAACATATTGCTGTACTAATCCAAACACTCACTTTTGTAGGTTATAAGCGATTGACTTTTTTATTAACGCAATTTAGATTGATTTAATTATATATTTTTATCTATCCTACGGCCGTGGGCAAGATAATATTTATCTATGAAAAATCATGAAGAGGTAAAACTAAAACGGGGACAGTTATATTGGTATATTTTAGAAGTGATTGGTTTGACTTTGATATCAGGAGGCAACCCGCTTCGGCCAATTATTCCTTTAGCCGTAAAGGAAATTATTAAGACCCTTAGAGAAGTAAAAAATCTAAATGTTGAAGAAAAGAAAATAAAATTGAGTCTCGAGAAAATGGAGAAAAAAGAAATTCTGGAGGTTGTTGAAAAAGATAATCGAGTATTTATCAAAATAAAAGACAAAGAAAATCTAACAATAATGAAATATTCAATAAAAGCGCTTTTGGATTTTAAAAAGAAAGAAAAAAAATGGAGTGGAAAATGGTTTATGGTTTTTTTCGACGTTCCGGAAATTCAGAGAAATAAAAGGGATTATCTCCGTTATTTTTTGCAAAAAATTGGGTTTTACAGATACCAACAAAGCGTCTATATCTTTCCCTATGAATGTGAAAAGGAAATAGCTCTGATTAAGAAAATTGTCGAAGGAGCAAAATACATTATGTATATCATTGCTGAAAAGATAGAAGATGAAGGCAGGATCAAAGACTTTTTTAAATTATAAAAAATATCTATCCTACGGCCGTGGGATAGATAATATTTATTTTTTCTTTCTTTCTCTTGCTAATTCTTCTGCATGGTCATGAACGTGCCTATTTTGTTCGGACATTCTATCCCTTCCCGGAGCTTCTGCCATGGTTCTTATTTCGTCGGCAGTTGGATCGGGCTTCAATGGACTCACAGATTGCTCCCATTATTTCTCCTAAAAGGCTCTTAACAACATGAACCATTGCAACTCCTGCAGGACTTTTTCTAATATGATCTGCTTCATGAGCGGCTATTTGAGCAATTTCAGCTCTACCTTGTGCCCCCTTTCTTATTAACTCTTTTTTTAATAAACGCCTCGCTTCTCCAAGTGTTTTGGCATCAGTCTCCATAATTATTGCAACCTGGTCTCGTAAGACCGGCACAAATTCTCCTTCTATCATTACCTGTCCGGGAATATTATCATTTCCTTGTAATGGCAAGACGGTTGGAACTTGCAACTCTTTCCCTGTGTCAATACGCGTTAACACTACTTGTGTTTTGTTTGTTGGTTTGTCTTCTTTTGGTTTTTTCTCTTTTCTTCCCCTAGGAGCCAATAATGCTCTAAATGTTACACCGATTCCTAACATTGAAGCACAAAACATTCCCAACACTACTCCTATGTTTTCATTATTTATTAGTGCTTTTTTTATTGGTGTTTATAGTGTTGCAATCGGTGCTGACGTTTAAGTTTGTTCTGGCGATGGAGATGCGGTTGGCGTGGAGTTATTTTTTAAATTTCCGCAAGAGTCTATTGGAATAGTCAGTCCGCCTTCCGGGGCAAGTACCTCTCTTGCAGAAGAAGGTCCTTGTGAATCAGCCGGTACTGGCTGCAGGTTTTGAAGATTCGCTCCTACAATATCATCCGCACATAATGCCGCTTGTTGAGGTGGTAAATTTGTGTCATTGACTGCTTCAATGGTTTAATTTATTGGGGTTTAAGGGTCGATGCTTTGCCTCAAAATTAAACATATTTGATATGGGCATTATACACTATAGGATAATAAAGAGCAACTTGACTTGACAAAGTAAATAAGCACTGTATACTTGAACCAGATCCTCCTAATTCAAGGAGATGAATTGAAATCTTTTTCTCTACGCAATTCATATCAAGGGATCAGGTGCCGACTGGTACCTGAAAAAACGATTTCCTTGGTGAATTTTTTCATCAGGGGGCGTTTAACCCATTCTGTTTTAAGGGAAAAAGACCAAAACACCCTTTTTAATGGAGGATCTCTAGTTCCTCATTAATCACTCATGTATTAGAATGCCACATTCGTAAGAATAAGAATGATTAAATAATCAAATAAACAAATGAAGAAATAAATGTATAAATGATTAAATGTTTTAATTAATACATTTGATTATTTATTTAATTATTTTATTATTTGTTTATTTTGTCATTTAGCCATGTATCAGAATACCACGTTTTAGCCTATGGCAGTATTAAAAAAATCTAAAATAGGGACGGACCCTAAAGGGTCCGACCCTTATGACTTACCTCTTGATGTCTCAAAATTAATTGAAGGAGTTGAATCGAAGCCTATTATGGCCGTAAAATCTAGTGTACCGGCACAAACTACGCAAAGATATAACGTTCCCGTAGAAGAAAGATTAAAAGAAGATTTGAAAATTAGTTATCAAGCTAAGGGAATTTTAGATATTACTTTCGGCGGCTATGGATTTTTAAGGCAAAACTATGTCTTAAGTCCGGACCATGATATCTATGTTTCAACGAGTCAGATTCGCCGCTTTTGGCTGCGACGAGGCGACGAAGTAGAAGGTCTAGCCCGTCCGCCTAAAGCCGGAGAAAGATTTCATTCCTTACTTTTGATCAAAAAAATTAACGGCCTTGAGATGACGGAAGAGCAAAGCGCGAAGCGAAAAGATTTTGATAAATTAACTTCCCTTCATCCAAATAAACAGATGAAATTGGAGACAACTAAGGATGTTTTGTCAACGCGGATTATTGATTTGATTTCGCCGGTTGGTTTTGGTCAGCGGGCCTTAATTGTTTCTCAGCCAAAAGCCGGTAAAACCACTTTCTTAAAGGAGATTGCCGAGGCGATTGGGACCAACTATCCGAAAGCTTATTTAATGGCGATTTTAATTGGAGAGCGACCGGAGGAAGTAACGGAAATAAAACGGTTTATTAAAGGTGAAGTGGCGGCTTCCAACTTTGACGAGTCACCGCGTCAACAGATTAAGGTGGCTAATTTAGCACTCGACCGGGCGCGCAGATTAGTGGAAGTTGGACAAGACGTGATTATTCTTTTGGATTCGGTGACCAGATTAGCCCGGGCTTTGAATCTGTCGGTGACCAACAGCGGCCGAAGTTTATCAGGAGGATTTGATCCATCGGCTCTCTATCCGGCCAAAAAATTTTTGGGAGCGGCCCGCAACTGCGAAGAAGGCGGCAGTCTGACGATTGTTGGGACGGCTTTAATCGGGACCGAGTCCCGGATGGACGATCTTATTTATGAAGAGTTAAAAGGGACCGGCAACATGGAAATTCATTTAGACCGCAAGTTTGCCGACCGGAGAATTTTCCCGGCCATTGACGCGGAAAAATCCGGCACCCGCCATGAGGAGCTTTTGTTTGACCGGGAAACAATGAATAAAGTTAATACTTTACGCCGAATGCTCAATTTATTAAACGGAGAAGAGAGATTAACGGCTTTAACCGGAAAACTTAGCAAAACTAAAAACAACCAGGAATTTTTGGACTCCTTGAGCAAAGGTGCGTAAGTGATACGTTAATCAACTACTTTGATATGGTTTTTTTGAAAACTATAGGCCTATTATTTTATCAAAATTTCTAATTTCTAATTAACCTAATTGACCTAAAAAATATCCAATATCCAAATCGCAATTGGAAACAATTGATAATTGGTCATTATTTAGATCAATTAAAAATTAGGTTAATTAGGTCAATTTAAAATGTTCCCCTTGACATTCTTAACTCACATACTCTATACTACTATCCAGTATAAGAGAGTTCATAAAGTTAGAAAGTTAATAAAGTTTATAAAGAAAAACACCTACCTGCCGGTAGGCAGGCTTTAAGAACTTTACGAACTTTAAAAACTTTATAAACTAAAATATATGAAAGACACGAAAAAAAGAATCAATCGAATCATCGGTCAGTTGCGGGGGATAGAGAAGATGGTCGAGGCAAAACGGGAGTGCCATGAGGTACTGCAGCAGATTTCAGCCGTGAAAAAAGCGATTGACGGACTGTCTAAAGAAATAGTAGTATCTGATATCTGTAAATTGATGCCAAGTGGAGACGCAGATAAGATAGGAAAAATGGTGGAGAGAGCCATTAACTTATAAATACTACAAATAATCAAATAAGCCAATAAACAAATGAATAAGCAAATGTAGAAATGATTAAATCATTT
The DNA here is from genome assembly GCA_964458735.1 of uncultured Gammaproteobacteria bacterium. Taxonomy (GTDB): domain Bacteria; phylum Patescibacteriota; class Microgenomatia; order UBA1406; family GWC2-37-13; genus GWC2-37-13. Next base: position 464 of record CAYWJV010000021.1, on the reverse strand, counting down.
AAATTATTTGGTTATTTATACATTTATTTGTAGTATTTGTTTATTTGTAGTATTGGTAGTATTAATTATTAACTTATGGTTGAAAGTGTTGTAATTATAGGTGGTGGGCCGGCCGGTCTGGCCGCCGCCATATATCTGGCACGTGCTAATCTTAAGCCTTTATTATTTGCCGGATCGCCTCCCGGCGGCCAGTTAACCCTTACTTCAGAAGTCGAAAATTATCCCGGGTTTGAGTCAATTCTTGGCCCAGAATTAATTGAAAAGATGCGAAATCAGGCCAAGAAATTTGGAGCAAGGATTGTGGATGAGAATGTGTTAGAAATCAATTTAAATAAATCCGAAATCCGAAATCCGAAATCCGAAACAAATTCAAAACATTTTAAAAATTTGAATTTTGAAAATTTAAAAATTGTTTCGGATTTCGAAATTCGTGCTTCGAAATTATATTTATCAAAGTCCATAAT
>CAYWJV010000020.1:0-14786 GCA_964458735.1 uncultured Gammaproteobacteria bacterium | reverse complement strand
TACGCCAATAAAAAGAGCATTCCCTATGTTGTTATCATTGGACCGGAGGAAGTAGCAAGCGGGAAAGTGGTTTTGAAGGATATGAAAACCGGGGAACAGTTTAAATTGACTCAAGAAGAATTAGTTAATAAATTATGCAAATAAATCCCAACGTCGCCATTATCGAAGCCCTACCCGGAGTCGGAGGAAATGAATCTAAACTTTGGATGGAAGAACTATTAGCCTCTTATTTGCGTTTTGCTCAAAAAAAAGCTTTTAAGTATTCTAATTTAGATGAAAATACAATTAAGATAAATGGTCAGGGGGCTTTTAATTTTTTTAAGAATGAAACCGGGGTTCATCGAGTACAGCGAATTCCTGACACAGAAAGAAAGGGAAGGATCCATACCTCTACCTGCATTATCGTTGTTTTACCGCAAATTATTCAATCCGATGTCCGAATCAATCCTAATGACCTTGATTGGCAGTTTTATCGATCAGGCGGACACGGAGGACAGAATGTCAATAAAGTATCAACCGCTGTCCGGCTAACTCACCGGCCCTCGGGAATTGTAGTCACGGCCAGCAGAGAAAGATTCCAGGAAGCAAATCGAAAAATTGCCTTAGATATTTTGAATGCCAAACTTTATCAACTGGAAGAAGAAAAGAAAAAAGGGATGAGGCATTCTTATGTCACTAATGTTGGAATAGGAGATCGGGCTGAAAAAATCCGGACTTATAATTTTCCCCAGAACCGTCTGACCGATCATCGGACCCAAAAAAGCTTTCATAATCTTGAAGATATTATTGAAGAAGGTAGGTGGGAAAAAGTTTTTTCACCGCAATAAATTAAAATTACTATAGGGTTTTGATTTTTGATATCTACTAAAGTATATTGTTTGTATAAACGCCTCAGCCAGTACGCAAGTCCGCTGAGGTTTTTTTATATACCATGAACTACTATTGGACGATGAAGATCTATGTTTTATGTTGTAGTGGAACGATTCATCGTTCCAAAATAATTCATTAATTGATTATTATGGTGTGATAAATCACACTACTACTATTAAAACAGTTTTTTCCTTAATCACTTTCTTTAAAACCTGAATATTTACCAAAATGTACAGTTTTAGTCTGGATTCCCACCGGAGCCTGCCCTCGACTCCGATCGGAAGCGGGAATGACAGTTTTTTTACTTTTGATTTTATATTTCTTCTGTTATAATTAAATTCCTATGAAAGCAAAAATTCACCCAACCTACTATTCCGATGCTCAAGCTGTCTGCGCTTGCGGCAATACTTTTGTTACTGGATCAACTAAAAAAACCATTTCTGTCGAAGCTTGTTATAAATGCCATCCTTTTTATACCGGAGAACATAAATTCCTAGATAGACAGGGTCGAGTTGATTCATTTCAGAAAAAACAAGCTTTTGCTTTAAAATACAAAAGCGCCTACACAGGTAAAAAACAAAAAAGTAATAAAGAAGAAAAAAATGTTAAATCTTTACGTGAACTTTTGAGCGAATCATGATATAATGGTTTCACCTAAGACACTGGGTTTACAATTAAAATAATTTCCCAGCGAACTTCTCCCGATTAAATCGGGAGGGATGGTAAAAATATGGTTAGTCAACTTAAAAAAAATCAGGTCGGCTCTATCCTTCAGTTATTAGAAAAAAATCCTAATTTTCTTCTAGTCAAAATGGGTAAAACTACCCATCAAAGTCTGGAATCACTTCGCCGCGAATTGAGGAAAACCGATTCTCAAATTAAAGTCATTAAAAATACTTTATTTGAAAAATCTATTAATAAAATTGCTTTGAAAAAGACAATTTTTAATGATTTAAAAAAACAGTTCTTTCCTTTAAAAGAAACCAGTGCTTTAGTAATCTTGAGCGAGCGTTGGAATGAAGGACTAAAAACTTTATATCTTTTTTCTAAAAAGGACACCTCACTGACTTTTAAATTGGCATTATTAGACAATAATATTTATAACGCGGAAAAATCTCTGCAGATTGCTCAACTACCAAGTCGAGAGGAACTATTAGGAAAAATTATTGGTAGTATGAAGAGCCCGATGAGTAAATTTATCTATGCACTTAAATATAATACGAATAAATTAGTGTATATTCTGAAAGCTAAATCAAAGGAGGTGAGTAATTAATGTCTGACATAAAATTATCTGAAAAATTACAAAAAATTGCTACTGAAGTTGAAACTTTGACAGTCGTTGAAATGGCGCAGTTAGCTAAATATTTAGAGGAAAAGTTTGGAGTTTCGACCCAGCCAGTTGCTGCTGCTTCCGCCTCCGCGGAAACCGCTACGGCGGACAAGGAGGAAAAAACCAGTTTTACCGTTGTTTTAACAGCTGCCGGAGACAATAAACTAGGAGTAATCAAAGCCGTTCGAGAAATTCTTCCTAATCTAGGACTCATGGATGCTAAAAAATTGGTCGAGTCGGCTCCAAAAGATTTATTGACCGATGTCAAAAAACCAGCCGCAGAAGAAGCCAAGAAAAAAGTTGAAGCTGCCGGTGGAAAGGTGGAGTTTAAGTAAAATTTATTATGGCAACAATTAAAAAATCGGATTACGGAGTGGAATCAATCGTTGTTCTTGAGGGACTTGAACCGGTCAGAAAACGACCAGCGATGTATATTGGCACCACTTCTCAATACGGAGTCAATCATTGTTTAAATGAGATCATTGACAACTCAATTGATGAAGCTTTGGCTGGTTTTTGTCGTAATATTGAAGTCCGGATTGAAAATAATGACTATATGACGGTCATTGATGATGGCCGGGGAATTCCAGTTGATAAAGTCCCTAAATACAATGTTTCCGCATTAGAGCTTGTTATGACCAAACTTCACGCCGGGGGTAAATTTAACGCCGGTGCTTATAAAGTCTCCGGTGGTCTTCATGGCGTTGGCGCCTCAGCTGTCAACGCTTTGTCTAGCCACCTTATTATCGAAGTTAAGCGTGACAATAAGATCTACCGCCAAGAATATAAAAAAGGTAAACCAACTACTCCGGTTAAACGAGTAGATAAGTCTATATTAAACTTTAATTTTAAACAAGGAACGGCTGTTTCTTTTTTGCCGGACAGCGAGATCTTCAAAGAAACCATTGAAATAAACACTAATATTTTTAAAAAACAGGTCAAAGAACGAGCTTATCTGATTAGCAATGTCTATTTCCGGATTTTTAATAAAAAAACAGCCGAAAAGTTTGCTTATTTTTTTGATGGCGGAATTATTTCCTTGCTCCGTGATATGAATCGCGGAAAAAAAACTCTTCACGACCCAATCTATGTTAAAAAACAAGTTGATGATAAAGAAGTTGAAGTAGCCATTCAATATAACTATTCAATGAACGAGAATATCCACTCTTTTGTCAATGTTATAAACACTCACGAAGGAGGTACTCATCTAACCGGATTTAAAACGGCTCTTACTAAGGCAATTAATAATTATGCCAAAAAAGAATTGGGATCTGAAGAAACTTTTTCCGGTGATGATGTTAAGGAGGGATTAGCCGCTATCATTTATATAAAAATGCCGGCCACTAATTTACAGTTTGAAGGGCAAACAAAAACAAAATTAGGCAACTCTGAAATTCAAACTTTAGTTCAACAGACAGTTTTCGAATTTTTAGAAACTCATTTTGAAGAAAATCCAAAAACCGCTAAGGAAATTCTCGGAAAAATTTTCCTGGCCCAAAAAGCTCGACTGGCTGCCAAGGCCGCCAGGGAAGCTGTTATGAGAAAAGGTGCTTTAGAGGGCGCCACCCTTCCGGGTAAACTGGCTGACTGTCAAGAAAAAGATCCGGCTCTATGCGAACTGTTTATGGTTGAAGGTAACTCGGCCGGAGGCACGGCCAAAGAAGCCAGAAATCGTAAATTTCAGGCCATTCTTCCTTTAAGAGGAAAAATCCTTAATACGGAGCGAGCTTATTTGGATAAGGTTTTAGCTTTTAAAGAAATAAAGGATCTCGTGATTGCCCTTGGCATGGGTATCGGTGAAAATATTGATTACAAAAAACTTCGTTATCATAAAATTGTTATCATGACCGACGCTGATGTTGATGGGGAACATATTTTAACTTTAATTTTGACTTTTTTCTTTAGGCATTTGCCTGATATCATAAATAAGGGCCATCTTTATGTGGCTATGCCGCCGCTTTTTAAAGTTCAGCAAGGAAAACAGGTTCATTATGTTTATTCAGACGGCGAAAAAGACAAAATGGTAGCTCAACTAATGACTAAACAGACCAGTCAGCCAAATGTCCAACGCTATAAGGGTCTTGGAGAAATGAATCCCGATCAACTTTGGGATACAACCATGGATCCGGAAAGAAGAGTTCTAAAGCAAATAACCATATCTGAAGCCGAGGAAACTGACCATGTTTTTTCTATGTTAATGGGCGATGAAGTCCCGCCAAGAAAAAAATTTATTGTTACCCATGCAAAGATGGCAAATTTAGATTTGTAAAGTTAAAAATTAATTTTTAATATGAATATATCTAAACTGTCCGTAGGCAAAAATCCTCCGCAAGAGGTTAATGTTTTTATTGAGATTCCCCAAGGCTCATCGGTGAAATATGAATTGGATAAAGAGTCCGGGATCATAATGGTTGACCGGTTTAACTTTACCGCCATGTTCTATCCGTTTAACTATGGTTTCATACCAGAAACATCAGCTGAAGATGGCGATCCGGCCGATGTTTTGGTAATTTCCAGTTATCCTGTTCAACCGGGGGCCGTTATTCCCAGTCGACCGATTGGTATGTTGGAAATGGAGGACGAAGCCGGAATTGACACAAAGATTATTGCCGTTCCCACTTTAAAAGTTGATCCGTTTTTCTCAAAAATCAATGACGTCAGCGATCTAGACGAAATGACTAAAAAGAAGATTCAACATTTCTTTAATCATTATAAAGAACTTGAACCAAATAAATGGGTAAAAATAAAAAATTTTTTAGGTAAAGAAGAAGCGTATAAGGCGATTAAAAAATCAATTAAATGATTTATGGCCAACAACATCCAAGTTACCGAAATAAATGCCGAGATGAAACGGGCCTATTTAGACTATGCCATGTCTGTTATCGTCTCCCGGGCACTACCTGATGTTCGTGACGGTTTGAAACCGGTTCATAGACGAATCCTTTATGCCATGTATAAATTAGGTTTAACTTCAAGCGCCCATTTTTCCAAATCGGCTAAAGTGGTCGGAGAAGTTTTAGGTAAATATCATCCGCACGGTGACTCTTCAGTCTATGAAGCTTTAGCGAGGTTATCTCAGACTTTTTCCATGCGCTATCCTTTGATCAAAGGTCAGGGTAACTTCGGATCAATTGACGGTGACCCGCCGGCCGCCATGCGTTACACGGAAGTCAAATTAGCCAAAATTTCTGACGAAATGGTGACCGATATTGAAAAAGAAACCGTTCCTTATATTGATAATTTTGACGGTTCGCTTAAAGAACCAATTTATTTACCGGCCAAACTGCCAAATCTTTTACTGATGGGCGCCGAAGGAATCGCGGTTGGCATGGCGACAAAAATCCCGCCACACAATCTTTCTGAATTAGTTGACGCCTTAGTTTTTATGATTGATCATGCCAAAACAAATACCAAAAAATCTCCAATGGAGGATGTTAAAAACTTGATATTTAATGTTACTTTGGAAGATCTTCTTACTTTTGTAAAAGGGCCTGATTTTCCAACCGCCGGCATTATTTACGGAGCTTCTGACATTAAAGAAATGTACGCGACTGGCCGAAAGTCTATCATGATGAGGTCTAGGGTGACTGATGAGGATATGGGTAAAGGAAAAATGGCCATTATTGTCAATGAGCTTCCTTATCAAGTTAATAAAGCTTTATTGGTTGAAAAAATTGCCGGTTTAGTTAATGACAAAAAAATCGTCGGTATCTCTGATTTACGGGATGAGTCTGACCGGGACGGAATTAGAGTCGTCATTGAACTGAAAAGAGACGCCTCTTATAAAAAAGTTTTGAATAATCTTTTTAAATATACTAACCTGCAGACTTCTTTTCCGGTTAATATTGTGGCTTTAGTTGATGGTGTGCCACAAACATTATCTTTAAAAACTATTTTGGAAATTTATATAAAAAATCGCGTTGAAGTGATTGTTAAAAGATCAGAGTACGAACTTGCTGAAGCCAAAGCTAGAGCCCATATTTTAGAAGGGTATCTGATCGCCCTTGATCATATAGACGAAGTTATTGCCGTTATAAAGAAATCCAAAGACGAACCTGAAGCCAAAGAGAAATTAATGAAAAAATTTGGGCTTTCTCTCCTCCAAGCTCAGGCAATTTTGGAAATGCAACTGAGACGATTGACAGGTTTAGAGAGAAATAAAATTGAAGATGAGTTGGCTCTTTTAAAAGAAACCATCACTTATTTGGAAAGTTTGCTGAAAGATATATTTAAAATTTTTAAAGTTATTAAAGAAGAAATATTGTATTTAAAAACCAAGTATGGCGACGAACGAAAAACCCAAGTCATGAAATTTAAACCGGGGGAAATCACCGACGAACAGCTAATTGAAAATAAAGAAGTCATTGTTGTTCTCACTAAAGAAGGCTACATCAAACAAGTCCCTCGGGAGACTTTCCGGCTTCAACATCGAGGTGGGAAAGGCGTTTCCGGAATGGAAACTAAAGATACTGATAATGTATATTATATTACCACAGCCATGACTCATGATTATATGCTTTTTTTTAGCAACCAAGGTCGAGTCTTTCAGACACGCGTCTGGGATGTCCCGACTGGATCGCGCATTTCCAAAGGGAAAGCCATTATTAATCTGGTTGCCTTAAAACCGGATGAAAAGATTACCTCAATCCTAAGCTATAGTATAGAAACTATGGGAAAAGCGAAAAATTTATTTGTTTTTATGTCAACTAAATACGGAACCGTCAAAAAAACTAGCTTTGAGGATTATGTCAATATTCGTACTAATGGCATCATTGCTATCCGTTTGGAAAAAGGGGACGAGCTTTTATGGGTCAAACTGACCGACGGCAGGAAAAATATCATTCTGGCTTCAAAAAACGGTAAAGCGATTGTTTTTAAGGAAAAAGAAATCAGATCAACCGGACGCGCCTCAATCGGTGTCAAAGGAATGGACTTGGATGCCAAAGTGGATCAACAAATAATCGCCGCTGATGTTTTTTCTGATGAAGAATTTAAAAAAAACATTCTTGTTTTGACCGAAAAGGGGATAGGGAAAAAAACCAAACTGTCCAATTTCAAAGGTCAACACCGGGGTGGTAAAGGGGTTAAAATTACCTCAGTCAATCCAAAAATTGGCCCAGTGGCTTTTTCCGAGATTATTGAGCCGGAAGATACGACTTTGATCATTACTAGTGCTTTGGGACAGATAGTAAAAATGGATCTTGGCAATATCCCTTCACGTTCAAGAACGGCTAAAGGAGTAATTTTGATGAGATTTTCCGAGAAATCCGATCGAATTGTTAGTGCCACCAGCATCTAAGAATATGGTATAATGTCCCATGTTAATTGATGGAAAGAAAATCGCCAACTATCTCCTGGCTCTTCTTAAAAAAGAACGTAAAAAAATAAAAAAACCCATTGGTCTAACTGTATTTTTAATTGGTAGCGCGCCAGAACAGCTTTCTTTTGTAAAGATAAAGTCCGAAATGGCTAAAGCTTTAAAAGTAAATTTTAAATTGATTCATCTAAAAACTACTCCGAATTTTATTGATTTTGCTAATCTGTTAAAAAAAGAGGTGGCTAATCGGGACGTCAGCGGAATTATAATCCAACAACCACTGCCGGCTCAACTATCGACTAATAGTATTTATGACTATATTCCTCTCACGAAAGAAATTGAAGGCCACAAAAAAAAGTCTGAATTTATTTTTCCTCTCGGTCTAGCGGTCATGACGATCATTAAATATATTTATGACGGAAAAAGGAAACAAGATAATCTTTTTGTTGATCTAATAAGAGATCGTTTGCTGTTTAAAAAAATTCTCAAGAGTAAAAAAATTATTGTTGTTGGCCGGGGTATTACCGGTGGTAAACCGATAGGAAAAACTCTCGGAGATCTTAATATTAACTATATTAATACCAACTCCTTAACCATCAGTCCGGAATCTTATTATATAACTGCCGATCTGATCATCACGGCCGTTGGAAAAAAAGTGATTGAACCGGCCATGCTTAAGCCTGGTGTAGTTTTAATTAATACCGGAGTCCGTAAAGAAAATGGTAAATTAAAAGGCGACTATGAAGAAAAAGAAATCAAAGATATTGCCTCGTTTTATACACCTACTCCCGGTGGCAGCGGCCCAATTGACGTGGTTTATCTTTACAAAAACTTAATCGATGCCGCCAAAATGCAAAAATGATTATCATCACCGGTCAAACTGCGACCGGAAAAACCAAACTCGCACAAGAATTGGTAAAAAAACATGACGGTGAACTTATTAACTTTGACTCCCGCCAAATCTACAAATATTTAGACATTATTACTGGAAAGGATATTGCGAAAAATAAAATCTGGCTTTATGATATTGTTTCTCCCGATCAATACTTTTCTTCGTTTGATTTTGTGAAATTAGTTACACCAATAATTACAGATATTAAAAAAAGGGGCAAAACTCCAATATTGGTTGGCGGAACCTATCTTTATTTAAAACATCTCCTCTATGGAATTGACGATAACAATAGTCCGCCTGATTTTAAACTTAGAGATAAATTAAACAGTAAATCAGTCAAAGAACTTCAAGATATATTAACAAAACTAGATGTTCAATCGATTAATCGATTGAACAATAGTGACTTCAACAACCCAAGAAGACTTATACGAAAAATAGAGATTTTAAAATCTCCAACAAAGACAGTCTTAAATAAGACTGTCTTTATAAAGAGTGTCCCTGAAATCATCGGCCTGAAATACAAAGACAAATCCAAACTCCACCAAGCTATTGAAAAAAGGGTAGAGGAGAGACTCAAAAATGGTGCTATCAATGAAGTAAAAAAAATACTAAAAATGGGTTATAAAGAAAGCGATCCGGGAATGAAAACCATCGGCTATCAACAAATAATCAAATATTTGAATAAACAAATGACTGAAAAACAGGCTATTGAAGACTGGATCAATAAAGAAGTCCAATATGCCAAAAGACAGTATACTTTTATGAAGAAAGATAAAAATATAAAATGGAGAGAGGTATAAATTTCTAAGTTCTAATTAGGTCAATCTTTTTATCAGTCTTACATCTTCTTTAATTTGTTTAATCAGATCTTCAACTAATTTAAATTTAATTATATCTCTCAGAAATTTTATTATTTCAATTTTGATTATCTTGTCATCCAGGTTAATTAATCCGTAATTTATTAATTCGTAATTCGTTAATCCTATTAAATAAACTTCTAGGCTTTTTTCTTCTTCACTAAAAGTTGGTACTGGTCCATAATGTAGGGCTCCTTTAAAAACTTTCTTTTCAATATTAACTTTTGCCGCATAGATTCCGTCTTTCAATTCAAAGCCATCTGGTATTTTTAAATTTATTGTTGGAAACCCCATTGGTTTGCCGCGGCCTTTTCCTTTGACGTGAGTGCTTTCAAATTCCATTGACTTTATTTTAATTAAAATAGTATAATATTTCAAATCGTTCCTTCGGGGTTTAGTGTGTAAATCACAATCGGAAGTATACTCTTCGAGTCCCGCTTAGCGGGACATGAGTAGGTGTAACTCCTACAGCGACCGTTTTACCCTGTACCCAACGTGGTACAGGGATAGTCGGGAGGAAAGAAGGAAAGGATATAGCCTTTTTTATTAAGGCGTGTATTGATGTATCCTTTTTTAATCTTCTCTCTCATCCCCGATTATTATTAATTTTTTTATTTTATATGCGTAAAGTATTTAATTACGGCCCATTATTAATTATCACCGCTGCGTCTCTATGGGCGCTTGACGGGATTATCAGAAGGAGTTTGTTTTCTCTTCCTTCCATTACGATTGTATTTTATGAGCATCTATTTGGTGCAGTTATTCTTTTTCCTTATCTTATTTGGTCTTTTAAAAAAGAAGGTCTTACCAAAAAAGAATTTTTTTTGCTTCTTTTTATTTCCATGTTCAGTGGAGTACTCGGAACGTTGTGGTTTACCACCGCGCTTCTCAAAACTAACTTTATTTCTTTTAGTGTTGTCTATCTTATCCAAAAATTACAGCCAATTTTTGCAATTTCAACTGCCGCAATTGTACTTAAAGAAAAAATTACGAAATCCTACATTAAGTGGGCTGTTGTTGCCTTAGTCGCCGCATATTTTGTCACGTTCAAAAACGGCTACATTAATTTCGCAACAGGAACAGGTACAATTATTGCGGCGTTATATGCACTAGGCGCGGCTTTTGCATGGGGATCTTCAACCGCATTTTCAAAACTGGCTCTTCAAAAAAGACCAAGTATGTACATAACCAGCCTAAGGTTTGTACTGACTAGTATTTTGGCATTGGGAATGGTTTTTGCTCTTGGTCAAAGCAAAAGTCTTTCTTCTCCAACGGTTTCACAGTTTGGCCGTTTTTTACTCATTGCGGTTTCAACCGGAATGGTTTCGGTTGCAATTTATTACCGCGGTTTGAAAAAAGTGCAGGCAAATGTATCAACAATTCTTGAACTCATATATCCTCTCCTTGCGGTTTTTATTGATGCGACGTTGTATAAAAGTTTCCTTGCGCCGTCTCAGTATGCAGCCGGAGCGATACTTTTGTTTGGGATTTACAAAATTTCTCAGATTCAATTAAAAGAATTGACGAACCAAAAAAAATAATTAAGTTTATCTTTTAAACAATCTCATGAAGGCCTCTTTCGGGATCTCAACCTTCCCGATCATCTTCATTTTCTTTTTTCCTTCTTTCTGTTTGTCCAAAAGTTTCCGTTTACGTCCAAAATCGCCGCCACCGACCAGCTTTCCGCTCTTGATCAAAACGTCTTTCCTAAAGGGAGCTAAACGGGACGAGGCAATTATTTTTCCTTTATATTTTGCTTGAATTTTTACTTCGTATTGCTGGCGGGGAATTAAATCTTTTAAACGGGTCGTCAAAAAACTGGCCTTTTCATATGCCCGTTCCTCAACAACTACCTCACTAAATTCATCTATCGGTTCCAAGTTGAGTAATAACTCTAACTTGTCCGCTTTAACTTTTTGATAACGTAAGAATTCCCAATCCAAAGATGCATAACCGGAAGACGCGCTTTTTAAGTTATCAAAAAAGTCGGAAATTAATTCTGACATAGGTAATTCATATTCTAAAACGGTTTGATTTTTATTATCCATATTTAAAAATTTTCCCCGGTAATTTTGGCATAGTTGCATAACGACTCCGACGTAATTATCCGGACAAACAATCATAGCTTTAACATAAGGTTCAAAAAAATTATTGTTTTCATGTTTAAATTTGACTTGTGGTGGGGTCAAAACTAAAGAAAGATCAAATTCCCGCTCCAGTCTTTCGCGGACAACATCAGCGTGCAACAACCCCAAAAACCCGACTCTAAATCCGGCCCCCAACGCGCTGCTATGGATTGATGAAAACTCTAAGGATGAATCATTAAGATAAAGTTTTTCCAAGGCTTTTTTTAAATTAAGATAATCGGTGGTTTGTGTAGGAAAGATTGAAGCAAAAACCATTGGCTTAACTTTTTTATAACCAGGTAAAGACAAAGATGGGTCGGTGACGATACTGTCACCAACAGAAACTTTGTGAATATCTTTTAAATTGGTAACCACATAACCAATGTCTCCTTCTGAAAGAAGTTCCTGTGAAGTTAGTTCCGGTTTAAAATAACCAACATCCTGGACTTCAAAAGTTTCATTGGCGGCTGATAAACGAACTTTTTTACCTTTTTTTAACAGTCCATTGAATACGCGAACAAAAGCAATTACGCCTCGGTGCGAATCATAATAAGAATCGAAAATTAATGCCTGAATGTTTTGTGATTGGTCAAGAGATCTTGGATTTGGGATTTTCGTAATTATTGTTTCTAATAACTCCTTAACACCCTGACCTGTTTTTGCTGATATACAAAAAATTTCTTCGTCCAATATTCCTAAAAAATCAATTAGCTGTTTTTTTGTTTTTTCTACTTGTGCGTTGGCCATGTCAATCTTATTGACAACGGAAATAATGACTAAATTTTTTTCAATCGCTTTATAGGCATTAGCAATCGTCTGGGCTTGAATGCCTTGGGTGGCGTCAACCAGCAAAACAACTCCTTCAACACAAGCCAACGTTCGATCAACCTCATAAGAAAAATCTACATGGCCGGGGGTGTCAATCAGGTTTAGAACAAAGTTGTTATTTGGTTTTTCAGTTAACGGGTTAACGGGTTGCGGGTTTTCTTTTAACTCGTTAACTCGTGAACTCGTGAACTTGTATAACATCCTAACTGGGGCTAACTTAATTGTTATTCCTCTTTCTCTCGAAATCGGATTTTGATCAAGCATTTGCTCCTGATGATGGCCGACCTCAACGGTTCCGGTCAGTTCCAACAACCGATCAGCTAACGTCGACTTCCCGTGATCAATATGGGCAATAATGGCAAAATTTCTAATATTTTTCATGTTTGATGTACGGAACAAAAATTTTTGTTCCCTACATAATTATTCAAGAATTTGATAATAAAATTCTTCTGTTTCCTTAGCAATTTTTTCCCAACTATACTTCTTACTTTCTTTAAGTAACCAAGAAGAAGTTTTCTGACGCATATTTTTATCTTTTATTATTTTTTCTAAAGCTAAAGCTAATTTATCAACGTCCCGCGACTTAACTAAAAGCTCAGGATAAGGATAACCTTTAAGTATTTCTTTAAAAGCGCTATTTTTAAAACCAACAATTGGGGTACCGGTAGCCATCGCCTCTAGTACTGTTAAACCAAAGGCTTCATCCCTATAAGGAGCGCAAAAAATATCAGCCTGTTGATAATATTTAACTCTTTTTTGTCCAATTATTTCTCCTTCAAAAATCACATTGTCTTGTAATTTCTTATCTTTAACATAATTTTCTAAAGACTTTTTAATCTCACCTTTACCAACAAATATTAATTTTAATTTAGGAAATTTTTTAATTATTTTATTAAAAGCTTTTAATAAATATTTGGGTCCTTTCTTGTCAACTAATCTTCCTAAAAATAATAACTTAAGATTGGAGGATGTTTTCTTTTTTATCGGATAAAATATTTTGTCAACAGCATTATGAATAATTTTTTGCTTGACTTCTTTCCCACAAAGTTTTTGCCAGTGTTTTTTAGCAATTTTAGAAACAAAAATTGCCCCGGAAAAACTCGTGGAAAAAGCATCCTGGAAAAGGGTTATAAAAGGATTGATAAAACTTATAATTGAATGTTTTTCCCAGGCTGAATGAAAAGTGGCCACTTTTGTTGACTTAGTTTTTTTCATTATTTCCCAACCAACAAAAGGAACATAAGGATCATGAATATGAACAATGTCATATTTTTTTTTATTAATCTTATTAATTAATTTTTTAATATCTTGTTTTTCTATAGTTATATTTGCCCAACTACCATTAGGAACGGGAACTTTTATTGACTTTGCGATTGGATAATAATTCATAAATTGGTGAATATTTTTTTCCGGACCATAGACATCAACCTGATGACCTAAACGATGTAGATTGTTAGAAAGCGATTGTACGTGTTCTTGAACACCCCCGGCTTGAGAAGGATCATAAGAAAAAATCATCGCTATTTTTAATTTTTTTTTCATAAATAGTTTTTTATTGTGGTTTTAACAAATCCTGAAAAGTTTCTTAATCTTTCAATAACAAAAGCGGTATTCAATTTAAATCTGTCTTTGTGCTTAAAATAAAGCCTCCACCAGTTAATCATATCCTGCCGAGCTTTAAAATTCCCCATTGTCTTTGAAGTCGTCATATGCTTATGGAGAACTTTAATACTGTCTGAAATCGCCATTTTATATCCGGCTTTTTTAAATCTGAGAAAAAAATCCACATCTTCCAAATAAGCAAAAAAACTCTCGTCAAAGCCTTTAAGTTTTTTAAACACTGAAGTTTTCACCAACAAACACGCCGCTGTTAGTCCATCAATTTCTTCCGACTTTATGAACTTTATAACTTTATGAACTTTATAACTTTTTATTAATTCAACTTTCCCATACGGCAAAACTCGATATCCATAATTCTCAACCTCTCCATTTGAATTAACTAAAACAGGGGACACCGCATTCAATTTTTTCTTCTCAGCTAATTCGATTAATCGATTAATCGATAGATCATCAAAGAATTCTATATCATCATTCAAGATCAGCATCCACTTCGTCTTAATATTTTTTGCTCCCTTATTAACTCCTCCCGCAAACCCTAGATTTTTCTTTTTGTTATCAATGACAACGACTTTATAAGGCTTATCTTTAAAATAATTAAGCAAATACTTTAGTCCTTTGACATTACTTAAAGTAGGAATTACTATCGACAAACTTGAACTCATAGTAACTTATTTTACCATAACCCTCTCCCATGGAAATATATCCCGGCCAAAATGCCCGTAAGAAGCTGTTTCAAAATAAATTGGCCGTCTCAAATCTAATCCTTCAATAATGCCTTTTAAAGAAGTATCTAGTAATTTATTGGCCACAATATTTTTCGCTAAATAACGAGATGCATAAGCGGCTGACCGGTCAACTTTAGTCGGGTCTTTTCCGGAAAAAGCCCCGCCGCCAACCCTGGCCATTCCGCCGTAGGTATCAACGATTATTTTTCGTCCTGTAACAC
>CAYWJV010000019.1:0-14884 GCA_964458735.1 uncultured Gammaproteobacteria bacterium | reverse complement strand
AAGGTATCAGCCAGGTCTTTTTTTATTTCATCAGGGATAGATTCAATCGGACGTCCTTCCTCTTCATGTCTTTGAATGATGGATTGAAAATAACCCTCAGGTATCTCTTTTGGTTTTATGATAATTTGCTCGTAAAGGGAACATTTGAGCATCTTGAGATTTCTTTGTTTTCTGTCAAAATTAGGATGACCTTCCAATGGTTGAGGACTAATAAGATGGCTTAGTCTATCAAGATAATTTTGAATTCTAGTTTGATAATTGTGTTCGGAGATTCTTGTTTTTTTCGCAGTTGCTATAACTCCAGGATCAGTGTTCAATTTATACTTTTTTTGGAGGAATTCTGCTCCCAAATTTGTCTCATTCATACAGATCATTATATCAAAAAGTCCTTGCTTCTTAAAAACAGATGATACTTGCGGGCAAAGCGGTGTGATTCGTCACGAAGCAATCTAATGACGTTTAAAACTTTGCTGTCATTTTTTAAAAATAGATTAGGCAACTCCCCAACGCCAACAATTACGCGGTCAGGATTTTTAGCAATCCCCAAGAGTGGAATATTGATTTGGTTTTCTTGAAAAATTTTAATGATAGTTTTGATTTGGGGCCGACCACCGTCAACAATCATTAGATCGGGAACCGGCCATGATTGTTTTAATCGTCTCTTGATTACCTCTGAAAGTCGGTCAAAATCAGACCTCAAGCCCTTCTGCTTGATTTTAAAACGACGATACTCGCCTCTATCAATCTGACTATTCTTCATTACCACCATTGAACCAACCGCCTGGTTCAACCCTAAATTGCTAATATCATAGGCTTCAATCCGATCCAATTTAATTAACTGAGTAAAATATTTTTTTAAAATAACACGCATTTCTTCCAAATTATTTTCGATGTTGTTTATAGTAAACGATGAATCGTCTTTTAAATGTAACAGTTGGTTAAATCTAAAAATTTTATTGCGAATAATAATTGCTCGTTCATAGTTGCTATTTTTTATCAAAACATTTAATCGTTTATTAAAGTCATTTATAATTTTTTTTACATTACCGTTTAAAATTGAAATAACCTGATTAATATTTTTTTTATATTGTTTTTTTTCATTTATATTTTTAATTTCATTCGGACAAGGATTACATAATCCTATCTTTGAATAAAAACAAGCTTTTTTACTGATTTTTTTCTGTGTACAAAACGGGGTAATCCGCCTAATATCATTGATAATTTTTTCAACCATCCTAACTGATGAAAATGGACCAAAGTACAAATTTTGTTTATCAGTTTCTTTTCGTGTTATTACGACTTTAGAAAACTCATCTTTGATTGTGATTTTGATATAAAGAGGGCTTTTGTCATCTTTCCAAATCGAATTGTATTTTGGCTGAAGTTTTCTAATTAATTTTGCCTCTAAAATTAGCGCTTTAAACTCTGATTCGGTCGTTATCGTCTCAATCGTATTAGAATTATGGATAATTAATCTTTCTTTATTGTCTAATTTTGCGTTTTCTAAATGAGAAGAGACTCTGGCTTTAATGTTAACCGACTTGCCAATGTAATTAATCTCCCTGTCTTTTTTAAACAAATAAATACCTATGGTACTTGGAAGCTGTTCTATTTGTTTTCTAGTAATCATGACGCTTTATTTTTCTGACTAATCTGTAAACTAAAAATAAAATTGATAATCCGAGAAGAATGGCAAAAATTTTGATTATTAAAGTATAGATAAAAGGAATAATATTAATTTTTTGCTCTAAAAGTTGTTTTTGTAAAACATTAATCATCAATATTCCCTGAACTCTTTTATTTTTTTCGCTCGAAGAATAATCAAAATTAATCGATTTTTTTTCTAAGGGAGCCAAAACCGGAATGATAAGCTTTCCTTTTGTAATAGTGATATTTTTTGCTTTTACCTCAATCGGAACCTGCCAAAGATAACTATTGCCATTATTTTTAATAATAAATTTCCCTTGATAAGTTTTTTCATCGGAAATCGTTGTTGGAAAATCAATTCCTTCAATAACAATTTCCTTTTTTTCCACCGGATCCGTGACAACCGGTTTAATGGAAACATCGCGGGAGTTTTCAGTTTTATACATCCCGGCCGGCATAGGATAGTCCGAATTTTTTCCATGAATAACAAAGGCTATGTGATTGAGATCAAACGAGGAAAAATAATCAATCCCCGAAGTGTTTCCCCAAGTTGGATCAACCGCTATCCAATTTTCAACTTTCAAATCATAGTACTCCGGCCAAGCATGTAAAATATCAGATGATAAAGATAATGGTTGGAGTTTTGGATCCAAAGAAAAACCATAACCTTGTATTTCCCGGCTATAAATTCCTTTTTCGCGGGCTATGGCGATGAAAAGATCGGTAAACTCCATACAAACTGCTTGATCTGTATTAGATAAAACAAGGTCCGCTCCAAGACGTTTATTTTGAGAGTTAAGTTTTTTATAGTTATATTGAAGAGTGTTGGTGACAAAATCATAAATTTCTTTCGGTTGAGTAAGGTTTTTAATCTTATCTATTTGACTTATCTGCCAGTATTTTTTTGCGGTCAGAAGATAATTTTTTTGTTGATTAATCGCTCCTCTCACGACTGGAGCTACTTCATCTCTTGATTGGGCATAAATCTGAATAAAACTTTTATAAGTTATGGTTTTATTTTCCAAAGGTTTAAGGAAATATTTTCCTAGATAGTTACCGTCCTCATCTTGATAAACCGATTCCGGCGTCGGACTAATTGACTGAATAAAGGTTTTTTGAAAAACCGTATCGGGTGGAAAAGCAATCTCGGTCATGATTGGATATATTTGCTCATTTTTCAGATTATAAGTCAACTCAGTTTGATAGACTTGACTGTCACCAAACACAGCATAAATTGTTTTTGTTTTTGGATTATTCCAGATTATTTTGTTTTCGGAAACCAAGTCAGGTTTTGGTTTAGCGATGGAAATTTTTTTACTGGTTGCCTCCGGCAGATTGACTGTTACCTGATAAGACTCACTGCCGGTATTTTCAATCACCGGCAAAATCACTTCCCAAACTTTACCATTGATTTTAAATAGATTGGCTTGATCAAAGTTTAAAAAAAAAGTATTGATTGAATCTTTTCCAACGGCTGGGTTTGAAAATTCCAACTCTATCTTAGTTTTATTTTCATCGATAATTATCTTTGGTGTAATAAATCCATTATCATCTGAAGTTTTAAGATTGGTAATTGAAAAAGTGTTGGGAAAACTGATAGCAAATTTATTGACATAGATGTCGCTTCTTAAATTAGTGATTCTTATCCTAAAATCAACCTGAGAACTTAAAGAATCCTGTGATTGAGAAAGATTGTATTCCACTTGATAGTCGGTCTTGGACTCAGCGGCAAGAACGCCAGAAAAAGGCAAAAGTAAAAAGGCAAAAGTCAAAAATACAAGTAAAAAGTTAAAAGTATTTAAAAAACTTTTTAGTTTTGACTTTAACTTTTGCATTTTGACTTTTAACTTATAACTTTCTTAAATACTCTCCCGTATAAGATTCCTTTTCTTTAAGAATACCATTTATCTCTCCTTGATAAATAATTTTCCCACCTTTATCTCCTCCCTCCGGTCCTAGATCAATAATATATTGACAGTTTTTGATGACATCAAGATTGTGTTCTATAACGATTACCGTATTACCTCGATCAACCAATTCATTAATCGCCTGAAGTAGTTTTTCAATATCATAAAAGTGGAGACCGGTCGTCGGTTCATCAAGAATATAGATCGTTCGACCCGTATCGCGCCTTGATAGTTCATTAGCTAATTTTAACCGCTGTGCTTCTCCCCCGGATAAAGTTGGTGCTGGCTGGCCTAATTCCAGATAGCCTAAACCGGTCCTTTGCAAAAAACTTAGTTTTGAAAATACTTTAAAATGACTATTAAAAAAATTCAGAGCTTCATCAATCGTCATCTTTAAAACTTCATAAATATTCTTGTCCCTATACTTTACCTCAAGGGTTTCTTTGTTATAACGATTACCCTGACAAACATCACAAATAACATAAACATCGGCTAAAAACTGCATTTCAATCTTTAAAACTCCGGCCCCTTGGCATTTTTCACAGCGGCCGCCTTTGATATTAAAAGAGAATCGGCCTTTTTCAAACCCTCGTTCCCGAGCGTCAATGGTTGAGGCAAAAATCTCTCTAATTTCATCAAAAAATCCAATATAAGTAGCCGGGTTAGAACGGGGTGTCCGACCAATCGGCGATTGATCAACCAGATGAACTCGATCAAGATATTGATAGCCCTCGATCTTTTTAAACTCACCAATTTTATCCTGATAATAACCGTCCAGATAATATTTTAAAGCCGGATAGATTGTTTCGGTCACCAAAGAAGATTTTCCTGATCCGGAAACTCCGGTAATGCCAATTAAATTACCTAAAGGTATTTTGATATTGATATTTTTTAGATTGTTATGGGTGATTCCAGCAAATATTAATTGTCCATGATTAATTTGTACGGGACGGATATATCCGTTATCCCCTACCTTAATAATTTTTTTTCCGGTTAAATACTGACCGGTTAAAGATGTTTTTGATTTTTTCATATCAGTTAGATTGCCGAAGAAGATTATTTTTCCTCCGTCCTTACCGGCTTTTTCTCCCAGTTCAATTAAATAATCAGATGATTCCATCGTCTCCCGATCATGTTCAACAATAATCAGACTATTTCCCAGATCGCGAAGATTTTTTAAAGTGGTAATTAGAGAGGCAACGTCTTTTGGATGAAGACCGATTGATGGCTCGTCCAAAACATAAAGAACGCCGGTTAGCCCGCTGCCAATCTGGGAAGCTAATCTTATTCTCTGTAGTTCTCCACCGGATAATGTTCCCGCCCTGCGGCTAATTGTTAAATACGATAGACCAACATTATTCAGAAAATTCAACCTGGTTAAAATTTCTTTAATGATCGGTTTAGCAATTTGTTTTTCAAAAACCGATAAAATCGCTTCTAACTTTCCCTTAAAATAATCAGTTAAATTATCAATTGATTGATCGGAAATCTTGGCAATATTAAATTTATCAATCGTGATTGCCAGAATTTCCGGTTTTAGTCGTTGCCCTTTACACTTTGGACAGGTTTCCTCACGCATATATTTTTTGATTCCAAATATCCCTGCATAATCGCCTTGAGTCTCTACATATCTTCGCTCCAGCTCAACTATAATCCCGGTAAATTTTTCAGTTATGATCGTCGGCCGTCCATAGCGGTTAGTACCATTAACTTTATAAATCTTGCTGGTCCCTTTTAAAAGGATATCTATTTGTTTATTTGTAAGCAGGTTTATTTGTTTATTTAAATCTATCCCTTCTTCTTCACAAACTTGCTTGATTAAACGGACATACCAGGTCTCATGAAAAAATAGTTTGTTAAAAGGTAGAATCCCACCCTCAAGAATGGAAAGATTTTTATTTAAAATCAAGTCGCGATCAACGGCAAAAATTGTTCCGATTCCCCGGCAGTTTTCGCAAGCCCCAAGTGGAGAGTTAAAAGAAAACATTCTTGGTTCGATTTCCGGTAAAGACAGATTACAAACCGGACAGGAAAATTTTTCCGAGTAAAGATGTTCTTTATTATCAGTTTTAATGATGACTAATCCATCGGAAAGTTTCAGAGATTGTTCGACAGCCGTTCTCAGTCTGGATTTGAAGTTGGCCAAAAAAAGCGGCTGTTTTAAATCTTTATTTGTAGCGATTAATCGATCAATCGATACATTGATATCATGTTTATTGGTTTTAATTAAATTAATATCATCTGACAGATTATTTTCTTTACCGTCAATAATAACTATTTGATATCCTTTACTTTGCAGGTTGTCAAAAAGGTCCTTGAATTCGCCTTTTTTATCTCGGACAATTGGAGACATAATGTCAAATTGTCTTGGTTTAGTTTTGTCATTCTGAACCTGTTTTAAAATTTCAGTAAAAAGTTTTTCGACAATTTCATCAACTGACATTTTGGCTATTTCCCGACCACAGTTGGGACAATGAGGATGTCCGACCCGGGCAAAAAGTAAGCGCAGATAATCAGAAATTTCCGTAATCGTGCCAACGGTTGAGCGCGGGTTATGTGAGGTTGTTTTTTGATCAATGGAAATTGATGGTGATAAACCTTCGATTAAATCAACATCGGGTTTATCCATTATCCCTAAGAACTGGCGGGCATAGGCAGATAAAGATTCAACATAGCGTCGTTGTCCCTCAGCATAAATAGTGTCAAAAGCTAAAGAAGATTTTCCCGATCCGGAAATACCGGTAATGACAACCAACTTATTCTTGGGAATATCGACATTGATGTTTTTTAGATTGTGCTGACGAGCACCTCGTATCTTGATGAAATCCATATGTTTTAATAATCAAATAAACAAATAAGCAAATAATTAAATAAATGATTAAATGAAAAAATAAACAAATTAGTAAATTTATACATTTGATTATTCAGACATTTATTTTTTTATTTTATTATTTCCTTATTTCTTCATTTATTTCCTTGATTTTTTCTCTTATCCTAATCGCTAGTTCAAAATTCAAATTCTCCGCCTGATTCTTCATTTCTCTTTCCATTTTGCGGACGAGTTTTTTCTTATCAAATGGTGTCAAGCTTTCAATATTCATTTCATCTAAATATCTTGAGTCAAAATCATGATCGTAGAACAAGCTTTTTTCATCTTGTTCAATAATTTTCTCCCTGATTGGTTTATAGATTGTCTTGGGTATAATTTTATGTTTAGTATTATATTTTATTTGGTATTTTCGTCTTCTTTCAATCTCTTTCCTCGCCTGTTTTATCGACTCGGTCATTATATCAGCATAAATAATCACCTGACTGGTAATATTTCTCGCTGCCCGGCCCATTGTCTGAATAAGAGAAGTCCTTGATCTAAGGAATCCCTCTCGATCCGCATCCAAAATTGCAACTAGTGTCACTTCAGGCAAATCCAATCCTTCTCTGAGTAAATTGACGCCGATTAAAACATCAAAGTTGCCTTTTCTTAGATTTTCCAAAATATTGGATCTTTCCAAAGTTTTAATATCACTGTGAAGATAAGCCGCGTTAATCTTCTTTTCTTTTAAATACACTGATAAATCTTCGGCCATTTTTTTCGTCAGAGTCGTCACTAACACTTTTTCATGTTTTTTAACTCTTTTTCCAATCTCAATAATTAAATCTTGAACTTCATCTTTAGCCGGCTTAATAATTATTTCCGGTTCAATAATCCCGGTTGGACGAATTAACTGCTCGACTATTTTAGATTTTTCTAACTCCCACTCGTTTGGAGTAGCCGAAACATAGATTATCTTTGATGCCTTTGGATAGAATTCTTCAAATTTTAATGGTCGGTTATCGAATGAGGCCTTCAGTCGAAAACCAAACTCAATTAAAGTTTTTTTTCGGGAAAAATCACCATTAAACATACCTCTGATTTGCGGAACTGTCATATGTGACTCATCAATAAACAAAAGCCATTGATCACCGTAAGCTTCATTAAAATAATCGATTAAACTGTAAGGAGGATCACCGATTTCTCTTCCGTCAAAATAGCGGGAATAGTTTTCAATGCCGTTGACATAACCGACTTCTTTGATCATTTCCAAATCATAGTTAACTTTGCGGACCAATCTTTGCATCTCCACTAATTTATTTTGTTTTTTCAACTTTTCAGCTTCTTTTTTTAAATCATCTCTTATCTGTTGTTCGACATTCTTAAAAACCTCCGGATCCATCAAATAATGTTTGGCAGGATAAATAATTAAATTAATTAACGGATTAACGGATTGCGAATTACAAATTATTTTTCCTGTTAAGGGTTCAAACTTTTCTATTTTTTTGACAATACTATGGTCTGTTATTACGCGGTAGCCAATATCTTCATAGGCTGGATAGATATCAATTCTATCTCCCCTGATTCTAAAAGTTCCTCTTTTAAAATCAAACTCACTCCGATCGTACTGTAGCTCAATCAGACGACGAGTAATCTTTTTTGTTTCAATCTTTTGTCCGATCTCCAACTCTAAAATAAAACGGCCATATTCTACCGGTGAACCAATATTATAAATGCAGGAAACTGAAGAAACGACCACTACATCTTTACGGGTTAAAATATTGGTCGTTGATTTAAGACGTAGCTTATCAATCAACTCGTTAATCCGGGCTTCTTTTTCAATATAAGTGTCTGATGCGGGCATATAAGCTTCCGGCTGATAGTAGTCATAATAGGAAACAAAATAAGAGACGGCATTTTCCGGAAAAAAATCCCTGAATTCCTGATAAAGCTGGCCGGCTAAAGTTTTATTGTGAGAAATAACTAAAGTCGGTAAATTTGTTTTGGCGATCACATTAGCCAAAGTAAAAGTCTTACCTGAACCGGTGACACCAAGAAGTACATGGTTCTTCATTCCCATTTTAATCCCGGCAATTAATCTCTCAATTGCCTGCGGCTGATCCCCGGTAGGATTAAACGAAGATTTCAATTTAAACATAGAGAATATATATTAAAAAAGCGCAGATACCTATTTTTGAGACAATCGCCTGGGGCCCCTTTGGGGTGAGGCGGTCGAAAAAATACGGTATCAAGCTTTTCAACTTAAACATAAACCTTTAATTTTATAATACTTTTTATTAATTTAATAGCTATAATGTTCAGATGGATATTATCAAGTTCTTGATTGACTTTATCATTCATATTGACGTGCATTTGGGACAGATTATTTCTACTTACGGAATTGCCACCTACGTTATTTTATTTCTTATTATCTTTATGGAAACAGGGTTAGTTTTTACCCCTTTTTTACCCGGCGATTCACTTCTTTTTGCCGCCGGAGCTTTTGCCGCTTTAGGTTCTTTAAACATTTGGGTGTTATTTTTTCTTTTATCAGTCGCTGTCATTCTTGGAGACACGGCTAATTATTGGATTGGCTATTTTTTCGGCAAAAAAATTGTTGCCCATCCAAGAATTCCTATAGACGAAAGTCATATAAAAGAAACCCAAAAATTCTTTCATAAACATGGGGGCAAAACTATAATACTGGCCCGCTTCATGCCATTTATCCGCACTTTTGCCCCTTTCGTGGCCGGAGTAGGACGAATGAAATATCAGCAATTTTTTTCTTACAACGTGATCGGTGGAATATTGTGGGTCGCCGTAGCGACTTTTTCCGGATATTTTTTTGGAAATATTGAATTTGTTAAAAAAAACTTTTCCCTTGTCATCATTGGAGTAATAATTATCTCTCTTGTTCCAATTTTTATAGAAATCGTTAGGAAAAAAATATTAAAGATTAAATCTTAAATGTTAAACATTGTCTCCACTCCCATCGGCAATCTCGAC
This sequence comes from uncultured Gammaproteobacteria bacterium, assembly GCA_964458735.1. GTDB lineage: Bacteria > Patescibacteriota > Microgenomatia > UBA1406 > GWC2-37-13 > GWC2-37-13. The sequence continues at coordinate 5,515 of CAYWJV010000019.1, read as the reverse complement.
GACCTATCTATCCGCCAAGCAAAAACTTTAGCCGCTTCTGATATTATTTTATCTGAAGATACCCGTTCTGCCCAAACTTTACTTGATGCGATTAAAAAACGTTTTATGTTACCTGTTACATGTTCTGTTGTTTGGTCTTATTACAAAGAAAAAGAATTTGAAAAACTGCCGGAAATCATCGATCTTTTAAAACAAGAAAAAAATATTTCTTTAATTTCTGAAGCCGGCACTCCCCTCGTTTCTGATCCCGGATATTTATTAGTCAAAACCTGTATCCAAAAAAATATTCTCATAACTGTTATTCCTGGCCCATCGGCAATAACGACGGCTTTAGTCTATTCCGGTTTTAATCCCGGGGAACATATGTTCCTCGGTTTCTTCCCAAAAAAAGAGTCGCAACTGCTTCAATTAATCAATAGATTGAAACAGATAAAAACTATTTTCCCTGAAATGGTTTTTGTTTTTTACGAATCCCCGTTACGAATTAACGAAACACTTCGATGTATCGATACATCGAAGTTTAATGTTGAAGTGGTTATCTGCCGGGAAATGACAAAAAAGTTTGAAGAAATTATCCGCGGACCGATTGATGAACTGATAAAAAGAGATTATAAGGGTGAGATTACGGTGGTTATTAGATAGTTATATGATGTTTATAAAGCTACAAACAATAAGTGTTTGGCAAATGTGTTTGAGAGTGAATTTATATTTTCTATCCCTTTTTTTCCTTTTTTTTCATAAAATTCTAAAGACATTGCAGAAAACTTGCAGAAGAAACGAGAGCTTCTATTTGAAAGTGTTATTTTTTGAATAACTCCAGATAGTCTTTTAAAACAAATAGCCTGTTTCTCGTAAAACCGGTCAATTCTTTCAACATTTTTAATTCCACCAGTGACTTCATCAAACGATTAGAACTATTAAAGCTTAAGTTTAGATCTTTTATTATCATTTTATTATTCATAATCGGCGAAGAAAACATGTGAAAAATTAACTGTCTTGCTTTTTTAGCTCGTGATCCCAAATTCATTATTTTTTCTTCATACTCTGATCTTAAACTAATGATCTTTTTAAAAGTGTTCACTCCGTCTTGAGATGTAATAATTATTCCGTTCAAAAAAAATTTTATCCATTGTTCAAGATTATTATTTTGCCTAACCATTGTTAAAGAATCATAATAGGCACTTTTATTTTTTTCAAAGAAAGCTGATAAATATAGAGTAGGTTTTTTTAATATTCCTTGTTCAATTAACTGTAAAGTTATTAATAATCTTCCTATTCTACCATTTCCATCTAAGAACGGATGAATCGACTCAAATTGATAATGGCACATGGCTATTTTTATTAATATTGGAATATCCAAATTTTTATTTTGCCAAAACTTATCAAAGTCAGAGAGAAGTTCAGGTAGCTCTTCATAATGAGGAGGAATAAAAAATGCGTCTGTCAGGCTCGAACCCCCTATCCAATTTTGACTTCTTCTGATTTCACCTGGCATTTTATATTTTCCTCTAACTCCACTTAATAACAATCGATGTGATTCAGTTGTTAATCGGATGGATACTGGTAATTTTTTTAATTCATTAACAGAGTAATTAATAGTTTTAATATAATTTTGTACTTCTTGCCAATCATCTCTTCTTTCTGGATAAATTTCTTCTTTAGGTAAAATCGCTTCATCCAAATCTGTTTTTGTTCCTTCTATTAAACTAGATTTTGTTGCTTCTTTAGCAACGTGCATTTTAATAAAGAAGTCGACGTCTGGTACTAAATCGGAATAAGCATTAAGCTCACCAAGAAACCTCGTTGCTTGTTCCAATAAGATATTAATCTTCTTATCAGTCCAATCAAAATCTTGATTGATGAAAGATGGGCTAAAGCTTTTATATTGAAAATGTTGTTTATATACTCCAGCTGTAAATTTATTCATTTTTGAAAATATAAATTATTATATTTCCATATTATAACTATTTTGGAGATATGTCAAATGTAGCCAATGTTAAATAACTATTTCTTTTAATATCTTGACCGATCTGTCCATTAGTTTTTTTTCATCTGCAGACAATGGTATTTCAAGAATTTTTTCCACGCCGTTTTTTCCAATCACACAAGGAACGCTGACTGAAACATCGTGATAACCGTACTGGCCGGTCAACGGTACAGAAACAGGATAGACCCGTTTAGTATCTCTCAAAACCGCGTCAACTAATTGATTAATGACAACGCCGATTGCATAATAGGTCGATCCTTTAGCGGTAATAATCGTACTGGCGGCACTTTTAGTTTTTAAAAAAGCTTCTTGAATTTTTTTTGAAGAAAAATCTTTCATTGCGGCCAATGGTTGTCCGCCAATATCAGCATGAGAAATCGTCGGGAAGGAACTATCGCCGTGTTCTCCTAGTACATAAGCGTGAATATTCTTTGGATTAATCCCTAAAAATTCTGACAGATGAAATCTGAAACGGGCCGAGTCTAAACTGGTCCCACTGCCAAATATTTTTCCTTTGGCTAATTTTAAAAGCTGACTGGCTTGATAAGTCAAGATGTCAACCGGATTAGTCACCATAATGATCACGCTGTCCGGTGAATATTTTATAACATCCGGAAGGATTGTTTGAATTATCTCAACATTACTTTTTACCAAATTAAGTCTTGATTCCCCGGGAAGCTGGGCCCGGCCGGCCGTAAAAACAATCACGTCGCTATCTTTTAAGTCTTTATATGATTCTGCGGCAATTATTTTTGTCGTTCCAAGAAAAGTCAGACTATGTTGAAACTCAAGCTGTTCTCCTCTCATCCTTTCGAGATCACGATCATAAAGAACTAAATTACGAACCGTATTTTTGAGTAACATAGCAAAAGCCGCACTCATCCCCACATGCCCACCACCAATAATAGAAACTTTTCCTGTCATAAAAATAGTATACCGAAATTACTCAGCGATTCTTATATAAATATTTTTTGAATTGGAAATTGTTGTTAATAATTTATAATCAATTAAAACATCTTTAAAATCCTTAATTAATTCCAATCTTCCATTCCAGGGAATAATTAACTTTGGTTTATAAGCATTAATTATTTTCTTAAAATTTTCCGGTATTAAATTGTTTGATCTGATCCTAACAAAGGAAATATCTGATAGTTCCGGAGGCGGTAGCCGGCCTGACAGACCATTTAAAGCTTCTTCATCACTAACAACCACATCGTCAAGCTTTGTATATTTTTTAATGATATCAACGGCCTTTTGTTGTTGATTATTAATAAGTTTTGAAGAAGTTTTGGTCGTCATATAAATACGATTGCTTAAAGAAATAATTATTATAGTTAAGATTATAAACTTAAACAATTTTTTATTACTAAAACATTGTTCAAATAATTGAGAAAATAACAAAGTAACAGGAACGGCCAACATCACTAAATGATGAGGAAATAATGGACGATAAAAAATAAATATTATCAAGACAAAAATATTCCAAATAACAATAATGTTTATTGGATAGTCAAATTTATTTTTGTAAATAAAACTCAAAATCAAACTTCCAAAAATAATAATTGATAGAATAATATCTTTTTTCAAGTAATTAAATAATAAAAATGAAGTTGACGAAGTTGCCACTGCTTGAAATCTAAGTAAAATTGAATTATTAAAAACATCTTTTATACCGAATGGGAGGATAAAAAAAATAAAAAATCCAAGACGGACCGTAAAAAATATGAGAAACAAATTAATAATGTTTTTAATAGAAGCTCTTTTCTCTTTGAATAATAAAAATAAAGCGACGATAAGAGAAGGAAAAAAAGTGATATCTAATTTTGTCCAAAAAGCCAAATTTAATAATAAAACCGAAGTAATAAACCAAAACAAATGCAGAGACTTACTAAATCTAATCAAAGCCGCCAGACTCAAAAGAGAGAAAGTCGAAATAAGAATATCCGATTGAAACGTTAATGTCTGGTTATAATAAGACGGAATCAGGAACAACAAGCTAATTGCCAATAAACCTGCCCATCTATTCTTTAGTTCAAAACTAATCCAAAGAATGGCCAGAAGCCCGATCAAAGACCAAATTCCAACTGTTAACCGAGCCGATTGCAATGTTTTTCCGAACAAAACAAATCCGGGATAAACGGTTAATAAAAAACCGGGTGGCTGGGAAAAAAAAGTTTCTTTATAAGGTCGATGCCCTCTATCAACAAGAAGAAAAGAAGTTAAATAAATACCTTCGTCATTATCGTATACCGGGTGATTAATTAATTTAAACTGGGAAAAGAAAATAATCAGTAAAAAAATTGCTGCTAAAATGATAAAGCTTTTGTTTTTCATATTTTTCATATTTAGTATTCTACTATAATATTTACTATGATTAAAAAAAGTAATGATCGGCAATCGCGAAACTACATATTTGACTTATTGAAAATCATACTTACTTTTTTAGTTGTAAATATCCATATTCGAGTTGTTACCCCAAGCAAAGCACATTTATTTGGATCTTACTGGTCATATTCTGTTCCTATATTTATGACACTTTCATTCTTCTTTATGAACAAATATTTCTCTAAAACAAAATTATCTTTTTCAGTTATCTTATCAAGAATAAAAAGATTGCTTCTTCCCCTTATTTTTTGGTCGGGAATTGGTTTTTTGTTAAATCCAAAATTATTTAATATTAAAAATGCATTACTTCAGTTACTGACCGGTAAAGTCGTTGATACCCCACTATATTACTTAAACTTATTGATATTATTTACTTTGATTTTTTGGTTGATTACGTACTTACCATTAAAACTTCGCATTCCTTTGCATATTGCTCTGATTGTTGCTGCTTTAATTCTTGATTACTCAGGCATTAGTTATCGTTTTTTTAATCCTATGATTAACGAAATAAAAAGAAGTTATGGGCAAATAGTCGAATTGATAAAATACGCATCATTGGGAATGTTATTTGGAATTTTGGTTAAACAAAATAAAAAAAATTTAGTGCTCTTTAGTCTTGTTGGCTTAACTTTGATATTATTAAATTTATTTAAATTTCCCCCGCCACCAGGATTTAATTATTCGGGAATTGAATTATTTTTAGGAACTATATTTGTTTTATCTTCCGCGCTTCTGATAGGCAATATGAATTTGTCACCAAAAATTAACAATTTTGTTAATATATTTGGAGCATATTCATTTGGAGTCTATCTGTTTCATATAATATTTCTTGAAAAATTAATTCAAATTTTTCCAAACATAAAATATGTTAATAATCTGTTTCCTTTACTATTTCTTTTTACCTATACAATTAGCTGTTATGCTTTTTGTCTTCTTTTTGACTTTTTAACCCAGAAAAAACTTTCTTTTTTGGTTAAGTAATAAATTTGGTATAATTTTAAAATCAACCAGAGGTACCCAAGTGGCCAACGGGGGCAGACTGTAAATCTGCTGGGTTTTCCCTTCGGAGGTTCGAATCCTCCCCTCTGGACAGAAGCGTAACAAAAACGGTTGGTTTCAGTTAGAAATAGAGCGGTAGATTAA
>CAYWJV010000018.1:0-15597 GCA_964458735.1 uncultured Gammaproteobacteria bacterium | reverse complement strand
GGCAACGCCCTCCTATTTTTTAAAGTTCGGTAACATTTATGGTCTGGCAACTCGAGACCTAATATTTTAGCGTAAGTTTTTTCATTCTGTTTTATAATAAAATCTTTAACAGGGTAATCGCCTCGTTGATTTTGGAAAAATTTAACTTGCCAAGGCATATTTTGTTAGCATCTTACTTTTAATTAAAACAGAAATGATAACTAAGAGGGAATAAGAAGCTGAAAGAAAAGACAAAAGATTAATTAAAGGTTTGTTATTAGTTGTAGTCGAACTTATTCCTAACACATCGCCATTATCATAATTTTTTAGAACACCCCCAATTGGATAATTAATACTTCGATGTATCGACCCGCCTGCTTCGCTTTGCGAAGCATAGCGGGCAGGTACATCGAAATTTGTTGATGTGGGGGATAAATTTGTCTTTCCCGTTTTGACCGATGTAATTATTGTTGGCGTCGGATTAATGCAAGAGTTATTTACGGAATTTTTACTGGGTTCTTGGAGACAAAAGTCATCGGATTCCAAAGAAGTTCTTCCTAAAGTTTTTCCCTGTTCGGTTTTCCCATACTCAAAATCATCTTTAAGATTTTTGTTAAAATCTAATAATCTAATACTATCTCCATCGTTGTTAAACATTGAGGAGGAGGGATTAAAAACAGCGTAACTTTTTCCACTAATTTCTAAAGAAAATATTTTAGGAGAAGATCCGGCGTTTTCCAGATCATCAATATACCAGTTGTTTAAAGAAACCGGAAAATCATTATTATTATAAATTTCCAGCCATTCTTTTTCTCCTATGGCCGGGTTAACCATGGCTTCGGAAATGAAAATATTATCGTAAGATTGCGGGGTTAGGGCGGGTGTTTCCGTAGGGGACGGGTTCCCCGTCCCTATTGTAGGAATAATTGTGGGTGCGATTGTTGGCGTTAATGTTGGTGATGGTGTCAGAATTTGACAAGCAGTTTGATTTGAGGTGTTTTTTGTTGAGAGATTGAGAACAAACCAATTGCCATCAAAATCAGGACATTTAGCAAAAGTTTTAGTTGAGTCAAAAGTACCGGAATAAGTAGCAATTTCGATGGTATCTCCTAAATTATTTTTTAAAGATATTGTATCACCGGTGTTATTCAAAACCGAAGAGGAAGTAGCCAAAATAAAACCAAATGGCAAAGCACTTTGTGTCGAGATTTTTATTTTATTGCCGGCTAAATCTAAAAGTTGGTATTGAGAAATATCTATTGTCTGATTTCCATCGTTATATAATTCTACCCATTCGTATTCGCCCGAGGGTGGAGCTGGATAGATTTCATTAAGTTTTAAAGCGGCAAAAACATTTTTGCTAAAGATTAAAACAAATAACAATATGGTAATAAAAATTATTTTTTCCATAATTATGTACGGAACAAAAATTTTTGTTCCCTACATTTTTATAACCTTATGAATATTTCTTGTCAACCGCTTATAACCTACAAAACTACTTAAACGTCGCAGTAGAACAAAAAGATTTTGAGTAATGAGTACTTAATTTCAAATCCGGGCCATAGATAGGATCGTTCATAATATAATCATCACCATCTTTTTTGGTAAGAACAATAAAATGACTGCCGCCATAACTACAACCACCAACGCCAACAATGACATAGTTGCCATTGGCGAGTTCCTGATCAACATTAACGCCGCCATAATAACTGTGTCCGGCCACTGACTTCCATGGAAGGCTCATGTAGGCAGTTGATCCATAGAAACGGGAAGGGTCAGAAGCAATATCTTTTGGAGTAACATTATCTCCATAATGTTTAGCAACCATGGACACGGAAGTTAAGAGACAACCTACGCTCAAAATATTTTCACTAGAATAGCCAATGGTTTGATTTGCCCAGCGTTCATCTCTTTGAGAATAATAAGCTCCGTCGGATCCATTACCAAATTGGTTAGCGCTAATTATTCCAGCCCCAGCACTGGAAACGAAAGACTTAAATCCGGCAAGTTGAGCTTTAGCTTGTGTAAGAAGTCTTTGATACGTAGCTTCATCATTTTGAGTATCAGTTAAAAGTTTTTGTTTTTGAACTTTTTGATTGTTAAGAGATTGTTTTTGATAATTTAGCGTTTCAGTTAATTTATCTAATTCTGTTTTTTTTTCCTCCCGCAGTTTTTTTTGTTCTTCATAATTCGTTTTTGTTTCCTGAACCATATAAAGAAATTTTTGATTATTATTTTGAGCCGACTTTAGATATTTAACCTGATTTAGAAAATCATTAGCATTTTTATTGTCTAAAAGAAGAGAGAAAATTGAAAGAGGCTTTTTTTTATAACCTTCTACTATTCTTTGGATAAGCTGTTTTGATAAATAATCAAGAGATTGATCCAATCCTTCAATTCTTGAGCCTAAGAGATTTATTTCTTTTTCTGTTTCAACAATCTTTTGTTCGGTAGCGCTTATTTGTAAACCCGTTAAATATATTTGAGTGTCCATGTATTGGATTTGTGAAGATAGAGTGTTCTTTTGTTGTTTTAATTGCTGCAGTTTTTCTTGATATTCGTTAATTTTTTTCTGGAGATCAGTTGTATCTTGAGCCTGAATAGAAAAAATTACTAAGAAAAAAAAAGAGACAAAAATAAGGACTTTCTTAACCATGATCAAATTATACTTTAAGATACTTATTGGTAGCAATGTAAGAGGCGACTGTGGCAATAATAGCTCCGAAGATTGACGTTGAGATAAAAACAATCGTAAAGAAAATATAATTGAACGGCCAGATAATTAGCTGATAATTAAATACATTAACGGATAGAGAACTGATACCTTTAAGATATGATTGTAAAAATGGATTAAAGTAAAGAGCCAGTAAAGAAAAAATTCCAAAAGATAAAACAGAGGCGGCTATCCCTAAAAATAAACTTTCTATAATATAAGGTTTTCTGATATAGAAATTAGTCGCACCGATTAGTTTTAAAAGAATGATTTCACTTTCTTTAAGAGCGATTTTAAAAAGAATCGTCGTTGTTAGAACAACAATTGACATAAGAATTAAGTAACTAAAAAAAATCAAGGCGATCTTTCTTATCGTATTAGTCAAGACTAATAACTTATCAACAATGTCTTTTTCATACTGGACTTCGTCAATATCTCCTTGTTTTTTCAGATATTCGGCGATTTCCGGTAAGTAAACTGGTTTTTTTGCATAGATTTCAAGGGAAGGAGGCAGGATATCGGCCGAGACCATTTCCAGAAGTAAAGGGTTATCTTTGTTAAGTTGTTTATAGATATTAAAAGCCTCGTTTTTAGAAATATATTTGATATTTAATACCTTTCCAGAACTCAATAATTCGTCACGAACTTTAAAAATTTGATTTTCTGGTGTCTTATTTTGAAAATAGACGGTTACTTGAGGTTTTGTTTCGAGATAGCTTAAAGTGCTGTAAAGAAAAGTTAAAGAAACAAACAACATTAATGACAAAAAGAGAGTAAAGAATAAAATTAAAAAAGCCGATAGCGATTGATAAGGAGTTCTTCTAATTGATGTCCAGATTTCATTCATAGGTCATATCCTCCTTTTCTCAAGTCTTTGATGATTGTTCCTTCTTTCAAAGCCAAGACTCTTTTTTGAAACGAATTAACAATATCAGTATTGTGAGTGGCAATAATAATGGTTCTTTTCCCCTCTAATTTTTTGAAGATTTTCATAATATCCCAGGAAGTTTTTGGATCAAGATTACCGGTTGGTTCGTCAGCCAGAATAATATTTCGGTCACCGATGACAGCCCGAGCGATAGCAACTCTTTGCAGTTCTCCGGCCGATAGTTGCAGAGGAAAAACCATTCCTTTTTTGGCAAGACCAACTATCTCAAGAACCCGCTTTACTTCGGATTTTATTAATGAATAATCAGCCCCGATTACCTTAAGACTGACGGCGATATTTTCAAAAACATTTTTATCAATAAGAACTTTAAAATCCTGAAAAATAATTCCAATTTTCCGGCGCAAATTGATTTTCTGGGAAAAATTCTTGTCAGTAATATCAAAATCATCAATAATAATTAATCCGCTAGTGGGTTTAAGTTCTTGAGTAATCATTTTTAAAATACTAGTTTTTCCTGCACCCGAAGGCCCGACTAAAAAAACAAACTGATTATCATCAATTTCAAAAGAAACATCATTTAAAGCAGTATTACCTAAAGGAAATTTTTTAGTGACTTTGTCAAATGCAATCATTATTTATTTAGCGAGTTTGGAGAGTTTTGCGAGTTTATTATCAACTCGTTAACCCGCTAAACTCGTAATAGATAAATTATTTAATTATTTCTCAATTTCTACTAGTCCTACATCCATCAGCCAACCGGCTTTTTCGGCTTGAAAAGTTTGTCCCCAGACCTTGACTTTTTTACCAATATAGTTTGACAAATCAACGGTAGTTGAAGTCAGATAAACGTTTTGAGATAGGCCACCGGGACGTTCCAGATGAAAGTTGCCTTCGCCATCAATACCGCCTTCACGCAAAATACCTTCAACACTATCTTTAAAGGTTTTTTTATCAACGATACCGGCGGATTGAGCGGTAGTTTTAGCATTACTGTTGTTAGTAGTTTTTTTATTGAAACGGGAAAAACTAAAACTTAAGACAGCTCCAATAATAACAGCAACGGCTATCAAAGTAAAAAAAGTAACATAAGACATGCCTTCAACTTCTTTCGTTTCCAAAGTATGAATCAAATTATTATTTTCCATATGGAATTAGAATAGCAATAATAAATTCAAAAGTCAAAAGGCAAAATTCAAAAGTGAAAGTAAAAAGTCAAAAGTTTTTTAAAATTTTTAATTTTGACTTTAATTTTTGACTTTTGACTTCTAACTTTTAACTTGTTTTAAGTATGCCTCAATAAATCCATCCAACTCTCCATCAAGTACTTTATCAGTTTGCGTTTCTTCATAGTTCGTTCTTAAATCTTTAATAAGTTTATAGGGATGAAGGACATAAGATCTTATTTGATGTCCCCAGGAGGCCATTGTTTCAGTTTTGAAACCAGCTATAGTTTTTGCTCTTTCTTCTTCTTTTATTTTCCAAAGTTTAGCCCGCAAGATTTTCATAGCATTTTCCCGGTTAGCTCCCTGATATCTTTCGGTCTGACAGGCAACAATGATACCGGAAGGTTTATGGATGAGTCGTACCGCGGTTGCCACTTTATTGACATTTTGACCCCCATGTCCGCCGGAACGATAAAATTCCCACTCAACTTCATTGTCTCTAATGCTAATTTCTTTATCTTCAATGATTGGTAAAACTTCAACCAGAGAAAATGAAGTTTGCCTCAGCTTGTCTGCATTAAAAGGTGACTGACGGACCAAACGATGAACACCGGCTTCAGCTTTCAGAAAACCATAAGCAAACTTTCCATAAACGTTTATAATCGAACTTTTTATTCCCGCTTCCTCTCCTGCTACTCGGTCAAACTCTTCAAACCGCCAGTTCTTTCTTTCAAAGTAACGGGTGTACATTCGATAAAGCATGCTGGACCAATCCATCGCCTCAGTTCCTCCTTGGCCGGCGTGGATAGAAAAAATTGCCCCACCGCGATCGTATGTTCCAGAAAGAAAAAGAATTACTTCATATCTATTAATTAGTTTTTTTGCATCCGTTAGTTGATTATCCTCTAACAGAAGCTCAATCACTTCCAGATCATCAATCTCTTTTTTTAGATCAGTGATTTTTTTCATTGTTTCACCGGCTTTTTTGGGTTCTTGCCAGAAAGCTGGCTCGTAACTTTGTGACTCAAGAGTTTTTAATTCGTCTTTTTTGTCCAGAAGATTGGCTTTATTTAAAATTGATTGGTACTTGGTTTTTAGTTGCTCTATATTAATTTCCATTCCAACAATTATATCATTTGAAGTCGGCAGCGAAGATTAGTACCAAATCAGCGGCTTCTTTGTCGTCTAACACCGTGATTTTTGGTAAGGTAAGATAATCTTTTAGATCATTCTTAACCATATCTCCTAATTGAGCTTTGTCTTTTTTTACCTGAATCTCGGTTATTTTGAAATTAAAGTTATCGGCATTGCCGGTAACGATTTCCGTATAACCTTTATTTTTGAGAATTTCTTTTATTTCCGTTGCTTTACCTTTGAGCCCGGAGCCATTAAGAATTTTTATTTTTACATCTTCTTTTTTAAAGTTAGGGGTAGGAGTTGCCGGCGGTGGAACGATAGTTGGAGAGACGTTAATGATTTTGTTAGATTTGGATATAAAGGTAGGTAGTTTAAAATTAATTTTAAATTTGGAAATTAAGATAAAAAGTAAAAATGAAACAACAAAAGAACTAATAAAGAGCATGGTTTCTTTTTTTGGCATTTTAATTTTTGGTAATAAAATTTTATTTTTATTCAAATTAATACCGTTTTTCAAAAGAGAAAAACTTTTGTTTTCCTCAGATAAAATAAAAGCACCGAAACAGACATCATAGGTTAAAATTGGGAAAGCCTTTCCGTCTTTAGGAATGAGCATTTTTAAATATTCTTCATAAAAAGTTGGGACGATTCGCTTCAGTGGATTGGTCCAGACACCAACTGATTTTGTAAAAGTATCTTGGCGGATATTATCTGATTTTTCTCCGGAGATAATAATCCGGTTAATCTTTTTTTTATCAGTGGCAATTTCATCGATTTTTGCTTTGAGAACATCGGCAATTTTGTCGGTTTCCAAATATTTAATTGATATTTTTTCGTCGTCAATCAGTCCACAAGAGTCAAATAAATATCCGCTTAAAATATCCGGCCCCAATTCAGCATAAAGAATAGTTTCTTTTTTTTCTTTTCGCAGAGTTTTTTCAAACAATTTAAAGTAAGCCATGGTATCGGGAATAATCGAGTTGATTTTAAAATCAATCAAAGTCATTGCCTGTTTGAGATTAAGGAGAGTTTCTTGGTTGATGCCAAAATAAGTGACGATTTTTTCATTTTCCGATTCCTGAATAAAAAAATCACTAGCTAAATCAGTATTATCAACCGGTAAAATTGAGCGGGCTTTATCACCGATAAAAGAATTAAGAGCTGAGGCGGCAATATCGGAAGGAACGGTCGTACGAAAGAAGTTAAAAAACTCTTGAGGAAGAATAAGACAAACCTGATCTTCATTGACAGGTTTATTTGATGAAGAAATTACTTCCTTGATTGCCGATGCTAATAGATCAATATTGGTAATTTTTCCTTTATCAATTAAGTCAGATCCATAAGTTTTTTGCTGATATAGAGTTTCCTGCTGGCCAAGAATGGTTTTTTTAAGATAAAGGAGTTTAATCGTGTTGCGGTCGAAATAAAGATAGATCATAGGATAAATATAAAAGATTAAAGATTAAATATCAACTAAATTCGATTCAAGCGTGATAGAATAGGGATGAATGGAAAACCCGATTGAAGAGATCAAAAAAAAGATTAATATTGTTGAGTTTATTGGTAGTTTTATTACTTTAAAAAAAGCCGGTCGTAACTTCAAGGCCGTCTGCCCGTTTCATCAGGAAAAAAGCCCTTCTTTTGTTGTTTCTCCAGAGCGCGGTATTTGGCATTGTTTTGGTGCTTGTGGCGACGGCGGTGACGTGATTAAGTTTTTAATGAAATGGGAAAATATTACTTTTATTGAGGCTTTAAGAGAATTAGCCAAAAAAACTGGAATTAAGTTAAATAAGATTAGTTTTGAAGATAAAATTTGGCAGAAAAAAGAAAAATATTTAGGAATGAATCAGCTGGCCAGCGAATTTTTCCACTATATCCTAAATAAAACCGCTTTTGGAAAAAAAGCCAGTCAATACTTGAAGGATAGAGCTTTAAATCAGTCAATCGTTGACAAATTTCAACTTGGTTATTCGCCGTCTTCCTGGGACTCTTTAAAATTATTTTTGAAAAAAAAGAAATATGAAGAAGAAGAAATGACGGAAAACGGTTTATTAGTTAAAAACGAAAGAGGTAGTTATTATGATCGATTTCGCGGCCGCCTCATGTTTCCCCTTAAGGACAGCCGGAATAATGTTCTTGGTTTTTCCGGAAGAATTTTAGATGGAAGTGAGAAAGAAGCGAAATATGTTAATACTCCTGAAACTCCAATTTACCATAAAAGAGAATGCCTTTTCGGAATTAATTTGGCTATTGAAGAAATAAAAAAACAAAAGAATGTTTATATTGTTGAGGGTGAACTTGATATGATTATGCCTTTTCAACACGGATATTCTAATTTTGTGGCGGTCAAAGGAAGCGCCTTAACTAATGAACAGTTAATGTTACTAAAACGTTATACCGACAAAATTACTTTAATGATGGATGCCGATCCGGCTGGTATTGAATCGATTAAACGGGGAATTGATGAAGCGGAAAAGTTTGACTTTGAAATAAGAGTGGTGATGATTGATTATGCTAAAGATCCCGACGAAGCCTTAAAAAAAGATCCGGCTCAATTTAAGAAATTAATTGCTAAACCAATACCAATTTATGATTTTTTAATTGAAACAGCCCAGAAAAAATATCCGGAAGAATCAGCCTTTGCTAAAAAAAAGATTGGCGAAGAAGTAATTCCGATGGTTGAAAAAATCGGGAATCCAATCGTCAGGACTTTTTATATTAAAAAATTAGCCAGTATTCTTGAAGTTTCTGAAGTCACTGTTGAAAATTTAATTAGTCAGTTAAAACGAAAAAAGAAACAACTATCTTTGAATAAAATTAAGTACAATAAACCGGTTGAAGACAGTCGGGAATTAACAATTGATAAATATATTTTAAGCGTTGTTTTTCAAAGTGAAGATTCAAAAGAAATTTATCACAAATTTTTTAATATTTTAAAGCCGGAATATTTTTTACATCCTTCATATGAAAAAATTAGCCGTTTCTTTTTTGACGAAATAGAAGAAAATAAAAAAATTGATATTAATCAGTTTGGTAAAAACTTACCGGATGAGTTACGGCCGATATTTGATGAAATATTTCTTTTTGCGTCTATCGATCATAATTTATCTGACGCAAGCTTAGACCGGTTAATTTATGAAATTAAGAAATATTATTTTAAGAGAAAAATAAAAAAGTTACTTTCTGAGGATGAGAGCGTCGAAAAGAAAAAACAACTAAAGAAAATCTCGGAAGGTTTAAAAGAAGTAGAAAAAAAACTAATTTCTTTATAGAATAGTAACAACATATGTTGAAGCATCACCTACCAAAGTCTTTAAAAGAATTAATTAGCCAGGGACGAGAGGACGGATTTTTAGTTCAAGATGATATTTTATTAATTTATTCTGATCCGGAAAAACATATTAGGGAAATTGATGGATTTTTTGATAATGCTTTAAAAATGGGAATTGATATATTTGAGACAATCTCGACTCGAGACGAAAACGAATCGCAAAAGTCAGTCGAAGAGATTGAAAAAGAACTGGAACATTTAGTAATTTTAAAGCACGGCGAGTCACTTGATCCGATAAAAATGTATCTCAAGGAAATTGGAAAAACTCCCTTACTTAAATTTGTGGATGAAATTGATCTGGCAAAAAAATACGAAAAAGGCAGTAAAGACGCTAAAGATAAATTGACTAAAGCTAATCTTCGACTAGTCGTTTCAATTGCCAAAAAATATTTGGGAAGAAGGTTATCTTTCTTAGATTTAATTCAGGAAGGTAATAAAGGTTTAATACGCGGAGTGGAAAAGTATGACTGGCGACGGGGATATAAATTTTCTACTTATGCCACTTGGTGGATTAGGCAGGCGATCACAAGAGCCATTGCCGACCAGTCAAGGACAATCAGAATTCCAGTTCATATGATTGATCATATTAACCGTTTTTATAAAACGCAAAGACGATTAACACAAAAACTAGGCAGAGAACCACTCGTTAAAGAAACTGCTAAAGAAATGCTAATGACGGTTCCGGAAATTGAAAATTTAATGAAAATTTCCCAGCAGCCAAGATCTCTATCTACTCCGGTCGGTGATGATAAGGAAGCAACTCTTGAACAATTTGTTGCCGATACTAATCAACCATCTCTTTATGATAAAGTGTCGAGAGAACTTTTAAAAGATGCCTTGAATAAAGTACTTGAGACTTTGTCTCCGCGGGAAAAAAAAGTTTTAGTTATGCGTTTTGGTTTGGAGGATGGAAAGCCAAAGACACTGGAGGAAGTTGGGAAAGAGTTTAAAGTAACCCGGGAGCGAATTCGTCAAATTGAGGCTAAAGCCATCAGAAAACTCAAACACCCGACCAGAGCTCGAAAATTAAAAGATTTTCTGGAATAATAGTTTTATGAAAGACAAAAAAATTTCCTCAACACAAAAGGCCTTAAATCTTTGGGCGGTAATTCTAATTATTTGGAGTGTTTACCGGACATATCTTAAACTTCCGGAATGGTTTGACGAGTTTATTGCCAAACCTGCTGTATTTGTTTTACCGGTTTTTGTTTATATTAAATGGGTAGAGAAAAAAGAAATTCTTTCCAGTCTATATTTGAATAAGAATCCTAAAGTTTTTTTAAAGGAGTTTTTCATCAGTCTTGGAGTGGGGCTAATTCTTTTATTAACAGCGTTGTTGTCTGTTTATCTGAGGTTTAAAAAAGTCGGACTGTTTGCTAATTTCCCCGGTTTTAATCAATTAGCATTGATTTTTATTACCGCTTTAGCAACCGGTATTACTGAAGAAATTCTTTCCCGCGGATTTGTTTTGAAACGGCTTTATGAAGAATCAAAAAATGCTTATTCATCGGCTTTTTTTGCCAGTATTTTATTTTTCTTTTTGCACGTACCGATTCTTTTTGCCAGCAATAAAATTAATGGCAGTATGCTTTTGATATTTATGGTGACAGACTTACTTTTAAGTATGGTAACGGGATTAATTATGTTACAGCGGAAAAGTTTGGCCGTGCCGATTTTAATTCATGCTTTTTATAACGTCGTTGTTGCCCTTTCTTTAATATAAAAAATAGTCTCCGTTCCTACTTTTATCTCTTTTAAATACGGTTTCTCAATGTCTGAAAAGTCGTCAGGAAAACCAATAACAACGGAATTTTTTAAATTATTTGTTTTGGGTAAATCAAAGATAAATTTATCAAATTTTTCTACTTGACCAAAACCATATTGATCGGCAGAGGATAAAAAAGATTCTTTTTGATAAATTTCTGGTGGGTATTGGAGATAGAAAAGAAGATAGATATATGGTTGGCCATTTTTTTTGGTGATATAAAATTTGTCAAAGCGATTATAGTTTGTCTTAATATAGTTTGATAATTCTTTATATCCGGCTTGCCAACTACGAAGAACAACAGCTCTTTTTGGATAGTGATTGAGATAGAAATCCCATGAATAAAAATTAAAAAACAAGAAACAAGGAACAAGAAACAAATAGAATATATATTTTTTATTAACAAAATTAATAACTCCATAAGCAACAATTATTAAGATTGGTATAAAAATGAAGATTGAGCGGGTAATCGATTCTCCCGCCCATGATAAAGCAGCGGAGACGGGAGAAAAAAGAAGCATTGATAAAATTAAATAACGCCATTTTTCTTTGTTTTTAAATAAATAATACAACCCAATAAAAATAAATAAATATTCAAGAATAGTAATTGGTGAGACGCCAGGAAATCCAAAACGGGTGTTTTCGTCACCGTTAATAACTAAAAATTGTGGTGAAAAGTACTTTAGATATTCAAACGATAAATCTTTGGCTCCAACGGTTAATTTATTATAGAATAAACGACTACCTCCTTCACTACGTAGTTCATTAATTTTTAAAGAGAAACCAATGTTGTTAAAAAATAATAAGTTTTGAATGCGAGTGGGTTTATAGATAAGATCGGTAATGCCAAAAAGAAGTATGACCACAATAAATATTAAGACAGTCAATTTTGACAACTTTTTTTTGAAAGTAAAAAATAAAAATAAAAGAAAATAAAAACCAGCCCAGAGACGGGAAAAATGATAGCCAAATAAGCTAACTAAAAAAGTAATAAAAAATAACGAATAATTAATTATTGAAGACTTTTTAATTAATCTGATAAAAAGATAAGCGAGGAGTGTTAAAAAAAAAGCAGTTAAAAATCCCTCATGGGCTTGGCGGCCAAGAAGTTGTAAGCCAGGCGCAAAGGCGGATAAAAAAGCTGCGAGTAATGAAACGTTTTTTTTGTTAAACAACTCTTGAGTTAAGAAATAAATAATAATTGGAAAGAAAAAAACAAAGGGAAGATTAACCATTCTAATGCCGGCTTCAGTCAGGCCAAATATTTTAATAAAAGGAACGGCTAAGTAGGTTAAAAGAGGTAGTTTGTAATCGCCAAAAGATTTGAATCTTAGAGGCATAAAATTTCCGTACTGGTCTTTGCCGGTTTTTAAAATCGAGTAAGCATCATAAGCATTAGCGGCTTCATCGGCGTTTAAAGCAGGAGGAGAAACATTCATTTTATATAAAAATAGAGTGACAGAAAGGAGAGAAATAATTATTAAAAGAATTGGGGTTAAATATTTTTTTAACATAATAAAAATAAGTCAAAAATCAAAAGTCAAAAGGCAAAAATACAACTAAAAAGTAAAAAGTTAAATCACTTTTTAATTTTAACTTTAAATTTTGACTTTTAACTTCTAACTTTTGAATTGATCTAATATTTCTTTATCACTTTTCTTAAACAATTTTACCGCTTTTTTTCTTGCTTGTAAAATCTTAGGCAATCTTATAAGTGCATCAAAAAATCCCGGAATAAAAATTAATTTTGGAAGATTAAGTAGATGTTCAAAAACTAATTTTTTATCAGTTAAATTTTTCCAATGAAAGATTAATTGGTTACGGAAAGCGGTTTTTAATATTTTAGATTTATCGAAATATTTTCCAATGGTTGATTCATGGTGATGTTCGACTTTAATATCAGCGTCATACAATATTTTGTATCCTGCCTTCCAAGCCCTATAAGATAGGTCAATGTCCTCCCAATAAAAAGGATTAAATAATTCATCAAACAGTCCCAAGTCAATGAGCAGTTTTTTTTTAAAAATAGAAGAGCCGCCTTCAGCCCAGAAATTAGATAATAGATGATAGATACTAGATGATAGATAGGAATGGTTGATGAGACCATTTTGAAAATATCCACGATTAGCACCGACGATTTTTCCATCTTTCTCAATCTGGGCAAATCCAACTGCAAAAAGTCTTCGATTTTTTTTGAAATAATCCAAAGCATTTAAAAAGGAATTATCCTTTAAAACAACATCAGAATTCATTAAAAAAACATAATTTCTTTTTGCTTTTAAAACGCCACGATTTACATTTCCAGCAAAACCTAAGTTTTTTTTGTTGTTAATAACAATAGATTCTGGATAAATTTTTTGTACAGGTTTCAAAATATTTTCCAGTGGGTAATCATTCATTACAATCACCTCACAACCAATAAAATATTTTTTATTAATTTCCAAGTACCGATAGAACATGTCATAGTTTTTGTAAACGGGGATAATGATTGAAATTGGGTATGTTTTCATAGTGACAAAAGGGTCAGTCCTTCGTAGAAGGTCTGACCCTAAATAATTCTGTTACTTTAGAACGGAACGCCTCATAAGAAAAATTTTTTTTCACGAACTGTCTTCCGTTAACAACAATTTTCTCTTTTAAAGATTTGTTTAAATCTATTTTAACCATTTTACCAATCAATTCATCGACTTGAGAAAACAGAAATCCGTTTTTGCCGTCTTTGATTAATTCTTTCGGTCCGCCGGCGGAATAGCAAAATGTCAGGCAGCCGGCGGCCATGGCCTCAAGCGGAGCGATGCCGAAATGTTCGACCATTTCAGGATATTTTTCTTCGTCAATTCCATAACCCGTGAAGTGCCAATAATAAGTCGAAAGTCTATATAGTTCATAAAGTTCATAAAGCGAAACATTAGGTTTAAGGATAATTGATCGATCGTTTCCGGCTAATCTTTTTAAGTTATCAAAATATTCCTGATCTTCTTTTTTAAAGCCACCGGCTAAGATCAATTTATAATCAGTAAATTCTTTAGATTTATTTTTCAAATCCTTGAACGTTTTTATTATTAAGTCCTGCCTTTTGCTATGGAGATGGGAAAAAAATCGGCCGACCGAAAGAATGATTTTTTCTTTTTTTGAATAATCAATTTTTTGATTAATTAATTTATTATCTAAATACGGCATGATTACTTTTGATTCAATTCCAAATTTTTTAAGCCATTTTTGGGTAAAAAGGGAATGGGTTATAAATTTATAATTTATTAATTTAAACCGATTAATTAAATTCAAAGAATAAAGCTTTTTATCCGGAATCATTGCGTAAATAAAATTATTTTTTGCTCCGGAAAAAAAATAACTACCATCGGTTACGTAAAAGAAATAGTCAAAAATTTTTAAAGTCTGTAAAGTCCTTAAAGTTTTTAAAGGGAAAGAATTGTTTTTAAATATATTTGGTAGATACTTCGATGTATCGATACATCGAAATGCGAAGCGATCTTTAATTTCTTTTGTCAGATTTTTATCCCAAAAAATATTTACTTCATAGCCTTGTTCGGCGAAAACTTCTAAAATGGAGAGAATATGTTTTTCACCACCACCTAAGGTGTCAAGATAAGGATCATAAAGAGCGGCCTTTTTTGTTTTGTTTTTCATAAAGAAAAAGATAAGTAATTGTTTTTGAAAAAGCTTGATAGATTGATTCAATTATACCAAATGGCCCGTCAAGAAAGCCTGAATTTTTAATGAGACGCCGGTAAAGTTCAGCCAGATATTTTCTAAAAAAAGTTTTAGTTCCGGAGGTTTTTTTAGCTTTTAATAAGAGATTTGATTCAATATCTTCAAAAATGACAGTTTTTTTTACCATACTGGTTAAATCTCCGTGAAAATAATGAATCAGGGGATTTTCCAGATATCCAAAATCGCCTTTTATTTCCGGAGTAGAATGAATACGTTTTGGCCAATCAACAAAATACTTTTTGTTTATCAATCTTATTTGATAGTCCGGCCACCAACCGCCATGACGTAGCCATTTAATACCGGCAAAAATATTTTGGCGGGGGATTTTAAAATAAGTTAAAAGTGAAGAATTGATAGTTAAGAGTTGTTTGATTTCTTTGGCAAGTTCTTCTGTAATTCGTTCGTCAGCATCAAGAATCAATATCCAATCGGTTTCTGATTTTTTTATTCCAAATTCTCGAGCTGGTTCGACGTAATTTGATTTTATTTGGAAATTGAAGACAGTAACCTTTAAATTTTTTGCGATTTCAATGGTTTTATCTTCACTTTCCATGTCAATGAGGATTATTTTGTCAGTCAATAATTTGACGGAGGTGATACAATCAGCAATATTTTTTTCTTCGTTATAAGTGTGAATAATGACGGTGATATCACTTTTCATATTTAGATTATTATATAATAATCACCAATGAAACTTTTGAAAAAACACTGACTACTGTTGGCTTTAGTTGCTTTTTTTTCCATTCTTATTTTTTACCGGATTGACTGGTTGACCCTCGCCAATTGGGACGAAGCTTGGTATGGAGGAATTGCTCGAGGAATTACGCAAACTGGAAATTTCATGAAAATGGATTGGAACGGAAAAATATATTATCATCACCCGCCATT
>CAYWJV010000017.1:0-15853 GCA_964458735.1 uncultured Gammaproteobacteria bacterium | reverse complement strand
CAACTTGACTTGAAATGAGTTCGAATTTTGTTAAAAACGTTCACACTTTATCATAAAATTCTAGTTCAAATATTCTTTAATATTCTGAAGATGTTCTTCGTAAGTTTTGGCGCAGTGAATTTGTTTGAAATGATCATGGAGATAAAAAAGACAGTCGGTTTCTTCAGGGTTTAATACTGCTTCAATATAATCGATATTCGGACTACAAATAGGAGTCGGTGGTAAACCCTTATGAAGATAAGAATTATATGGTGAATCATTTTGCTTTTCTTTAATATCGATCGATCCCCACCATTTTCCCCGACTATTTTTTCCTAAGGTGTATTGCATAGTGGCATCAATCTGAAGCGGCATACCGCGATCAAGCCTGTTCCAGATAATTCCCGAGATGAGTTTCATGTCACTTATTCCTGCTGCCTCGCGGGCTATAAGCGAAGCAATTTTTAGTCCTGTTACCCAGCGGATATTGGCAGTAATATATTTTTCTGAAAAAGGGGCAAACTTTTCGTTAAAACGGTTGATCAACCTTTTAGCTATTTGCTCTCCATTTTCATCAACCGGTATCAAATAAGTATCGGGATAATAGACGCCTTCAAAATATTCGGGTGTTGAATTGGTGTAAACAGTATTCCATTTTGTCAGTTCTTCACTAGTCCAACCTAAAGCATCTTTCAATATCTCTCCTATCTGCTCTTTGCGAAGACAGCTTGAATAGCTTACCCAGACAAGATCGAGTTTACCATTTATTTTTTTAAATACATCCAAAGCCCACATATTTTTATTCAATTTATATCCTCCGGGTTTTACATCGGCAAAAAAAACAAAAGTGTTGAGATAATACTCAAGAACTTTATTTTTTTTAATAAATTTTCCTTCTTCCAGTTTTTGTACAAGGTTAAATCCATCGAGGTTTTTTGGGATGATAAAAATTTTTAATTCTTTAGAACCACTCACCGGCCCAAAAAAATACCAATAAAATGGAAATATTATTAAAATAATAAGTATTATAAATAGAAATATTTTTTTCATAATTTTAATTATAGCTTTTGCTTCAATGCGTTACACTTCAACTTAGAGTATGGGGTACGTTGATTTTTTTGAGGATTATATTGTTGTGAAAGTCTAAATCAACTTTGGTGAAGCGTAAGGGATTCGAACCCTTGATATTCACCCTGAAAAGGTGATGTCCTAGGCCACTAGACGAACGCTCCAGTGCATCAATTTTACCACAAAAAAACCCTCTTAGTTTCCTAATTTCAATCTCTTAATTTCGATTTATCTCAATTTATTTCAACTTACTCTTTAGTTCATCCAATATCTCCTTTGCTGATTCCTTACCTCCTAGTCCAAAAGCTAAGCCTCCTGCCAATGACAACATGACCACAATGCCGGTGAAAAGAATTCTAATTAAGTCTTGAGCGACGCCCAGTTGATTAAGGACAACCAAAATCGTAAAAAACATAATTGTCCATCGGGTAAAGACGGCTAAGCTATTGCTGGCGGTTGATCCCATGGTTTTGACGCTATGGCGAACTAAATCTGAAGTTAAATTTGAGGCCAAGATACCTACAAAAGCTATCACAACAGCTACGACCACATTTGGTAAATAGAAAAGGATTTGATTAACGACGGTGGTCGCTCTTGACAGTCCCCAGACTTCGAGTGCCGGCACCAAAAAGACTACAATCAACATCCACTTTAATATCTCAGATAAAACTTCCGTCCAAATATTCACTTCTTCCTTTTTAATTAATTTAGTTTTGTGAAACAAGAGATCAATTTTGGCAAAAGTAACGATGGTCATGATTAGTTGCTTGACAATACCACCGATTAAAAAACCAACAATCAGGATTAACAGGCCGCCAAATAAATTGGGCATAAAAGCACCTAAATTCTTAAAAAAATTAAACAAAATCGTATTTATTAATTCAATCATTTGTTATTTTTCACCCCCTTCATTAGAAACTGTTAACGAACTAGCTTTCAATATCATCCCAAAACTTAATTTCTTTTTTCCCTCCTTCAATTAATATTGAAAAAACTCCTACTTTCAGTTTATAGTCTGGGTAGTTATTTTTCAACAAATAATATTGAGACACTTTTTTTATATGATAGATCTTTCTTTTATTAACTGCTTCATGTGGATAACCATGATCTAAATTCGATCTGGTTTTGACTTCAATAAAATATAAGCAGTGATTTTTTTCGGCAATAATGTCAATTTCCCCGAATTTAGAGCGAAAATTTTTTTCAAGGATAGAAAAACTGTGAGACTTTAAAAAGTCCAGCGCAAGATCTTCGCCGATTTTACCGAGATTTTTTTGGTAAAGGCTCATGAATTTTATATAATTTTGTTCTCACTTCCTGTTCAGTTAAATTACGAATAAAATAAAGTTTCGCTTTTTGATAAGAAGATTTTTTAACCAACTCCATCTTGGCAATAAAAGGAGATAATAGAGGAATAATTTTTTCAACTCCAGTTCCGGTTCTTGATATTTTTCTGACCGTAAACATTCTATTAGCTTCGCTGTCACCCCTGACTTTAACGATTATCCCTTTAAAAATCTGAATTCTTTCCTTATCCCCTTCTTTCAGTTTATAGTCAATTGAAACGGTGTCGCCGACTTTATATCTGGTTTCCTTGTAAAGAAATGAATTTGCCATAGCTTGTATTTTATCAGTTAATGCTTATTTTTACAAGCATTCAAGAAAGCTATAAATATTGGATGTGGTTTAAGCGGTCTACTCTTGTATTCCGGGTGTCCTTGAGTGCCAAAATAAAATGGATGTACTGATTTTGGTAACTCTATGATTTCCGCCAGATTTTCAGCCACTGACCGAGCGCTTATAATCAATCCTTTTTTTTCAAAATCTTTCGTAAACTCATCATTAAATTCAAAGCGGTGGCGATGCCGTTCGCTGGTATTTTCCGTTCCATAGATTTCAAATGCTTTCGTCCCTTTCTTAACCTTAGCGTTCCATGCCCCCAGTCTCATTGTTCCTCCATAAGCCCGCTTTTCCATGTATTTTTTTTGAGCCGGCATCAGGTGGATAACAGGATGTTTCGTTTCGGCATTATTTTCATTGGTGTTGGCGTCCCTCCATCCTAAAATATCGCGGGCAAAAGCAATCACGGCCAACTGCATTCCATAACATAAACCTAAGTATGGAATATTATTTTTCCGGGCGTACGAAGCCGCGGCGATCATTCCTTCAGCTCCTCGTTCCCCCCAACCGATTGGAACAATCAAGCCATCTGGTTTACCGATAATTTCTACGCCTTGTTTTTCAACTTTTTCCGCATCAATCCAATGAGTCTTCACGTCTACACCCAAACTAAATGCTCCATGATCTAAGGCATCAAACAAAGCCGCATACGAATCCCGTAGCTGATAGTCACCGGTGCCAAAATATTTACCAACAATGGCGAGATTGATTACTGTTCCAAATTTTTTGGCGTAAATTTTATCAACTAATTTTTTCCAGTCTGATAGATCAGGTTTGACAACTTTAAGATTGAACTTTGCCAAGATTTTTTCGGCCAACTGCTGTTTTTCCAAAATTAAAGGTACTTCGTAAGGATGAGGAACATCAGGATTAGAAATAATATTTTCCGGCTGGACATTGCAAAATAAAGCAAACCGTTCAATCCGCCTTTTATCCAATAGTTTTTCCGACCGGGCCACGATAAAATCCGGCTGAATTCCCATTGAGTTTAAAGTCCGCACTGACAGTTGAGTTGGTTTGGTTTTCGGTTCGCCCAGATGAGACGGGGTCGGGACATAAGAAACATGAACGTGGAGAACATCACCGGGATTTTTTAAGGTCAAAATTCTTGAGGCTTCATAATAAAAAATGTTTTGATACTCGCCGGCCGTTCCACCCAGTTCGATAACAACAATGTCAGCTTTCTTCTTTTTTCCTAAAGTTTGAATCCTGTTGATGATTTCATTGGTAATATGAGGAATTGCCTCGACATCTTCACCCAGATATTCAAATCTTCTTTCCCTATCGATGACCGTTTGATAAATCTCTCCCATAGTAACAAAGTTATCTTTACCCATATCCTCGTCCAAAAATTTTTCATAGGTGCCGATGTCCATATCAGCCTCAGTGCCATCCTCACACAAAAAAACATCTCCGTGTTCAATCGGATTGATCGTTCCCGCGTCTAAATTTAAATAGTTTTCAAACTTTAAAGGAGCGACTCGATACCCGGCTTGTTTAAGGAGAAGAGAGATTGAGGCGACCGTAATCCCCTTGCCGATTCCCGAAATCACGCCACCGGAAATAAATATGTATTTCATAATTTTAAGAGTGACCATGCGCTCCACTTGCACTTTGGATAGTTTCCGCATCCATAAAATCTTTTTTTACTCTTAGTAAATTTTACCACAACATCTCCGAGACATTGCGGGCATTTTCTGTTCTTAACAACTTTGACGATTGACTTGGTATATTTACATTTCGGATAATTTGAACAGGCGATAAATTTTCCAAACCGGGAAAAACGGGATATTAAATTTCCTCCGCAGTCCGGGCAAATTCCTTTAACATCATCCTCTATTTTAATTACAGATTTATCTTCTTTTCCTACTTCTAATTCCTTTTTAAAAGGTTGATAAAAATCTTTCAATAATTGAATATAATTTTTCTCCTTGTTGGCGATCCGATCCAATCCGTCTTCTAAATTAGCTGTATAAGAAAGATCAAAAATTGTTGGGAAACTGTTCGAAAGATAGTCGCAGATTGAAGTTCCGATTGAAGTCGGGATAAAGTAGCGGCCATCTTTTTCCGTATAATTTTTCATCTGAATTAAGGAAATTATCATCGCGTAGGTCGAAGGTCTTCCTATCCCTTTCTCTTCCAAGGCCCTAATCAAAGAAGCCTCGTTATAGCGGGGAGGAGGCTTAGAAATTAAAGCTTTTTCATCCAGTGTTTTTATTTCAATTGAAATGCCTTTTTCTAGCTTGATAATCGTTTGGTGATTGGTGACATAATATGGATCAAAAACTTTTAAAAAACCATCAAAAATTACCTGCTGTTGTTTACTTTCAAAAAAATAATTTTTGTCAGAAACAATATTGGTTTTAACAGTCTTTATCTGGGCTTCTTTCATTTGGGTCGCAATCGCCCGGTTAAAAATTAACGTATATAATCGCTGATGATTGATGGTTAATTTTGATTCTTTTTTGCCTTTAAAAGCCGCTTTCATTTCAAGTATTTTTGTCGGCCTGATCGCTTCATGAGCTTCTTGAGCGGATTTTGAACGTGTTCTGAAACCACGTGGTTTTTCAAGTGCGTATTCTTTTCCGAATTTTTTCTCAATATATTCTTTGGCCGGAAAAACAAAACGAGCCGATAGATTAAAGGAGTCGGTTCGATGGTAAGTAATCAAACCTCTTTCATATAAATCTTGAGCCAAACGCATTGTCTGCTTGGAAGAAAATCCGTGTTTATAATAAGCATCTTGTTGTAAAAGTGAAGTTGTATAAGGGGGCATCGGATAACGGGGATCGATTGATTCTTTAACGTCTAAGACTTTATATTTATCGTTTAAACAATCCTGTTTTATATTCTCAACATTATCTTTATTAATCGTGGTTTTTGTATACTGATAGTCACCGGCAAATAATTTTAAGGTAAATTTTTGTTCGTAAGGAAGACTATCTTTAGAAATTAACTTGGCCTTAACTTGAACGCCCTTAGGGTGGCCAGCTTCGAATTCAGCAAAAATTTGAAAATAATCTTCTGTTTGAAAGGCTTTTATTTCTTTTTCCCGCTCAACAATCAATCGTAAGGCGACTGTTTGCACCCGGCCGGCTGACAGCCAATTCTTGCCCGTTTTTTTCCAAAGAAGAGGAGATAGTTCATAGCCAACCACCCGATCTAATATTCGCCTGGCAAACTGAGCTTTGACTAAATCTAATCTCAAGGTTTCCGGATTAGCTAAAGCTTCAGTTAAGGCTTTGGCGGTAATTTCATGAAAAATAATTCGTTTTAAGGAAACGCCCTCTTTAAAACCAATGTTTGGCCAATCTTCACTGATATAACCCAAAATATAGGCAATGTGATAGGAAATGGCTTCGCCTTCGCGGTCCAAGTCGGTCGCCAAAATAATTTCCTGATTTTCCTGGGCTAATTTTTTCAGTTGCATGATGATTTTTTCTTTATTTTTGATTACCTCATAGTCGGGCTTGAAATCTTTTTCATAGTCTATGGCGATTCTGTTTTTTGGCAGGTCGCGGACATGGCCCATGGTCGCAAAAACAAAGTAGTTATTTTTATCTTCTTCGCCTTTAGACTTAAAAATGTAGTTAAAAGTCCGGGCTTTGGTTGGGGATTCAACAATAATTAACGCCATAATATTCTTAAAATATCAGACCAAGTCAAAATATTCAAACGAATAGCGTTAGTTAATTCTCAATCATCCCCTCAACTTTTCTTTTTGCTTCTTCTAATAATTCTTTTGACTTTTTTCTCGTCTCGTGGGATTTTTTTGCTAGTTCAGCGATTTTTTTTTAGTGGGACGATAAATTAGATGTTTTTACTGTACGGTAGTGATTTAATATAATTTTTCATAAATTGCCAATCGGGTTGATTATTTTTGACTGGCAGTTTAAATATCTCATTTTCCAATCTTTTTATTCTTACCTGACGCCCATAAGCATATTTATAAGCGATCTTTTTTAAAGAAGTTGTAATAAATAAATCCACATACTTATTATCACATTTTTTAAAATTTTCTTTAAATAATAAGGTATGCACATTATCATCGCTGTAATAGCAATAATTATGATAAAAAACATTAAAAAACATATCTATAGTTATTTTATCTCTGAAAAGTTTTTTCTTTTCTTTGAATTCCTCACTCTCTATAAAAAATGAAATTCCACCATTGTTTGATGAGGCTGTTACGAGGGGAATCTTCCCCTCCAGTCTTTCTTCTTTATTTAATCTCTCTCCCTTTTTAATATTAAACAAATTACTAATTTTAAAGCTTTTCCATTTTTTGGTGTTTAAATTAATATTCTTATCAATAATACTTTCGCTTTTTAATGTATTTATTTTCTCTAATTCAATATCTCTATATTCATCTGGCATTTTTTCTGGCACTAAAATATCTTTTAGTGTTTTATTTGCTTGTCTGCCGTAGTTATATCTATACTTATTTTTTGTTAAACAAAAAGTATAAAATAGCATTTCCACTTCCGTCATTTTATTTTTAGGTATGAGGATATAAATATCTCTGCCACTATAATAAGGCTCTTTTTGGTAAAAAGATGACAAAACCGATCCTCCACCAGCAACAGAAATTGTATACCTCGGGTTCGATTCAATACCATCAATTTTTTGAACAAACGCAGAAATTCCATTGTTTTTTTCTATTCTTGATACGAAACTAATGGAATTTGAATCACTCTTTTTGCATTGTTCAAGATTGATAAGCTCAAGATTGACTCCATATTTTATATTAAATAATTTATCTATAGAAATTAATTCCATAATTATTTCAGATATAATTCACTAAAAAATACATATTCTTTTATGGTATTTATAAAATTATCCTTTGATAAATTGCTATAATCGGTTTCCATATATGCTTCTGCACACCATTCATCTTCTGCAGAGACTACTTTGCTGACGCTAAATCCAGCCTCATTTTTTCTATTCATAAAATAGGAAATCCATTTTTCTTTTATAGCGTCCCATTTACCATAGGCATTAATTCTTCCTTTGATTTTTCTTTTAACAAATCCGTCATCTTTATAATAGCCAAAGTATGTCTCTTTATTTTTAGGATGAGGTTTATGAGCCGTAAAAATCATCACGCAAGACACAACATTAACATCAGAATTAAAAAATAATTCGTCAGGCATTGATAAAACCGCTTGTAATGTATGTTTTTGCAATAGTTGTTTTTTAAGTTCATAAACTTTACCTGTTTGAGCTAAGGCACATTGCATTGGCACAATAGCGACACAAGTTCCGCCGTCTACTAAACATTCCAAATTATTGAAAACAAATTCTAATTCCTCAGTATCGTTCTTTTTGTCCGCTTTATATGGGGGATTTAATAAACCAACTGTTGGCTTCATTTTCTTTACTGCTTCAATAATATCTTTATCAAAACAGCTCCCTTTCGTTATGTTTGTTTTACCGTCTTGGTGGATGTACATATTTGAAACTGCAAGCGCGAAAATATGAGATTGATATTCGACTCCAATAAGCTGACTTGCTTTAATATTTTTTATTGTTTCTTGATCATCTTTTGCATCTTGTATCATTTTTTTCATAGCACTAATCAAGAAACCACCAGTTCCAGTACAGTTGTCATAAGCAATTGTATTTTTGTTTACTTGCGCCAATTCAGAAAAAAGTTCCGTGATGTGAGGAGGAGTTAAAACAATACCTAAGCCTTTATCGCTGTTGGCATAACGTAAAAACTCAATATACAATTGCCCCAAAACATCAAAATACTCATGCGTTTTAATAAATGAATTTATATTTTCATCAATTTCATCAATAAGACCTTTTAAAACATCTTCCTTTGTGGAAAGTGATGTATCAGTTTTTATAAAACCAAATTGAATATTTAGATCTTCTAATTTTTTACCTCTAATATTGGCATTCTCTAATTCATCAAGTACGGTTTGAACTAAAGCATTTGCTAAATTTTGCGGTGTTTTGTAAGAATTATAAGAAGATCTAAATGCAGAATTTTCCAATGCAATTAAAATACAACTTAACAGTAAAGCTCGATCTCTTTCTGGTATTTTGTTTGAGTGGAGTTCCTCGTTTAAATGTTTAGCGAAATCCAATAAGGCATTATAATCTTGCCTAAACTTTTCAGGACTTTTTAAATAACCATTTAAATAATTTTGTGCCGTTAAAAGTTTGTCTCCAAAAATCGGAGCAGCTTTTTTTTCATTTTTAAGCTGTAAAAAATGGGAAATTTTTAAGTGTATAGTATCCTCGCCACTTACTGCGATTGCTAAAATATCAAATTCTTTAGATAGATATGAAGAATACAGCAATGCACCATCAACGGCATAATCAGAAAATTTGTCTTTACTCTTACTTTTATGTTTAGAAATATCAGCTTTACATTCAATTACAATAAGTAAATTAGAATTACTTTTAAACGTTATTAAAAATTCGGGCTTACCTTTTCCGCCACCCTTTTTTGAAGCTGTTTTTAATAATTTACTTATTTTAGGAATATCAGAGGCTTGTTCCTCTATTTCTACTAAATCTTTAAATCGTTCAAAATGAGAGCGAACAATGCTTTCTGTTTTTCTTTCATTAGTCATATTAATTATTCCTTATAGTTAAAAACTATTTTTAGTATAACAATTATATTTAAAAGTCCAAAAGGTTTTTTAAAAGTTAAAAATTATAAAACTGGCATCCAATAACCTTCTTTTAAAACTGAAATAACTTTACCTTCTAATTTCATCTGATCGGTAGCTGGAATAATTTCGTATTTTGGATTTTCTGGTTTAAGATAAATATAGGGCGGTTTGTCATCGGAGACAAACCTTTTTATTGTCACTTCATCGTTAATTCGAACTAAGACAATATTACCAGATATAAACTCTTTCTCTGTTTTAACCAGTACCATATCTCCGTCGTCAATTCCGGCATTAATCATTGAGTCGCCGGAAATTTTCAAAATAAAGACTTGGTCAGCTAATTTTGAGACGTCATCGGATAATTGTTGCCAACTGCCGGTAATTTCAATGGCATTTATCGGTGCCCCAGCCGAACTTATCCCTAAAAACGGAGCTATCGGCGGCTTACCTAATATTTTATAAGCTAAAGGCAGTATTACCACACTTCTGGCAATTGTTGGATTTCTTTTGATGAGTTGCTGTTTTTCAAGCTTGGCTAATAAATCAATCACTGACTGATTTGATATTACTTTAAGCC
Source organism: uncultured Gammaproteobacteria bacterium (assembly GCA_964458735.1). GTDB lineage: Bacteria > Patescibacteriota > Microgenomatia > UBA1406 > GWC2-37-13 > GWC2-37-13. The sequence goes on along the minus strand of CAYWJV010000017.1, from coordinate 5,920 downwards.
TTTCTCTCATTTCCTCAAAAGTTGGAGCATAACCATCGTTTCTTATACAAGTGTATATTATATTAAGGAGTTCTCTCTGTCTTTTGGTAACCTCTATCTTTTTCTTCATTAATTTCAGATTACCCGACTATTTATTCTGTGTCAAGGGGTAAATTTTAGCTTCAATCTATTTCTAACCATTTTCAATTAATCTATTAAGTAATATTTTTATAGTTTTACTCGTCTTCTCCAAATCCCCTTTTACCTCAAAAATAATCTTCCCTTTGATTCTAGTTTGAACAATCTCAACATTTAAATCTGGATATTTTTCTTTGATTTTCTTTGTTAACTTTTCTATATCTTCTTTCTTAATATATTTTCCAATGCTTTTTACCTGATAAAGATAGTTCCTCACTTCGTTTTCCGTCTGTTTAACGGTGAAATTTTCGCCCAAAATATTTTCATAAAGTTCAATCATCTGTTTTTTATCGTTTAGACGGGAAAGAATGAAAATATGGCTGGAACTGACTGATTTGGAATAATAACCGTCAACCACAACTTCGGGAATTTTTTTAAGACGTAATAAATGACAGATATAAGAAGATTTATATCCAATCTTATTTGCTAAATCAATTACCCGGAGATTTTTTTCTCTGATCAAATATTCAAGTAAACGGGACTTTTGGAATATATCCTTATCTTCTTTTATCTGTTTTAACAGCGGAGTAATATCCTGGATCATGAAGTCATTTTACACCACGCGGACGAAAGATTCTCCTAGTTTTTTATAAAACTCAACTTTACCTTTTATTTGCGCCATGATAGTAAAATCGCGACCTAATAATGTTCCCGGGCCGGCATTTACTTTAGTACCTCTTTGACGAATAATAATGTTGCCAGGATTAACTTCCTGGTTGCCAAAAATTTTAACTCCTAATCTTTTTGACCTTGAGTCACGATTTCCTTTAACGGTTTTTTGTGCCTTAGTGTGTGCCATTAAACTTTAATAATTTTTAACTTCGTTAGTCTCGCCCTAAAGCCTCTCACTTTTCTATATCTTGACTTGGCTTTAAATTTAGCAATTCTGATTTTATCACCTTTGACATTATCAACTACTTCTGCGGAAACTTTTTCTTCTAAAATCGGCTGACCTAACTCAAAAGCTTTTCCTTCTTCGTCGAATTTAAGTAAAGTTTCAAGTTTAACTTTCTTGCCTTTCTCAACATTAAGTTGATCAACGGTAACTGTCATTCCTTCTTTAACTAAATATTGCTTGCCTCCGGTTTTAACGACTGCGTAAGTAACCATAGATATAAATTATACAGAAAAAAAACCTATCTTCAATGATAAATTTTATGGCAATAGTGCCAGTCCTAATAAAATCGCCAGTACCGACGACCCTCCGTAGGAAATAAAAGGCAAGGCAATACCGGTGACCGGCATGATTCCCATGTTCATGCCGAGATTAATAATTGTTTGCGAAACAAAATAAGTCAGGATTCCCAGACAATAAAGAAATTTTTTCTGATCATCCTCGTTTTTTTGATAGTAAAAATAAATCGTTTTTTTGGCTAAATGAATAAATATTAAAGTAAAAAAAATTAAGACAAAAAACCCGCCAAAAAACCCAAACTGTTCAACCAATGAAGCAAAAGCGAAATCAGTCGTGTTTTCCGGTAAAAAGAATAACCGCGATTGAGTGCTTAATCCCAAACCCCGACCAAAAAACATTCCCGACCCGATAGTAATCACGGCTTGAATCATGTTGTAGGCAGTTCCTTGAGTATCTAAGTGAGGGCTAATAAAACTTAATATTCTTGCCCGTTGATAGTCTTTCATCAAAAACCAACCGACCGGCGTAAAAGAAATAATTAATCCAATTAAATAACCAAGATATTTTTTTGGAACGGTTGAAAACATAATAAGAGTAATAAAAATAAAAAAATAAACCATTGCGTTACCTAAATCCGGCTGCTTAAAAATAATAAGAAAAGGAAGTAAAAAATATAAAAAAATTTTAATAAAATTGAAAAATAAATTAGCTAATATATTTTTTATCGTCAGAATTTCAGCCAAAAATAAAATAAAAAAAACCTTAAAAAACTCCGAACTTTGAAAATTGAAAAAATAAAAATTCAACCAACGTTTGGAGCCTCTGACTTCCAACCCGACGATAAAAGTGATTAATAAAATCCCGATAAAAAACCAGTAAAAAAATTTACTGTTAATCCGGAAAAAATGCGATCCAATTGATTTTAAAAAATAATAACCTAGAAAACCAAGGATTAAGTAGATTAGTTGCCGGAAAAAAAGATCTTGATTTAATCCAAATAGATTAAAAAGTCCAAAGATAGAAAGAAACAGAGAAGAGATTATAATCATTATTATTGAACAACAACTTTATCAGCTAAAGATATTTTTTTTGCTAAAACTCTTTTGGCAATCCAGTCTTTTTCTTTTTCAAATTCCTTTGGAACTGTTAAATTAATAAAGTCATCCTGTTTTAAACCTTTTAATTTTCGTTCTGATTGAATTTGACGAATCAATTCTCGAAGTTTTCCCTCTTTTTCTAATTGAGCCTCAGTTACTTTGACTTCCTTTTTTGGATAATGAAAATTATTATTAACCGTTAAATTTTTAACATTAAGTTCTTTCAAAACCACATCCCAAATTTCATCAGGTATTGATTTAATATTTACCGTTAAATCAACCTTGACCATTAATTTTGCTAAAGGAATTCTTATTTTGACGGCAGCGACTTTTCTAACTGATTGCCCCGCTTCGACGATTTTTCTCGCCATTTCCATTTCCTTTTCCAACTTTTCATCTATTTCTGGTTTACCCTCCGAAGCTTTAGCGAAGGAGGGCCAATCTTCTAGATTAACTGATTCTTTAGCTGTCAAATTAGTATAAATCTCCTCAGATACAAATGGAATAAAAGGGGAAGTGATGATTGATAGGTTAACTAAGATGTAGTAAAGTGTTCCATAAAAAGTATTTTTATCGACTTTGTTGTCTGAATTAACCCAAACCCGGTCACGGCTCCGTCTGATATACCAGGTCGAGAGATCAGAGACAAACTTTTCAATCTCCAAAGCCGCATCTTTGGCGCTAAATTCTTTAAGGTTTTTTTCAACTGAGATAGCCGTTGTAGCAAATTTAGACAGGATCCATTTATCCAAAATGTTTTTTGATTCTGGTAGAGACAAGGCATGCTTTGTCTCTACATTATATTTATCCAAATTTGCATATTCAACAAAGAATTTATATATATTCCACAACATCAAATAAAACTGTCTTCTCACCTCATCTGCTTTTTTATATCCAAAAAGCATATTATCAGCCGGATTGTGACGGGCAAACATCCATCTCATTACATCAACCCCTATTTTATCTGCGCCTTCATTAAACTCAATTGCATTCCCCCAGCTCTTATGCATCGGCCTACCGTCTTCTCCAAGTTGTGTAGCAAAACCCAATACTCGTTCAAACGGAGGTTCGTTTTCAAGAACAGTTGATTCGGCGATAAGTGCATAAAACCAGTTTTTGAATTGACCCGGAAAAGATTCAGTGATAAAATTAGCCGGAAACCATTTTCGCCATTCATTTTTGTCTTTATTGTATAATGGCTCCCCCTGATTTTCTTCACTTATTGTTGAATATGGAACTATTCCTGCATCCAACCACGGATTTCCGACATCGTCAATTCTTGAAAGCGTCTTCCCGCATTTCTGGCATTTTATTTTTACTTCATCAATGAATGGTTTATGTGGCGAATGGCTTTTAAACTGATTCCAGCCTACAATAGCCCGTTTTTTTAAGTCTTCTTTTGATCCCATTACCTCAAACCCCCCACACCCTTTATCTCCCTCACACTCATAAATCGGCAGCGCTAAACCCCAATAGCGATTTTTTTTCGAAATCAACCAATCATGCATATTTTTTAACCAATCGAGCTCTCGCTCAAGTCCAAAACTCGGCATCCACTTGATTGACTTTGCAACTTTTACCATTCTTTGCCGCAAAGTCATGTTTTTTAATTTCGAATTTCGAATTTCGAATTTCGAATTTTTATCCATCGCGATGTACCACTCGTCTTCCACCTTCCATACTAATTCAGTTTTACACCTCCAACAAACCGGATAACGATGTTTATAATGATGAGTTTTAAAAACAAAGTTTTTTTCCCGTAGATAATCCAAAATAATTTTCGGATTTTTTTTAGCGTTTTTTCCTGATAAAAATCCTAAACCTGGTAGATAGTCAGCATTATCAGCAATCACCGGAATCATAGGCAAACCTAATTTTTTTCCCAGCTTAAAGTCTTCGACTCCGGCTGAAACAGCCGTATGAACCAGGCCGGTTCCTTCGGTTACGGAAATCGGGAGAATTAAATCATCAGTGGCAATTACCATATGAAACTTTTCCGGGTAATTTTTTGCCACTTCTGAAACGGCTGGAAGATGATCAAATGGACCGTCATATTTTGAACCAACCAGTTCTTGTCCTTTAACAGTTTTAACAATTCGTTTATAATCTTTACCAAACACTGCGTCAATCAAATCTTTAGCCACCCAAAACAATTCTCCACTTGTTCCTTCAACTAATGAGTAGTCATAATTTTTGTTGATAGCAACAGTAATATTAGCTGGTATTGTCCACGGAGTTGTTGTCCACACCAATAAAAATTGTTTAATATTTTTATGTAGAGATAAGGCATGCCTTGTCTCTACAATTGGCAATGCTAAATACACTGATTCGTGTACGATTTCCTTATAATCTTCCGTCAGCATTTCATGTTGGGAAATGGCCGTTTCACATCTTGGACACCAGGGAACCGATTCGCGTCCTTTATAGATCCAACCATGATCATAACATTTTTTCAAAAAATTCCAGATCATGTAGTTGTTTTCATCACTCATCGTGAAGTAAGAATGCTCCCAATCGGCAAAATATCCGAGCCGCTTTGACTGTTCTGTTTGAATTTTTGAAAACTTTGAAACTCTATCTTTACATAATTGAACAAACTTAGCGATTGATGCTTTTGGATCTCCGGGTACTAAATTTTCAATATCCTTTTTTGTTCTTAAGTTTAATTCTTTTTCTACCTCAACCTCGACCCAAAGACCTTGGCAGTCAAAACCGTTTTGAAATCGTTGCCGGTAACCTAAAAGATTGTAAAAACGCGGCCAGAGGTCTTTGTAGGTTCGACCCCAGGCGTGATGAACTCCCATTGGGTTATTAGCAGTAATCGGTCCATCCAGGAAGGAAAAATATTTTTTGCAATTTTTATTTTTTTCCCGGTATTTTTTGTCTATTCCTTTTTCATACCAATGTTTCAGCCACTTTTTTTCCATCTCAGGAAAGTTTTCATTAGAATTTACCCTGTTAAATTCTCGAGGAGACGATTTAACTGGGTGAACGGATTTAAACATATCTAATGATTATAATATAAAAGTTAATAATGATGAAGTTATTTTTCTCTCTGCTTGTCTATTCTTAATAATACGACCGTCTAACAATCTAATGTTATGATTTTGTAGGTTATAAGCGACTGACAAATAAAAAAGCGTCTATATAATTGATTTATGGATAAAGTTAATAGACATCGATTACGAGCCTTGTCAAATTTGAGTGGAAATTTTTCTGAAGTTTTTCTTGCTTCTTTGGTTATCCCAATATTCAATAATAAAATTGACTTAACAAAAATCATAATTACGTTTTTTGGTATAATTTCTTGTATTGGTTTTGCTTATTTTTCGTTATTATTTGCCGAAAAAGGAAAGCTATGATATTTGACAACCAATCAATCGGTTTAATGATCTTTTATGGAGTGGGTTTTCTGATGATTATTGCTTTTGGAGTGATCTATTTAACGTCGAAAAAATAGAAAGAAACGTCGGCTTAAGGGTCCCAAAAAACGGGATCCTTTTTGCGTTTA
>CAYWJV010000016.1:0-15906 GCA_964458735.1 uncultured Gammaproteobacteria bacterium | reverse complement strand
TTCTAACTTTCTATATTATAGATTAATAATTTAATTCTGTCAACATGAAGTTAAATTTATTATTCATATCCCTGCTTTTGGATCTTGAAATACTTGGCATAGGTACCGTTTTGAGAAACCAGGTCGCGATGTTTACCTTGCTCAACAATTTGACCGCTCTTTAAGACGTAAATGTGGTCGGCAATTCTCACTGTTGAAAAACGGTGGGAAATAAAAATCAAAGTTTTATTTTGATAGGTTTTTTTTAAATTACTAAAGATTTTAAATTCGGCTTGGGCGTCGATATTGGAGGTCGGTTCATCAAGGACGAGTATTGGGGCATTCCGGTAAAGAGCCCTGGCAATCGCTAATTTTTGCCACTGGCCAACCGAAATTTCTTCTCCATCTTCAAACCAGCGGCCGAGAATTTGATCGGTCTTTTTCGGTAAGTCAAGAAGATCATTAGCTTGGGCATTAGACAAAGCTTGCCTGACACTCTTCTTTCTAATGTTTTTTTCATCGCCAAACTCAATATTTTCTTTGACAGTCAGATAGTATTTGGCAAAATCCTGAAAGAGAACTCCTAGATGCCGGTACCAATCTTCGAAATTAATCCTTTTCAGATCAATTCCGTCAATCAAAATTTTTCCGCTGGCGGGATCGTAAAAGCGGAAAAGAAGCTTAATCAAAGTTGTTTTTCCGGCTCCATTAGGACCGACGATGGCGATATCTTGGCCGGTTTTTATTGTCAGATTAATATTCTTCAAAACTAATTTTTTGCTTCCAGGATAGGTAAAAGAAACATTTTCAAATTTTATTTCCCGCGGAGTAATTTTTTTTAATCTTTTGGCGTTTTTATTGCTGATAACTTTATTTTTTAGATTCAAAAGTTTGAAGTAATCATCAACATAAAGATTATTTTCCACGATTCCTCCGAGGCTAACAAGGAGGCTGGATGTCTGTCCGGTAAAAGTAAACATGGCATTAAGAAAAAAAGTAAAATCGCCAAGGGAAAACTTTTGACTAAAGATAATTTGATTAATAAAATTTTTTAGGAAAAAAAAGATGACCGCAGGAATAAAAAAGGAAGCTAAAGTTGACAAAAATATATATTTAATAATCGGTTTTTTGTATTGGTCAACGACTTCATTTTGAATTTTTTTTGTTTTATTAAGAAAAAAATTTTTTAGATCATAAATTTTTATTTCTGCGAGAGTATTAAAATTGGTGAAAAGATAGCGCATATACCAGAGATAGTTGATTTTTTTGGAGTTTTTAGTATAGATTGACCAATAGATATTTCCGTATTTGGCCCGGAAAAAATATAAGGGCGCTGAGAGAAAAAACAAAGCAATTAAGTAAACAGGATTAAATCTTAAGGCAACAAAAAAAGCCAGAATTAATGAGGCAATACTATAAATCATAAAATTTATTACCCGGAGATTTTCAAATAATCGCCAGTTGTAAGTATCTTCGACCTTGGCAATCAAATTTCTTACTTGACCGTTTTCCAGATTGGAAAAGTCCAAACGAGCTAATTTTTCCATAAATTTACGAGTTAGGACATTTTGAAATTTTGATCGAAGGATATATCCAAAATATTGAGAGTTTAATGTATTGGTAAAAAAACGGGAAAGATACTCTGATATCAGATAAGAACCAACGATGAGAAAAACAAAAGTAATCTCTTTATTTATCAAACTTTTAAAGACTTGATCAATCATCAGTTTGTATAAAAAGAAAACAACAAAAAGAAAGATGGCAGATAAAAATGAGGTAATAAAATAACCCAAGAGAAATTTTTTATCTTCATCCCAGGCGATTTTGAGGAGGGAAAAAAGGTTGTTGATAATTTTCTTAGTTTTAGACATGATTATTTTAATTTAAAAGCTTGATACCGAAATTTTTTGACGGAAAACTACAACCGCAAAAAATTTAATATCTGCGCTTTTAATAATAAACGATCTTTAAATTGGCTCATCTATTATAATATAATTATGATAAAAGCTGATAAAAGGCCAACGTGGGATGAGTATTTTATGAACTTAGCCAATGTAGTTAAAAGCCGGGCTGACTGCTTGCGCCGCCAGGTTGGTTCGCTAATTGTTAAAGATTTTCGGATTATTTCTACCGGCTATAATGGCACTCCTCATAAAATAAAAAATTGCAGTGAAGGAGGATGTTTACGCTGTCAGAAAAGAGACAAAGGTGAAATTAAAGGGTACGAATATGAAGAAAGCTGTGTCTGTATTCATGCGGAACAAAATGCCATTATCCAGGCGGCTTACCATGGTTCATCGACCAAGGGATCGACTCTTTATACAACCGCCAATCCCTGTTCCAGTTGTGCAAAAATATTAGCCAATGCGGGAATTGTGAGAGTTGTTTGTAGAAAAGAACACCATGATTTGGGAGGGATAGAACTACTTAAGAAAGCAGGGATTAAAGTAGAAATAAAAAAATAATCAAATAAACAAATGAAGAAATAAATAATCAAATATATTAATGATTGAATTCATTCAATTCATTTTTTCATTTATTTAATTATTCCTTTATTTCATTATTTGATCATTATGATTTATCGTTTAATATTACTAATTACTATTCTATTTTCCCCACTATCTGTTTTTGCCGCTAACTCAAATAATAAATTTGGTATTCATCTAGCCCAACCTAACATTGAAGAATTTTCCAAAGTTAAGGATTTAGTCAATTCCAACGGCGGAGATTGGGGATATATAACCTTGATTATTGAGGAAAAAAACAGAAATAAAGATAAATGGCAGGGGATATTCAATCAACTTCGTGCACTTCATCTTATTCCAATAATTCGTTTAGCCACTTCGGCGGTTGGCGAAAACTGGCAACGGCCGGAAAAAAAAGATGCTCAAGATTGGGTAGATTTTCTTGATTCTTTAAACTGGGTCGTGAAAAATCGCTACGTAATTTTATTTAATGAACCCAATCATGGCAGTGAGTGGGGTGGGGAGATTGACGAAAAAAGTTATGCCGAAGTTTCTTTTGAGTTTGCTAAAAAGTTAAAGGAAAAAAATCCGGATTTTTTTATCATGTTGGCCGGGTTTGATGCTTCAGCTCCATCTTGGGCACCTGGACTTGAAGATGAAGAAGCATTTCTAAACAAAATGTTTAAATCCGAAACTCGAAACTCGAAACTCGAAACAAATTTTAATTTTAAAAATTCAAATTTTGAAAATTGTTTCGAATTTAGCGCTTCGTGCTTCGAATTTTTGATAGATGGCTGGGCGTCTCATTCCTACCCAAATCCCGGATTTTCCGGCAGTCCGTATGCGGTTGGACGGGGAACGGTCAGAACTTATGAGTGGGAGTTAGGGTTATTAAAAGAACTGGGAGTGTCGAAAGAATTACCGGTGTTTATAACAGAGACAGGATGGAAGCGGGGCAGTGAACAAATAATAGCTGATAATTTTCAGACGGCTTATAACCAAATATGGTTACCTGATGATCGAGTCAAGGCGGTGACTCCATTTATCTTTGATTATCAAGGGCCGCCATTTTTAGAGTTTTCCTGGAAGCCCCCCTCCGCTAAAGCTTCGGAGGGGCAAGAATTTTACCAACAATATTATTCTGTTCAATCAATGTCAAAAATAAAAGGCGAGCCGGAGCAAAGAGAGAAAGGCTGGATTAGTTATCAATTACCAACTGATTTGGTAGTTCACTCAACCTATCATTTTAAAGTTCAGTTGAATAATTTAGGCCAGGCGGTCTGGGATAAGGATTCAAATTACGGATTACGGATTACGGATTACGGATTAAAAACACCGGAATATTTGTTTGACGACCTGAAAGATGTCAATCCGTTTGAGGAAAAGGATGTTTATTTTACTTTAAAAACGAACGAAGATTTAGGTAAAAAAAAGATTAAATTTATACTGCAAAAAAATGATGAAAACATCTTGGAAAGTGAGGATTGGAACATAAATATTTTACCACTACCCTCTTTAAAATTTGAAACTTGGGGTAGAGGAAACGACTATGAAATTCAAATTTGGGACGTAGATGACAGGATAGTTTTTAAGAAAAAAAATATTTCAATCAAACAAGGAGCCGGCGAACTAAAAAATATTCAGAATATTGCTTTGGACGAACTCTACCGGGTTGTTTTGTTGAAGCCTTATTATTTACCCAGACAAGAATTTGTCGTTTTCAAAAAGGATAATAATAAAGTTAAATTCAAATTCCTGCTGCCATTTGACTTTAACAACGACGGCGCCTTTGACTTCAAAGATATTATCTCAATATTTAAGAAGCCCAACTAAATGTCAAAATAATAAAATAATTAAATAAATAAAAAAATAAGCAAATGTATTAATTAAAGCATTTAATTATTCAAACATTCATTTCTTTATTTGTTTATTTGATTATTCTTACATTTATTTTCTTATCTTTTCGACAAATTTCTCTAAACGGTCGAGGCCTCTTTTAATATGTTCCAGGCCGGTGGCAAAGCTTAGACGGATATAACGGTCGTCACCGAAAGCAACGCCGGGAATAGCGGCTACATAAGCATCTTCCAATAATTTCTGACAAAACACCATTGAGCCTTTCACCCTCCGATTCGGAGGGTTTACCTCTTCACTATAAAATTTGAAGACATTGGCAAAAACATAAAAAGCAGCGTCGGGCCGGGAAGCAATCAGGCCATCAATCCGGTTTAAACGCTCCATCATAAAATCGCGGCGCTTTTTGTACTCATAGACCATCTTGACCACATGATCTTCCGGGCCGTTCAGCGCGGCTAAGGCCGCTTTTTGGGAAATTGAGCAGGGATTTGAGGTGGTGTGGTCTTGAAGCCGGGTAGCCGCTTTAATAATTTCCTCTTCAGCAGCCGCATAGCCAATCCGCCAGCCGGTCATCGCATAGGATTTTGAAACGCCGTTAACAACGATCGCTAATTTTTTAATTTTTTCATTGACTGAGGCAATGCTGACATGTTTTTTCCCGTAGATTAATTTTTCATAGATCTCATCACTTAAAATATAGATATTGTGCTTTAAACAAATTGAGGCAATCTGTTTCAGTTCTTTTTCTTCGTAAACTATGCCGGACGGATTGGCCGGTGAATTTAAGATAAGCATTTTTGTCTTTGGCGTAATCGCTTTTTCCAGATCTTGAAGATTAATTTTAAAATTATTAGTCTTTAAAAAAACGCATTTACCATCGGCAATTTTTACCATTTCCTCATAACTGACCCAGTAGGGAACCGGAATAATCACTTCGTCGTTCGGATCAACCAAAACCATAATTATATTAAATAAAGCTTGTTTGGCACCGGTTGAAACAATGATATTTTTTGGCTCATAATCAAGCCAGTTATCCCGTCGGAGTTTGGCGCAGACGGCCTCTTTTAGTTCGATAATTCCTGAACAGGCGGTATACTTGGTAAAACCTTCGTCAATGGCTTTTTTGGCCGCTTCTTTGATATGAAACATGGTGTCAAAGTCCGGTTCGCCGGCGGCAAAAGAAACCACATCCAAACCTTGCTTTTTCATTTCTTTGGCTTTGGCGGTAATTGATAAAGTGAGGGAGGGATTGAGATTTTGAGCTCGTTTAGAAAGTCTCATATTGTATTTAAGAAAAATTTATAAATTGTAAAAACTCGCCACTAAATTTTTTATAGAAGCTCTGTACCGTATTTTTCGACCGCCTCACCCCAAAGGGGCCCCAGGCGATTGTCTCAAAATACTAGTACCTCGCTTTTAGAATTTATTTCTTAGTTTGATTTTTGATTTCCTCAATTACTCTTTTTACTTCTTCATCCGTCGCCAAATAATAATGTCTGATTGATTTTAAATTTTTATCAAGTTCATAAATTAAAGGTATGCAGTAGGGGATATTAACGTCAACAATCGCCTCATCCGAAAGTTGATCAAGATATTTGACAATGGCTCTTATAGAGTTGCTGTGACCGGAAGTAATGACTTTTTTTCCGCTTTTTATTTCCGGTTCAATGTTTTCTTTAAAATATGGGATGACTCGCTCATAAGTATTTTTTAAGGATTCGCCGTTAGGAGACGCTACGTCATAGCTTCTGCGCCAAACCTTTACCTGTTCTTCACCATATTTGACTATTGCTTCAGCTTTGTTTTGTCCTTGTAAATCTCCATAGTTTCGCTCATTTAAATGCCAGTCGCGGACAATCGGAACATTTTCTTGACCTAAAACCTTAAGGACTATTTCTAAAGTTTTTACCCCTCTTTTTAAAACAGAAGTAAAACCAAGATCAAAACTATATCCTAATTCTTTTAATTTCAGGGCATATTTTTTCGTTTCTTCAATCCCCTCCGGCGCCAGATCAATATCGATCCAGCCGGTAAAGCGGTTGGACCATTCGGTCAGGCCATGGCGGATGATGACGAATTTAAACATATCAAAAATTTCTAATTACTAATTACCTAATTTCTAATAAAATCCCAATAACCAAATTCCAAAATTCAATTGCAAATTGGTAATTGGGCATTTTTTAGGTCAATTAGAATAATTAGATCAATTAGGTTAATTTATTTAAATATTCTACATTTTTTTTAAGGGTTTTTGTTTTGGTCAGATAACTTCCAGGACAGATAATATCGGGTTTAAATTTTAGTTTATTTATTATTGGTAAGGTTTTGTCATTGACGGCCCCATCAAGGAAAATTTTATTCCTATAACCTAGTAGTCTTAATAGTTCAATTTTTTTTAACGTACTAGGTAAGAAAGGATTTCCCTGAACTCCAGGTACAACTGACATTATTTGAATTGATGGTATTTGTTTTAGATTGTAATGACTTGTTAAATCATCCACTTGGTCTTCAGGGTTAAGAGTTAGGCCTATAGGAATAGGAGATAAATCCGAAATCCGAAATCCAAAATCCGAAATTACAGAGAAATGAATGAAGATATGTTGAATATTTATTATTTTTTTAAGATTATTAAGTTTACTGATATCAGTTTTAAAATCGGAAACCATAAGATGAAAATCAAATGAAAGAGTTTTTAAAGTTTGTAAAGTTATAAAGTTCATAAAATCTTTTGATTCAAAAAATTTAAAAACATCATCAATTTGGACAGTTTTGTTGGGAACAAAGATTCCGTCGGCAATATCGATTTGAAAACGGGAAAAGTATTTTGATAAACGATTAATCTGGAAAAACAGATCCTGAGGGTTTTTTTCAAGAATACTGGGGACAGTTTGCATAGTATTTATTCTATAATAAATATATGAATAACAAAATACTAAAATTATTTTCTAATTTTATCAACATTGAATCAGTCTCAACTGACTCAAATCGTCACTCAGAGATTTTAAAAGCAGTCGAGTTTCTAAAAAAAGAAATAAAATCTTTTGGGTTTGAAGTCAAGACTTATCAAAGAGATAATTGTCCGCCACTTATCATTGGTTATTTACCATCTTTGATACGATCGAGCAAAGATGGTAAAGTCAAGGCGATAGGAGTTTATGCGCATTATGACGTGCAGCCGGAAGACCCGGTGGAAAAATGGAGCAGTCCGCCGTTTGAACTGACTTTGAAAAACGGGAAATTTTATGGACGGGGCGTCGCCGATGATAAAGGACACATAATCCAAACATTAGTTGCAATAAGGCAATTGATAGAAATTAAGAAATTAAGAAATAATATTGTTTTAATACTTGAAGGGGAAGAGGAAATTGGCAGTGGCAATTTTGGATATCTAATCAATCAAGCGAAAGCCGATTTGGATAAAATCGAGGCCTTTTATGTATTGGATTTCGGCATGGAAACAGGCGATCATCCGGAAATATTTTTTGGCCTGCGGGGTTTAATTGGTTTTGAAATTGAAATAAAAATAAGTGAAAATGATCTCCACTCTGGTGTTTATGGAAATCAAATTAACAATCCGATTCAGATTTTGTCAGAGCTTTTTTCTAAGATAAAAGATAGCAAAACAAGAAAGATTTTAATTCCCCATTTTTATGACAAAGTTAAATATAAAAGTAAAGATAATTATTGGCTATCGACCAAGATTCATCCGTCTTTTGACATCAATGGAATGAGTGGTGGATATACTGGAGAGGGCTTCAAAACAATTATTCCCGCCCTTGCCCGGGCTAAATTTTCTTTCCGGCTGATTGAAGATCAAACACCCGACGAAATAGAAAAATTAGTAAGCGATTTTATCAAAAAAAATTTGCCGGAAGGGGGAAAGTATTCCTTAAAAACTTCAGGAAAGCTAAATCCGTTTTGCACAGATATAGAAAATAAATATATAAAGACAACCGATAAAATTTTTACGGGAGTTTTTGGGAAAAAATCTTTATTTAAAAGAAGCGGTGGATCAATTGGGGCAGCCTCAACATTGGCTAAAACATTTAAAAAACCCATGGTTCTGACAGGATTTACTTTAGCCGATTGTGATATTCATGCACCGAACGAAAATATCGATGAAGAAATGTTTTGGAAAGGAATTATGGCATTGGAGAAAATTTTCTCTTTATGAAAAAGGACGATCTTATTTATTATCTTGGTTTTTCTTATTGTCTGGGTATTGGCCCGATGACTTTTAAGATGATAAAAGTCCACCCTAAGGGTGTCCGGGGCATTTATGAAGCGCCGCAAAAAGAGCTGCTGCCGATTTTTGGGGTTAGACTGACGGAAAAGTTTTTGATGTTTAGAAATAGATTTGATCCGGAGAAAGAGTTGACCCGGCTGGCAAAGGAAGGTGTAACGGTTTTGCCGGTTGATGGCGAAAATTATCCGGAGAGTTTGAAAAATATCTCCGATCCGCCGATTTGCTTGTATTTAAAAAGCTCGACATCGAAATTTTTTGACGGAAAACAAATTTTTTTTTCCATCGTTGGCACCCGTAAACCTACCTCATACGGTATTCAAGTAACCAGAAAATTTGCTTACGAATTGACTGAGGCCGGATTTGTCATCGTTTCCGGGATGGCGATGGGAATTGACACAGTTGCTCATCAATCCGCCCTTGATGCCGGCGGAAAGACGATTGCCGTCCTTGGTTGCGGAGTTAATATTATCTATCCGTCTACCAATCGTGGCCTTTACGAAAATATTATCAAAACCAATGGTGCCGTTATCAGTGAATTTCCACCAGACCAAACCGTCTTGAAAGGCTTGTTTATTTCCAGAAACAGAATTATTTCCGGTTTGTCCCGTGGGGTATTAATTGCTGAAGGGTTGAAGGACTCGGGCGCTTTGATTACGGCCCGGTGCGCCGGTGAGCAGGGAAAAGAGGTATTTGCGCCGCCCTCACCAATTACTTCGGACATGTCCCAGGCGCCGAATTTTTTACTGAAACAAGGAGCGAAATTGGTAACCTCAATTGAAGACATAATGGAAGAGTTTGACATGAAGATTACTCCGCAAAAAAAAGAAGATATCAGGAAAAATTTAACTGAAATCGGAAAATTGATTTTTGATATTCTATCTAAAAATCCCCAGACAGTTGATGATCTGGCAATTGGCTTAAGCAAAACAGTTCCTGAGATTTTAAACGCAATTTCAGTCATGGAAATTGAAGGAATTGTTGAAAAAAATCAGGAGAAAAAATACCAGATTAAACTGCATTAACTAATCGATCGGCTTCAACGTTTTGCTCTCGGGGGAGAAGATGATAAGTAATTGGCAGTTTGATTTCTTGTTCAAGCGAACGGATTTTTAAAATATATTCTTTTATTTTTCCATTTTTGACTTTGAAAAGTCCATTAACTTGATTAACCATTAATCTCGAATCACTAAAAAACTGTATTTGTTTAATATTTTGGAAATTTGAATTTTGGGATTTAGGATTTATGATTTCAAGCGCTTTTATAAGCGCTTGGTATTCCGCATCGTTATTGGTGGCAATACCGATTGATTTTTTAAACTCAAAAATTCGCTTGTCCTTTAAATAACCAACTCCGCCAATTGAAGAAGGGCCAGGATTGCCTCGAGAGCCACCATCAGTGTAGACCTTCAAGATCATAGATCAAATTATAATGTATAAATAAACAAATAAACAAATGAAGAAATAAATGTATAAATGATTAAATGTTTTAATTAATACATTTGATTATTTTTTTCATTTATTTAGTTATTTGCTTATTTAATTATTTGTTAGTATTATTAATATTATGAAAACTAGACAGGGGCAAATTTTCCTAATCACCGTTATGTTACTTGCGACTGTCATGACTATTGTTTTGTCGATTTCTTTTAAATCAGTGACAGAAACTCAAGTAACAAAATTGGAGGAAGAATCGCAAAAAGCCCTGGCGGCAGCCGAGTCAGCCATTGACGTTGCCTTAAAAGAAAACCAGAATGTGACAATCGGCACCGGTTCGCTCTCTTCAATCACCGGATTTGAAGGCTCAGCCACAGTTGAATCTTTAACATCAAAGACTTTTACTACACCCGACATTCCAAAAGATGGTAGTTATACTTTTTATCTGGGTGACTATAATTCAACTCAGAAAACAATTGGATCTTCAATCGCTCAGGATATTACTATATGTTTTGAATCAGGAGCGACCAATCCGGCTATTGAGATAAATCTAGTGAAATCAAGCGGGGTGAAAAAATATGTAGTTGATCTTTCCTCTCGGATTACCAACGCTTCAACCGGTTCTTCAATCTGTATTCCGGGCAGTAATTATGGTTTTTCTTATACTGTTCCCGGCACAGATATTGGAGTCGACGGTCAATTTCTTTTAGTCCGGATTTTTTATTCGCCTACCCGTCTATTCTTTTCCCGGACTAGTGATTTTCCTGTTCAAGGAAGAACAATTTCTTCTCAAGCCACATCGAGTACTTCAACCGGAGTATCAAAAAAAATCGTTCTCTTTCAGTCATATCCGCAGATACCGGGGGAGTTTTTCACAACAACCTTCTAACTAAATGATTAAATAAACAAATAAAAAAATAATCAAATAGATGAAAAATAAATAAATGTATTAATTTTGACATTTGGTTATTTATACATTTATTTCTTCATTTGTTTATTTGATTATTCCTACATTTATTAGTCGGATTCACTTATCCAGCTTCTCAATTCTTCTCAAGTACTTTTCCTCCGTTTTAGGAGTTGAAGCGAGAAAAGCATCAATTAATTTGCAAGCTAATTCAAGAAGGGTATAATCAGCAGCTAAGGCTAAAATATTACAAAGATCGTTTTCTCTAATATGTTTTGCTTGATCTTCGTTCATAGCAACACCGGCTCTGATGCCTTTAAACCGATTGGCAGCTATACTGACCGCACAACCGGAACCGCAGATGACAATTCCTAAATGATTATCCGGATTTTGTAAGACTGCTTGGGCGACTTTTTGAGAAAAATCTACCGCGTCGTCCAGTGAATCATATTCATAAGGACCCAAATCTTCGATGCGAATATTTTTTTCATGAAGATATTCAATAATGGCATTTTTCAGTTCAATACCTCGATGGTCAGCACCAATGAAGATAGTCATGATAAAATTATAACATGTTTTTCGACACTCATTGCCATTTAAATTTTAAAGCTTTCGACGGACGGGTTGACGAAGTTATTAATCAGGCTAATAAAGTGGGAGTTGATCAAATTGTTATTCCCGGAACCGATATTGAGACGTCAAAAAAAACGATTGAGATTGCGGAAAAATATCCAAATGTGTTTGCGGCGGTGGGAATTCACCCGCATCATGTATTTGAGATTTTTAAAGCTCAGGTTTCTGTTTTTTCGACCGCCTCACCCCAAAGGGGCCCCAGGCGATTGTCTCAAAAACAGAAACCCTCGCTTACTTCAGAAACCGTAGAAAATTTGGTATCTTCGCTTTCAAAATTATTATCTCATTCTAAAGTCGTTGCCATTGGCGAAGTCGGAATTGATCGTCATATTTATCAAAAAACAAAGTATCCTGATTATAAAATCGAGGAAGAATTTGTTGAACTGCAGAGAGTATTTTTGAAAGAGCAAATAAAGTTGGCGATAAAATATGATAAGAGTTTGATTCTTCATAATCGGGAAGCCCGGGAGGACACCTTAGGAGTATTAGAGAATGTTTGGGATAAGAAACTTGAGGGTCGGACCGTTTTCCATTGTTGTGAACCGGATAAAACATTATTGGAATTTGCGCAAAGCCATAAAATGTTCATCGGGGTTGACGGCGACATTACTTATTACAAGGAGAAGCAAGAATTCATTAAAACGGTTCCATTGGAAATGTTAGTCTTGGAGACAGACTCGCCGTTTCTTATGCCCCGATTATTATCTATCCCACGGCCGTTGGTAAGATATAACGAACCGAAAAATATTCCGTTAATTGCAAAATTTATTGCCAAGTTAGAAAACATTCCTATTGAAAAAATTACTAAAGCAACGACGGAGAATGCGAGAATTTTATTTAAAGTTTAATTATTAATTAATTTATTTAACGAGTTACTTATTTAGCGAGTTAAAAAATAAACTCGCAAACTCGTTAAACTCGTAATAAATTAACTCATTAATATTTTTAAGAATTCTTTCTTAAATTTATCCAGAGAAAAATATTCTGACCTTTTTTTTGCATCAACCCCAATTTTATTTCTTAATATTTTGTCTGAATTAATTTCTTTAATTTTTTCAGCAATGTCAGTCGGATTTTTTGGGTCAGCAAACAAGGCATTTCCCGCAGAAATTTCTTTAAAAACGGAAATATCAGAAAGTAGGGAAGGACAGGAAAAATTAGCGGCTTCTAGGTAAGAAAACCCAAAGCCTTCAGCCCTTGAGAGTAATAAATTAACTGAAGCTTGTTCATATAATTTGAATAACTCTAAGTCAGGAATAAAACCGGCAAAAATGAAGCGTTTATCACCTTTTGTCAGTTCATAAAATTCTTTTAATTCTTTTTGCCAAAAATGAGAAAAGCTCGATACCGTTTTTTTCGACCGCCTCACCCCTAAAGGGGCCCCAGGCGATTGTCTCAAAAAAGGTATCTTCGCTTCCTCTGAAAGCGATTCAAAAACTTTCCCTACAAACACACAATTAACATCGGCAATTTTAATAGCGCGGGCTAGATTGACGAGATTTTTATTCCAGGTAGCATCGCCGACGTAGAGGCAAAAATTCGAAGCACGAATATCGAAACTCGAAACAATTTTAAATTTTGAATTTTTTAAATTAGAAAATTGTTTCGGATTTCGGATTTCGGATTTCGGATTTATAAAACTATTAGGAAGACATGGGTAAACAACTCTTATTTTATTGTCAGGAAGGCTCAAAATATCAATAATATCTTTTTTACTTGCCTCAGAGTCGGTAATTATTAGGTCATAGTTTTTCAGAGCCAGTTTGTTTAATAGTGTATATATAGAGCCTTTGATTCCGGCCGGGAAGTGAGAAGGGTATTTAAGAAGAATCAAATCATGAATTACCGCTATCTGTTTTTTGGCGAGACGACGGAGGGTCGGAGGCGGTTGAAGAAAATTAAAGAAAGGATTTATAAAAACAGAATCCTTTAAGTTTGTAAAGTTTTTAAAGTTCGTAAAGTTTATAAAGTTAAACTCATCCGAAAAGTTTTCTTTAAGAATCTGCAAATAGCGACCGATACCACGAACAGAACTCAATTTATCCGATGCAGTAGGATCGTAGACAAAGACTTTTTGCATAGACTAATTTTATCATGAAGTCAAAGTTTATTTTATTGCTTCAAATTCTCCATCAAGATGAAGGTAGAAAAGAGAAATTGAGAGATTAGGATATTTACCGGAAATTATTTTTTTGGCTTTATTTAAATCCTCGGCATGGCGGTTGTGAGTGCTTTCCGGTCCGTATGCGCCACAGTCTTCGTGATGAATCAAAACTACTTCTTTAATGTGATGGAGTCGGACCGAGATATCAAGTTGTTTTTTGATTGTTTCTAAGTCTTTAGTGGCTCCGGCAAAACCAACATAGTCATAAGTTTTGTTGGCCATATTTTTTTCCAACCATTTTTTCAGATATTTTTGAAAACGAAAATCAATACAGGTAACGACGAAAGCGTCGCAAATATGAATGGACATTTGTCTTTATTATAATAAAATTAATTAATTTATGAATGACAATAAATTAAAAAATAAAATTCCTAAAAACGTTTTTATTCTTGGATTAGTATCTTTCTTTAATGATGTGGCGTCGGAAATGGTCTATCCGATTGTGCCGATTTTTTTAACTTCGGTTTTAAAAGTTTCAACGCCGATTGTTGGTTTGATTGAAGGCATTGCCGAAAGCACAGCGGCAATAGGAAAGTTTATCTTTGGTTATTTATCTGACAAAGTTGG
The DNA here is from genome assembly GCA_964458735.1 of uncultured Gammaproteobacteria bacterium. GTDB lineage: Bacteria > Patescibacteriota > Microgenomatia > UBA1406 > GWC2-37-13 > GWC2-37-13. The sequence continues at coordinate 1,654 of CAYWJV010000016.1, read as the reverse complement.
AAAACGCAAACCGTTTGTGATCAGTGGTTATAGTTTTTCCACCATTTCAAAAGTTCTGATCGGTCTCTCCAACGTTTGGCCACTGGTTTTGTTAGCCCGATTCATAGATAGATTAGGTAAGGGAGTGCGGACCGGTGCTCGTGATTCTTTACTTTTACAAAATACAACCAAAAAAAATAAAGGCTTTATCTTTGGTTATCATCGGGCGTTTGATTCGGCTGGTGCGGTTTTTGGACCAATCATCGGTTTAATCTTAATTTATCTTTTTAAGGAAAATCTCCGCTTTATCTTTTATTTTGCCGCGATTCCGGGAATAATAGGAATATTATTATTGATTTTCTTTGTGCGAGAGAAAGTTCGGGATCGAAGCTTAACTCGGAGCCCCGGTTTTTCGACCGCCTCACCCCAAAGGGGCCCCAGGCGATTGTCTCAAAACGGGTCTCCTCGTTACCTAAAAGACTTTACAGACAATTTTTCCCTAATTTGGCAAAACAAAAAATTATCGCTATTTTTTGTTGCCAGTATTATTTTTTCTTTAGGCAATAGTTCCGACGCTTTTTTGATTTTGCGGGCAAAAAATCTCGGATTAACAACAATACTCGTTGTTTTAACCTATGTTTTATATAATCTTTCCCAGACTGTTTTGGCAACGCCAATGGGAAAGTTGGCTGATAGAATCGGGGCCAAAAAAGTCTTTGAAGGAGGGTTATTAATTTTTTCCGCGGTCTACTTTTTCTTTGGTTTTATCAAAAATCCAATCTTTCTTTGGTTACTGTTTCCAATCTATGGAGTTTATATTGCCGCGACTGACGGCATTTCCAAGGCTTATGTTTCCGAATTCATTACAGAAAAAGAGTCGAGTAGTTATTTTGGTTTATATCAGATGGTAATTGCGGTTAGTTCCTTTTTCGCTTCGGGTCTTGCCGGGATTTTGTGGTATAAAATTAATCCAGCCGCCACTTTTTATTATGGCAGCGTGATGGCACTATCAGCGTTTTTGATTTTAAGTTATGGTAAACTGTTTAAGAAAATATGATCCTTGGACCGAAAAAATTATTGCAGTTGGTAAAAACAAAACAGTTAGTTGAAGGATTGGCGAAGCGGGAATTAACTACTCCTGAAGGAGCCGGATTTGATCTGCGACTGGGAGAACTTTATAAAATTGTTGGTGGAAAAGCATTCTTAGGTAAGTTTGAGAGAGAGACACCAAAGATAAAGTTAGTCGCTACTTATACCTATATGGGACGGCCGTCACGAATAGGTAAGGGGAAAACTAAAAATATTTATGTTGTTAAACCAGGAGAATATCTTTTGGCAACCACGATTGAAAAAGTTAATACGCCATTGAATATTACGATTAATTTTAAACCGCGGACAACCACTTTTCGTTCAGGATTGTTTTTGCGGACAGGCAATGTTGCACCTGGCTATTGTGGTAAACTGACTTTTGCCATAAAAAACGAAGGACCACTTCCGGTGACACTGGAAATGGGCTGTCGAATTGTTCATGCCCAGTTTTATCAAGTCGATGGGGGAGGAACACAGTATAAAGGGCAATGGCAGGGAGGAAGGGTAACGACGGGGAAGAGGGAAAGGCAAATTTAATGAATAAATAAGCAAATAAAGAAATAAACAAATAAATAATCAAATGTCT
>CAYWJV010000015.1:0-17792 GCA_964458735.1 uncultured Gammaproteobacteria bacterium | reverse complement strand
TTCTCGAAATTTTCTTCATAACTTTTTTTAGGATCATAATATGGTGTATGTAACATAAAAATATAAAATTTACAATGCTGGTTTGATAACTTTCCCAAATCCCGGTTTAACTAATAATTTTCCATTTTCAAAAACCATTTTACCTCTAATAAAAACTTGTATTATTTTTCCTTTTACTTTCCAACCGTTAAACGGTGACCATCCGCACTTAGTTTTTAAATTTTTATTATTAATGATGTACTTTTCTTTTTCGTCAACTTCAATCCAAGTATTATTGTCTGTCTTAATATTAAAGATTTTTTTTGGATTTTCAAAACATAATTCGATTAATCGATTAATCGATAATTTTTTTTCAGAAACGGCAGTCAGTAAAAGTGGTAAAGTTGTTTCCAGTCCCGGAACTCCAAATGGAGGCTTTTCGCCAGCTGGCGGATGATTTTTTTCTTCGATTGTATGGGGGGCATGATCCGACTCAATTACATCAATCCAGTTGAGATTCTCCCACAAAAATTCTTTGTATCCTTTTTCTATCTCAGGTTTCATCAATCCAAAGGGACCCAATTTGTCAGCATCATTCCAAGAAAGAAACAAATGATGAGGTGTAACACCACAGGTAATTGATAATCCTTTTTTTTTTGCTTTTATAATTGTTTTTAACTCAAATTTAGTTGAGACATGACATATATGAATTTTTTTTTGATATTTTTCAGCTTGTTGAATGACCTTTCCGATCATATCTGATTCTGCATGAACAAGAATTGGCTTACTGCTTTTCCAAAAAGTAAAAATCCTTTTTAATTTTTCCTCATCTATAATAAAATTGCCGGTGGTTTTATTTAAATATAGTTTTAGTCCAAAAACATATGGCTCCATTTTCACTAACTTTTCCAAATTTTCACCCAAACTTCCAGCATAAAAACCAACATCACAAACAATTTTTTGGCTGGCAATTTTTTGTTTTTCTTCCAATGTCTTAATTGAGGTAATTGGAATCTTGTTATTCGGCATATCTAAAATTATTATAAAACCACCAGCTAAAGCAGACGAAGTTCCGGTAAAAAAATCTTCTTTATAAGTCTGTCCCGGATCGCGAAGATGAACATGAACATCAATTAAGCCAGGTAATTTAATCATAAATATTCATCCCAACTCTTAATTTTCAAATCTTTGATTCTATATCACCCTTCTGATTTCCTGTACCAATGTTTTTTTGAAATTCTTAATGATCGCCCAGTGATTTTTTGGAAGAAACATTTTTAGTTCTTTTGCAAAATCAATATTTTGTTTACTAAGTAAGTCAATAACTTTATTTAAAACGTTTTTTTTATTAGGAATCAGAAGATTTGCTCTCAAAATATAATACAGATCATAAAAATCCCTGGCTTTTTGCCTGTCAAGTAAAGCTTGGATTTTTCCTGCAATTAATGTTTCCTGAGTAAATGCCATAATGGTATAGGGCGGTATAAGTTCATTCGCAATCGATACGACTTCACTCAAATTTTTTTCTTTTCTCTGGGAAATTTCAAGTTGAATATCTATCTCACGACTATATAATAAAAAATTAATAATCGCCAGATACCCACCCGTCGTCCTTTTTGACTCTTTTATGTCAATTACAATTCCTTCTCTTTCAATCTCCCTGGTTGTCTCGATAATAATATCTTCGATTTTGTTTATTGTTCTTTCGGTCGAGCTAAAATCTAAGTCTTCCGAAAATCGTGGACTTTTATAAATAATTCGTAAAGCCGTCCCACCCTTAAAATAAATTTTGTTCGATTCCGGATGGTGATAAAAATAGGAAAGAAAAAGGTGTTGAATGTATTCCCGGTGAACATTTAGTTCGCTTGTCTGCCATTTTATGGATAAATCTTTAATGAATTGATTGGAAATCATATAAAAGTTTCGATTAAATTATTTAATTTTTTATTTTTGAATAAAGCTGCATAAAAAATTATTTTTTCTTTATCAAAACCTTTTGTTTCTAATCGATCATTTTCTGGGCTTTTTTTCAATGATACAAAATATAAATAATCAACCAAGGCTTTTTCTTTCTCTGCGATTAAGAAAGACTTATTTTCAACTTTTTTTAAAAAATAACCCGTAAACGCTTCCTTTTTAATTGTTTTATAAGAATATGCTATTCCTGAGACATCGAAGAGCCGGGTCGGTTTTGTAGTTGCCGAAGTAATTGTATATACCATCTCCGGAATCAAATTATAATAAGCCAATGCATATTCGAAGGAAATATATGACGGTTTATAGATGGCATTGGCTATTTCTTCTTCCGACGGTTGATCGGTTTTTAGCATATATATTCCCCGCTTTAACCTTGAAAGAAAGCCTTCTTTTACTTGTGTCTCTAAAAAATATTTTGTTGAATGATGTGAAGCTTGAAATATGCGTGTAAATTCTTGCCCAGTAAAAACACGGAGATTGCGTTTGAGTAACTCTTCACGTATTTGTATTGGTTTCAGTAAAGTATACATATTTGTACTTAACTGAAATGATTATAATATTGAATTACTTATTTGTCAAGACCCTATAAATATTCATCCCAACTTTTTATTTTTAAATCTTCAATTTTATACTTATCCAGCGCATTGACAAAAAAACGGGCGGAATTTAGATCGGTGAAAAGCGGAATATTATTGTCAATCGCCGCCCGGCGGATCCGATATCCATCGGTGATTACTCTTTTAAACGAACTCTCATTATTATAATCTTCACTCAAATTAATGACCAATGAAACTTGGTGTTTTTCAATCAGATCAATGACGGTCGGGCTTTCCTTTTCAAAAAGTTTATAAACCAATTTTGTCCGAACGCCTTTGGTTTTGAGAAAAAGATGGGTTTTTTTGGTCGCATAAAGTTTAAATCCTAAATTTTTTAACCTCCAGATTGACTCGGCAAAACGGAGTTTAAATTCGTTTCCGCCAATCGTCACTAAAGCGGTTTTATTTTTTAATGATAGACCGGTGGAAAACAAAGATTTTAAATAAGCTTCCTCAGCCGTATCACCAAAACAGGCCACTTCCCCGGTCGAACCCATCTCAACGCCTAAAGCCGGGTCGGCGCCTTCCATTCTGGCAAAAGAAAATTGGGGTGCTTTGACGGTCACATAGTTTGGATATTTGATTTTATATTCTTTACTCTTTCCAAAAAAACTATCAACGATTACTTCGGCAAAATTGACTCCGGTTACTTTGGAAATAAAAGGAAATGTCCGAGAGGCCCGTAAATTCATCTCAATTACGTAGACTTCATTATCCTTGACCATAAATTGAATATTAAACGGGCCAGTTATATTTAAAGAGGCGCTTAATTGATTGGCAATTTCAACCATCCGAGTACCGCTGAAAAATCGTACCCGCTCGGCCGGATAGACAATCGTCGCATCCCCCGAATGAACGCCAGCGTGTTCAATATGATTAGAAATGGCAAAAACTTTGACGATTCCTTTTTCGGCTACCGCATCAAATTCGATTTCTCTGGCGTTGGTTATATATTTGGAAATGATCACAGGATATTTTTTATTAATATTTGATGCCTTTTTTATAAAATGTTTTAATTCAATTGGGTTATAACAAAGGCTCATAGCGGCGCCGGACAGGACGTAAGATGGTCTGACTAATATAGGATAACCAACTTGACGGGCAAATTTTAAAGCCACTTCCATTTCGGTGAAACTATTCCAGACAGGTTGCTTAATTTTTAAATCATCAAGCAACTGAGAAAATTTTTTCCTATCCTCAGCTTTATCGATGTCCGTCGCTGTTGTCCCCATTATTTTTATTCCGTATTTATCTATCTTTTTAGAAATATTACTCGGCGTCTGCCCCCCAACCGAAAGGATGACTGATGAAGGATTTTCAAATTCGTAAATATCAGCTACCCGTTCAAAACTTAACTCTTCAAAATAAAGTCGGTCGGAGATATCATAGTCAGTGGAAACGGTCTCCGGATTACAGTTAACAATGATTGACTTTTTTCCATATTTTTTTAAGAATAGAGAGCTATTGACGCAGGTCCAATCAAACTCAACCGATGAACCAATTCGGTATGGCCCAGAGCCCAAAACCATCACTCCGTTATCCCCAATCGGTTTAACATCGTGGTGACTTCCATTATAGGTTGTGTACAAATAATTTGTCTTGGCGGGGAATTCCCCGGCCAAGGTATCAATTTGAAAGATAGATGGCCTGATATTATTTTTTATTCGTAAATTACGGATTACGAATTCCGAATTACCTGTCAACGTCCCAATTTTTTTATCTGAAAAACCTAATTGTTTTAATTTTAATAAATGTGGTACGGAACAAAAATTTTTGTTCCCTACATTCGATAATTCACGTTCCGCCTTTATAATTTCCTGTAACCGATATAAAAACCATGGGTTAATTCCGCTTAATTCATAAATCTTTTCAATAGAAACACCTAATTTCAAGGCTTTAGCAATAAAAAATATTCTTTTTGAGTTAGCCTGCTTAATATTGGCCAAAACTTCCTCTTCGGCCAGATCAAAATTATTATCAGTTACCCCTTGAACCCCAATATCAAGCATCCGGACGCCTTTTTGAATTACCTCTTCAAAGGTCCGACCAATGGCCATAATCTCACCAACCGACTTCATTGAGCTGCCGATCTTCTCCGTCGTCCCCTTAAACTTATCCATATCCCAACGGGGAATTTTAACGACGATATAGTCAAGCGCCGGTTCAAAAAAAGACTGGGTAATTTGGGTCATTTGATTTTTTATTTCCATTAAGCTTTTTCCTAAAATCAATTTAGCGGCCACATAGGCTAAAGGATAACCGGTCGCTTTGGAAGCCAGGGCAGAAGAGCGGGACAAACGGGCGTTGACTTCGATAACATAGTATTCGATAGGATAATTACTAAAATCCGAAGCACGAAGTTCGAAATCCGAAACAAATTCTAAATTCGAATTTTTGAAATTTGAAACTTGTTTCGAGTTTCGAGTTTCGAGTTTCGAGTTTATCTTAGGATTTGGGTTCAAGGCAAACTGGACATTACATTCTCCAACAATCCCCAAGCTTCTAACTATTTTAATAGAAAGTTCCCGCAGATAATGATACTCAAAATTAGTCAAAGTCTGACTGGGTGCGACCACAATTGATTCACCGGTATGGACACCGAGCGGATCCATATTTTCCATATTGCAAACAGTCACACAGTTGTCATATTGATCTCGAACTACTTCGTATTCAATTTCCTTATAATGATGTAAGTATTTTTCGACTAGTATCTGTGGAGAAAAAGCCAGAGCTTTTTGAGCTAAAAGACTAAACTCTTTTCCATTACGGACAACTCCTGATTTTTGCCCGCCTAAGGAAAAACCAGCTCGAATCATGATCGGATAACCAATCTCTAGAGCTTGTCTTAAACCTTCTTCAACTGTAGTTACGGCAAAGCTTTTTGGCGTAGCCACTTTAATTTTATGAAGATGGTTGGCAAACTTTTCCCGGTTTTCAGTCAGGATAATTGCAGATACCGGTGTTCCTAAAACTTGAACACGATATTTACGCAAAACTCCTTTTTTGTAAAGATCCATTCCGCAGTTTAAGGCTGTCTGACCACCAAAAGACAAAACAATTGCGTCAGGTTTTTCTTTTTTAATTATTTCGGTAACAAAATCTGGAGTCACCGGCAAAAAGTAAATTTTATTTGCCAGTTCTCTTGAAGTCTGAATTGTGGCAATATTTGGGTTAATCAAAACGGTTTCTATTCCCTCTTCACGAAAAGCCTTAATTGCCTGGCTACCTGAATAATCAAATTCTCCAGCTTGGCCAATTTTAAGGGCTCCGGAACCGAGGATTAGTATTTTCTTCATATTTTTTTCAAAAATTGATCGAATATCCAACCAGTGTCCACCGGTCCCGGACTCGCCTCCGGATGGAACTGAACTGACATAAACGGATACTTTTTATGGATAATGCCTTCATTGGTACTATCATTAGCATTAATAAACCAAGGAGAAAATCCCATCGGAACTTTGCCGATAGCAAAACCATGATTTTGCGTCGTCAGATAGCAACGTTTTGTCCCAACCATGATGCACGGTTGATTTTGCCCACGGTGACCGAACTTCATTTTATAAGTATCGCCTCCAGCCGCCAAAGCTAAAATTTGATTTCCCAGACAAATTCCCAAAAGAGGAATTTTTTTTGCCAAAACTTTCTTCACGGTTTCAATTGTTATATCAACCATTTTCGGATCACCCGGACCATTCGAAACAATTACTCCGTCGAATTTTTCATCCAACGAAAAAATGTCAAAGTTCCAAGGAACCGTAATCACTCTCACTCCCCGCTCGACCAAACTCCTTATAATGTTTCTTTTTGCTCCGCAATCAATTAACACAACAGTTTTAACAGATTTTTTATTATCTATCCCACGACCGTAGGATAGATAATTTTTAATAACTTTCTTTGTTGAAACATTATCGACCAAATTGCTCAGATTTGGATCAACAAAACTAATATCTTTATCAAAAATAATTTTTGATAACTGAGCTCCTTGATCTCTTAATTTCTGGGTTAAATAACGGGTATCGGAAATAACCAAACCGGGAATTTTTTCTTTTTTCAGCCATTCTCCTAAAGTTATCTTGCTTTGAAAATGCGAAGGTGTATCAATATATTGGGAAACAATCAGCCCAGAAACGTGGATACGAGATGACTCCCAATATTTTTTATCCGGCACTCCGTAGGAGCCAATAATTGGGTAAGTAGAAACAAGAATCTGTCCTTCATAGGATGGATCTGTCAAGGATTCGGGATAGCCAATCATACCGGTTGAGAAAACAAGTTCGCCTGACCTTGGTTGTTCATAGCCAAAACTTTGCCCCTCAAATTCCGAGCCATCTTTTAAGATTAATTTTCCGAACATAATTTTAAACTTTTTAATTTTCAGTTAAGAAAAGCGAGCGTATTGAATTTTTTTCGACTTGGGAGCTCCCCTGGGGAGGGTTCCCACGGAGATAAAAAAATTCGATACCGAGCTTTTAACCTTTTAAAATTAAACTAAACAACGCCATCCTCACATACATGCCATTTTTCGCTTCAGTCGTCAGATAAACTGCCCGCGGATCAGCGTCAACCGCCGTTTCAATCTCCCCCACCCGCGGCAAAGGATGCATGATTAAAGTATTCTTTCCGGCTTTTTTCTCCACTAATTTTTTTGTCAAAATAAAGCTTAGTTTTAATTTTTCATATTCTTGCTTATCAGTAAACCGTTCTTTTTGAACACGCGTCCAGTACCAGAAGTGACAGTCGGCCGGAATCTCCTCAAACGACTTTATTTCAATTAATTTTATCTTTCTTCTCTTTGCTTCATCTAAATCTTTTTTGCTTAAACGCAACTGTTTTGGCGATAAAAGATAAAGCGTATTGTTTGGAAAAATTGAAAGTCCTTTAATGATGGAATGAACAGTCCGACCGTTCAAGAGATCGCCAACCATTAAACCTTTTATGTTATCGAGGTGTTTATGTTTCTCAAAAACCGTGAACATATCAAGAAGGGCTTGAGTTGGATGTTCTCCGATTCCATCACCGGCATTTATAATAGGAATATTAGCTACTTGAGCAACTTTTTCTGCGGTCCCGACTTGCGGATGACGAATAACAATTGCATCAGAATACTGCTCAATCATTTTTGTTGTGTCTTCAATAGTTTCGCCTTTAACAACTGAAGAAGTTTGCAGAGGATTCTGGTATTCGATTGTTTGACCTCCTAATCTTTTGACTGCGGAGGCATTGGAACTGAAAGTTCTTGTTGATGGTTCGAAAAATAGAAGAGCAACGATTTTGCCGGAAAGAATTCTTAACAATTTTTTTGTTGGGGTCTTTTTAATTTTTATTACTTGACGAAACAGCAACTCTATCGATTTTTGATCAAACTGATCAAGGGAAACAATGTCTTTCAAAAAAAAATCCCCTGCAATGGGGATTAGCCTCTCTTTTTTCTTAATAATAATCTCAGAGTTTTTCATAGTCTCTGAGAATTATATTTTATACGATTTATAAAAAAAAGCAAGGGGAAAAATTTTAAGTTATTGATATAATATAAATAGCCGGGGTGGCGGAATGGCTTACGCGCGAGTTTCAAAAACTCGTGATGGCAACATCATGAGGGTCCGACTCCCTCTCCCGGCACAAAATAATTGAGAAAAGTAAGAAATTTAACTTCAGATATGAGAAGAAATCCTACAGAAATTAAGTGGACTAGTAAATTGGCATATGTTGTTGGGATAATAACAACTGACGGAAATCTTTCAAAAGATAATAGACATGTTACTTTAACATCAGTAGATACGCAGTGGTTGCGGAAAGAAATACAAAAACTAATACATATTAAAGGTAATATGAGTAATCAAACGTGGAAAAGAAGAAAAAAATCAACGATGTATCGCCTTAAATTCAGTACCAAACAAGCTAAAATTATTCTTAACTGGATTTATTATAAACCCAATCTTCCTTGTTTATTAAGAAAATATCTCATCGCAAAACCATTTCTTAGAAACTAGTGGCTTTAGGTTCTACTTCTTCCCCACCCACTTATATCTGCTCGACGTCGTGCGGCATTGATTCGATTAAAGAACTCTGGGTGATCTGGATAAATTCTGTCTTTTCCCAAGTTTCGACGATATTTTTTGCTCCGCAGTAGGAAAAACCAGAACGAACTCCACCGAGCATCTGTCTAATGAAATCAGCCACATTGCCCCGGTAAGGGACAACCGCCTCAACCCCTTCAGCCGCATATTCTTTCAAATCTTTTTTCACTTTTATATCATTTTTCTGGCGATCATGATTGGCCATGAATGATGCCATTCCTCGCGTTAATTTATATTTTCTGTTGTTTTTAAAAAAAGTTAAGGCCGGGGATTCATCACAGCCGGCAAAAAGAGATCCGATCATCACGGTTGAAGCACCAGCCGCTAAAGCCTTAACCATATCTCCGGAATTCCTTATTCCGCCATCAGCAATAATCGGGACATCGTATTTTTTCGCGACCTCCGCGCACTCGGAAATAGCCGTCAATTGGGGCACTCCGGCTCCGGCAACAATTCTTGTGATACACAAAGCGCCAGGACCAATTCCGACTTTAATGGCGGCGGCCCCACTTTTTATTAACTCCTCAGTCCCTTGAGCGGTGGCTACATTGCCAGCAATAATATCGACTTTAGGAAATTTTTTCTTTAAATCTTTTAGGACTTTAATCAAATAAATAGAGTGACCATGGGCAATGTCAATAACGATTACATCAGCTCCCGCTTTGACCAATGCTTCCGTTCTTTCAATATAATCATCTTTTATTCCAACCGCGGCTCCGACTAATAGTTTTTCTTTTTTAACTGCCGCTACTATCTCCGCCTCTTTTTCGATTGTTAAAAACCGGTGAATAATTCCAATCCCTCCTTCTTTTGCCAAAGCAATGGCCATTTCACTCTCTGTGACTGTGTCCATATTGGCCGAGATAATCGGAATCTTTAATTTTATTTTTTTTGTTAAATTTGTTGATAAATCAACCTGACTTCGTGAAACTAAACTGGTTTTCTGAGGAACCAACAAAACATCATCAAAGGTTAAGCCAATTTGCTTACGGATATTCATACGAAATAAATTTTCAATTTATAATTTTCAAAAATTGGTACAGACGAGGCATGCCTCGTCTCTACAACATTAAACAAAAATGCTTGCTTTTCTCTCTGGACTAACTGAAACAATTTTTACTTTAACTTCTAAATATTTTTCTATAAATTTGATGTACTTCTGACAGTTTATCGGTAATTTCTTAAAGGATTTTATTTTTGAAATATCTTCTTTCCAACCGGGAAAACTCTTATAAACCGGTGTTAATTTTTCCAGTTCCAAATATCCGCATTGACTAAATTTAATTTTTTTACCATTTAATTTATAGCCAATACATGCCTTTATTTGAGAAAGTCCCGATAAAATATCAATTTTAGTAATCGCAATTCTGTTAATCGAAGATAACTGGCAGGCAAATTTAACAGCCGGCAGATCCAGCCAGCCAATCCGGCGCGGCCGGCCGGTCGTTGTTCCATACTCATAACCTTTTTCGCGGATAACATCGGCCACTTTGTCAAACAACTCCGTAGACAGCGGCCCGCCGCCGACTCTTGAAGTATAGGCTTTAACTACGCCCCAAATTTCGTCAATCTTTTTTGAAGGAATTCCACTGCCAATATTGACTCCGCCTTCAATAACGTTGGAAGCCGTCACAAAAGGATAAAATCCAAAACTATTATCAAGCATCACCCCGTGAGCGCCTTCAAGAAGGATTCGTTTTTTTTGTTGAATCGCTTTTTGAAACAAAGAAAAAGTATCGTCAACCAAAGGTTTGATCTTTTCCAGCAATTTTTTATAGGTTGGTAAATAATTCTCTACTTTAATCGGAGAAACGCCGAAGGCAACTAAAATTTTATTTTTTATGCCTGCCTGAAACTTAAATTTTTCTACAAATAAAGGCCAGTTTAAAAGTTCGTAAACTCTGATTCCGTTATAACTGACTTTATCGGCGTAAACCGGACCAATTCCCCGCTTGGTCGTTCCGAGTTTATTTTTCCCCCGGGCGTTTTCATAAGCCTGGTCAAGTTCTTTGTGATAGGGCATAATCAAATGGCAGCGGGGAGAAATCACTAATTTCTTTTTTAAATTTATTCCCATTTTCTCAAAAATCGCCATTTCCTCCATCAAGACATCAGGGTCAATTACAACTTCATTAGCAATAACTACAATAGGTTTTTTTTGGAGAATACCCGAAGGAATTAAATGAAAAGGAAATTTTTTTCCATTAACAACTACCGTGTGACCGGCGTTATTGCCGCCATGAAAACGGACGACCAGGTCGGCATTCCGAGCCATTATATCAACTATCTTCCCCTTTCCCTCATCCCCCCACTGACTGCCGATGACCAGTTGGATCATATAAAATTAAAAAATTTATATTTTTTGACCGTCATAATATTAACAACAATTGATAGAATTAGTCAACTGGTAAAAATAATACTACAAATAAACAAATCAGACAAATAAGCAAATAAATGATTAAATAATTGAATGATTTAATTTATTTAATTATTATTTTATTTGTTTATTTATTTGTAGTATTTGATTATTTGTTTATTTGCTTATTAAGAATGATTATATCTGTAATTACAGTAATAATAATTGTCATAATTCTTCTATTTTCCTCAAAAAAACTTTCCCCTATTCCCTACTTCCCTTCCCAACAGGCTGATCTGCCAAAAATAATTAAGGCTTTAAATTTAAAAAATAATCAAACTGTTTTTGATCTTGGTGCCGGCGACGGAATTGTCATATTTGGAGCGGCTAAATCATCATATCAGCAAAAATTAAACACCAAGTTTGTTGCTATTGAAATTAATCCGATATTAATTTTAATAATGAATATTCGTCGTCTTTTTCACCGTAACAAAAAAAATATCAAGATTGTTTACGGGGACATTTTTACATTGGATTACAGAAACTTTATGTACGGGTCGGTCGTGACCGACCCCTACAATATAACTTTTTATCTCTACATCTCCCCCTGGTTTCTAGAAAAAGTCATTAAAAATTTAAAATTAAAAATTAAAAATTTTTCTATCGTCTCTTACATGTATCCTTTGACAAACAAGACCACCTTCGCTAAGGCTTCGGTGGTCAAGGGAAAAAACTCAATTTTCATTTATAATCTTTAAGATTTCTGAAGGTTTTTTAACGATATAATCAACCCCATTCTTTTGCAAAGCTTCAATTGTATGTAACCCCCAGGAAACGCCAATAATTTTTATACCGACTTTTTTGCATGCCTCAACATCACGGATTTCATCTCCAATATATATAATTTCTTCCGGTTTTAAATTATATTTTCTCATCATTTTTCTAAAAGTCTGGTCTTTACCTAAAATATTGGATTCGCAATAAATAATGTCAAAAAAATTTAAGCGCTTTATTTTTATAAATTTATTAACGTTTCTTTGCATATTTGACGATAAAATGCCGATTTGATAGTTATTGTTTCTTAAATCTTTTAGCAAGTTCTTCATTCCGGGAAAAATTTTTATTTTATCAATTTGAGAGTAAAGATCTCTTTGACCCTGTTTAACGATCTGCAGCATAAACGGTATCTTTAACCAAGAAAGTTTGAATTCTTTCATTAATTCAAAATAATTATTCGATTTAATTTTTTTTATAATTTCTTTTTCTGGAAGGTCAATTTTTTCTTTTCTAAGAAGCTCCAATGACCTACTAAAACTAAACGGCATGGTATCGGCAATCGTTCCATCAAAATCAAAAATAACGAACTTTATGTTTTCCATTAAAGACTGTCTTTTTTCTTAAAGACAGTCTTTATTATATAATAAAGGATGTCATTCTTACTGAGTCTAGACTATTTTTTGACAAACTTTTTAGCTAAATTAACTCCTCACAATACTTTTTTTGACTATTTTTTTTCTTTTTTTTCAATGAAGGGAGAATCGATTCTAATCTGGATTGCTATTATTGTTTTATTAATCATTTTCGAAGAAAAAATTAATAAAAAATTTATTCTTTATTTTCTCATTGCTTTGGGGATAACGTCAATTGTCGTTTTTGGATTAAAAAATACTGTCAAAAGGGCTCGACCAACAACAGTCTGCGAAAAAGATTTTTCCTTTCCCTCCGCCCACGCCTCGACCGCCTTTGCTGCCGCCACCATCTTTACCTATTTTGACAAAAAAAGAAAAGGTCTTTACTATACGATTGCCGTTTTAATTTCTTATTCAAGAATTTATCTTGGCTGTCATTATTTTTTTGACGTCATCAGTGGAGCAATAATTGGATATACCATTAGTCAATTACTTCTATTCGTCCCCGGTACATTCCCATTCCACAGGAAAAGTTGATGGAACCTGGATCTTTTGGTGTAAATTCAAAAATATTTTCGCCCTCGTTTAGTGCTTTTTGAATCCCAAGCGAAGGAACGACAAAATAACCCTGACAGCCAAAAACGTTTTTACCATTGACAATCCACTTGACCGGAATCTCCTTTTTGACAATAAAATAATTGGGAACATAACCACTGCTTACAACATCCATATTGATAATTTGCTGGCCATTTTCCACTTTTACATTTGAAGTGGTTCCCTTGTTAATTTGATTAAATCCTAAATTAATTCCATAAATTGATAAAAAGTTAGTCGCATAATACAAACCCAAAATTAAAACCCCAACGGCCACTATTTTCATAAAATATTGATAGAAAGTGCTTTTTAATAAACCTCTTAAGGAGCCGATGAATAAAATGGCCGGAGCGGTTCCTAAAGCAAAAACTGCCATCGTCAAGGCGCTTTGCCAAGGCGAGGCTAGTCCGAGAGCATAAACCTGCGTCGCCTGAGTGAATCCGCAAGGTAAAAAATAAGTAATCGCCCCTAAGAAAAAAGCCGATTTATGAGGATCTTTGATAAGTAAGTGTTCAAGTTTTCTAAAAATATTTGAAGAAACACCATATGGAATAATGGCGGCGAAAGAAACAATTTTCAGCATATCAAGACCCAAAAGAATCATAAAAATCGCCGCTAATAAGGTTAAAACCGACCCAAATTTGAAGTTAATAATAATTACACTACCAATTAAACCGGCAATAAATCCAAATATCGCGTAAGAAATAATTCTTCCCACGTTAAATGCAACTGCTTTTGAAAAATTTGAATTATATTTGGATTTTGGATTTGATTTGTCATTTGGATTTTGGATTTTTGATTTAGCATTATCCAATGTTGATAGAAACAACGCCCCTGACGTTGCCATACAGGTGGAAATAGACGCCACCAGACCCAAAAACAAGACAGTTAATAAATTTAAATTGCCGGTAATATTAATAGACGGAATAATATTAATTTCTTTGGCAATTAAATAGATAAAGATTAAACCGGCCGTGATTAAAACCGCCTCAAAAATCTTTTTGCTCATGGGCTCTTCGTCTTCAATATTATTTTGTCGTTCCCCAATTTCATAGCCAAACTTTTGAATTTTTATATTAATAATTTCTTGATCTAAATGGCCGGTAAAATAAATTTCTGCCTCCTGTTTATTAAAATTAGACTTTACTTGCACGACATTGGGCATTTCTTTAAATTTATCGGTAATTAATATCTCGCAGGAAGGACAGTGCATACCTTTGATATGAACTGTCTTTTTGTTAATTTTAGTCACAGAAAAGATTAAATCATTTTAAGGAATATTTTTCAAGCGAAGATATTTTTTCATGCATAATCCCCCATTGCTACAACTATAATTAGGCAGCTGTTGAAAAAGTTTTTCTGTAATAAAATTTTTCATATTATTGCTAAAAAATAACATAATAAAAATAGCCAATAATAGTATTCCTCCAATAATTAATTTGGTCTTCATATTCATATATATCCCTGTAATGAAAAATAAATAAGATAGACTGCCGCTGCCAACATTAATATCCCACCAATTCTTTGAACTAATGTCATATGTCTCATTAATTTAAATTGAAGAACTTTGTCGGTGATGATTAAACCAAACACAAAAAACGGGCTAATAAAACCAATTCCGTAAAAAATAATCATCAAAACTCCATTGACCAAATTTCTTTGAGCAATAATAAATGTCAAAAGTGAGGCCAGTTGCGGACCAATACAACCTAGGATTACACCACCATGCAATAAACCATCAATAAAAGCATGTGAATGCTTATTAGGCTCTTGCAGGTGTGGTAGTTCTAATTTAATGGCACCTAACATCCCCAGTCCCGAAATCAAAGTGACAATTCCGGCGATAAAATAGAGCTGACGATTAATAGAATTAGTAAAAACAATACCTGTCAGTGAAGCAACAATTCCAAGAGAAATAAAAATAAGAAGTATCCCGGAAGAAAAATATATTACTTCCATCAACGAATTTTTTATTTTATTGAGAATTACCGGTACCATGATAAAGGTACATGGACCAACGATTGATAGAATACCCAAAATAAAGGCATAGAGATAGTTCATCTTTTATTTTATTGGAAATTAATTATGACTTTTTTCCCTTTTGGAGTTTTGACATCTTTAGGTTTGAGTTCTTCATTTTTTAGACAGTAACTGGTAACATCGCAGATTACTTTGGCTAAATTTTCTTTGGAAATATATCCGTCAACCGTATATTCTTTAGAGTTTTTCTTTGTGGAAAATACAAAACCAGGGGTCAAGCTTAATTTATATTTTTGCATAACGTCATTACAGTTTTCACGGTTATATTTTTCCAGTTTGAAAGCCTGGCCTTCTTTTTGCAAAAGCTCATCCAAATGTTGATCTTCCAATATGCACCAAAAACAAACCGGAGAATAAAAATATTTTATCGTTAAGTCTGCTTCAGGATTTCCCGCTTGTTCATCCGGGCATTTGGATTCGAGTTTGATTTTTTTCGTAAATTCCGGTTTTAACTGTTGTTTTTTTAATAAAAGTAATTGTTTTTGGGAGATGACTAAATTTTTTTTGTTAAAATTTACCGAATTTCTTAAAACAATATTGGCAAAAATAAACAAAAAAATAATTAACAAGCCGATCATTAATAAAAAATATCGTTTTTCATCTTTTTCGATAATGATTTTTGGTAAATCCATATTAACAACCTCCTACCTGCTGGGGAATATCTTTTAAAGCGGCCGGCAAATTAGATTTACCTGCTGAAGTGGTCACCCCACTACCAAGAATATTTACTAAAGTCACTGTTTGAACTACGGAAACAAATACTAAAATCGATAAAAGTCCTAAAACAAGCATATTGATATTCAAACGAAAAGTTATCTGTTTATTTTGACGTTTTAATTCATCTGCCATTATTTCTCACCTCCTAGCTCATTCATCATTAACTGTTCCGATCTTATATTTGAGAGTCGATCACTCATCCAGTCATCAACGGAAACTGATTTTGGATCGGTTCCTTTTGATTGTAAATATGTTGCCGCAATCGCGTAGTGTTTTGGCCACCAAAAACGATACCATAAAAAAAGTTCTTTTTTAATTTTTTGATCGTCGTATCCTAAAGTAATAAGATATTTGGAGAGTCCCATGGCCGCCTGGGCATGGAGACAGTCTTTAGTGTCAATGGGAGCATTACAACAGGGGTGCGGTAACTTACCTAAACTTTCCAGTCTTTTTTTCTGGTCGGGAGTTAAACTGGAATCGGCGATTTCTTTTTCCATCTCAATCATTTGCTGACCGTTCGTTTCCACGTATTTTTTAAAAGTAACTTCTTGATCTTTCCATTTATACGGCCTGACTTCGTCTTTATCGGTTGGCAAAATGTTAGTTGATTCATTACCACTGGTCGGACTTGACGAAATGATTGCTCCGGAAGACAAAGCGTAGATTACCTGGGTCAAAAGAATTTGTTTAACTGCTGTTACCAAAATAGCAATGATTAAAAGGCCTTTGATTAATTTTGACTTAAATATCATAAGAAACGATTTTACTTAAATATTGATGAAGATTTTATGAAGGGATAATTATTAGATGAAAATCGATTATTTGTTTTCAATAAAATCGACTATTTTTTCTTGATCAAATTTCTCTAAAATTTCTCTCTTATTAAGGACGGGTTAAAATAATTTTTCCGCTATAATTTCCAGGAGCCAAATAGACATTTTTCGGATATTTTTTCACCAGAGCTGTCAGCTTAGGAATTAAATCTTTCTCACAACTGTATTTCTTACAGTTATATTGGATAACGATTCCCGGAGCACCCTTTCCATCAGCGTGTTCTAACATATGTTTTTGAATTGGTTCCGTCATCTCTTGATCTAAAATATGAGATGGTGGATTCTCTTCAATGTGCCCAGCTAAATCAATCGGTGGTAAATTCGGTCTTGAAGAGGCAAACCAGGTAATTCCGGCTATGATTAGCACAATTAAAGTAATCACTGATATTTTAGTTAGTACCGGCTTTATATTAAGGGGCTTACTGGGATTTTTATTTCCAGATAACTTACTTTCCAGTTTTTGTAGATATCTCCGCTCTTTTCTTGTCAGTTGCGGCTTGTTTTTCAAATCTTCCATCTGTTTTTGAATCATTTCAGTTTCCATATATTTTATACTCCGCAGCCGCCACCCTGAGCCGGAGGTTTTTCCTGAATTCCTTTATCAATAAGCCATTTTTTTACCGTTTGCGCCCCAAAGGCGGAAAAAACATCTTTGCTTAAATATACTTTGGGATCAATGTCTTTAAATTCTTTTCCATCTTTATTTTTGAAATATAAAGCGGTATCAAAAGCCGTTCCTGGAAACCAGTAAGAGTTAATATATTTTCCGGCTTGAAATATCTCCGACTCGGTTGATCCTTGGGCCGCCATCAGTTCAAATATTCCCAGTAAGGCCATACCGTGATTACAGTCTGGGAAAGCGGTTGAATTTCCGCAACAGGGCCGGTAGACTCCTGAGGCGACTTTGTTGACCAAGTCCTCTTGTTCTTTTGTTAAGGGAACAATGGCTTTTTTTGAATAATACTGCATTGAGTCGCCTTTGGCTAAAGTCCAACCTCCGGTTGAGGCAAAATTGCCGGTTTGACCCTCGCCGTACTTAATCATATCTCCCTCGGTCAGGATCTTTGTCTGATTAGCCAAACCAAACGCCCAAAAGAAATTCAAAAGAAAATAGGAATTATCAGGAGTAATTTTGATTTTTCTGTTGGAGCCTTTGGTTAAAATATCCAGTTGTTCTGCCGTTAACGGTTGGCCTGACTTTTCATACGTTTGTT
>CAYWJV010000014.1:0-18867 GCA_964458735.1 uncultured Gammaproteobacteria bacterium | reverse complement strand
TTTGTAAAGTTTTTAAAGTTCGTAAAGTATTTTTCTTTATAAACTTTATAACTTTATGAACTTTACGAACTCTTTTAGTATACTATACCCATGATAAACCCCCTTTCAATCAATCCAAAGACTGAAACAGAGAAAATTGTTAACTTTCTTAAAAGCATTCATAAAAAAACCGGCATTGATAAAGTCGTCATCGGACTTTCCGGGGGAATTGACTCAACAACAGTTTATTACCTTTTGAAAAAAGTGTACAAACTGGAAAATATTATTGGAGTTAGTTTGCCTTATGCTTCTATAAAACCAATTATTAATGAATTTGAAAAAAAGATCTGGAAAGCGAAGATACCTTTTAAATCGAGTCTTCAGTTTAAAGGCTCGATGTCGAAATTTTTTGACGGAAAACCACAAACCGCAAAAAATTTAACATCTTCGCCTTACTTAAACAACATTCGACTCGGCAACATCATGGCCCGCACCCGCATGATCATCCTTTTTGATTTGGCAAAAAAATATGGCGCTCTGGTTTGCGGCACGGAAAATAAATCCGAAAAATTACTTGGTTACTTTACCCGTTTTGGTGATGCGGCCTCAGATGTTGAACCGATTTCTCATTTATATAAAACTCAAATCTATCAATTAGCTAAATATCTGAAAGTTCCAGAAAATATTATTAAACAGTCACCAACCGCTGGCCTTTGGGACGGGCAAACTGATGAAGGTGAATTTGGTTTTACCTATGAAGAAGCCGATCAGGTCCTCTATCTTACCTACGACCGTGGACAAGATATTAATATTGTAAAAAAGAATTTTCCAAATGCCGAAAAAATTTTCAAACGTTTTTTAGATAATCAATTTAAACTAAAAACGTCCTATTCTTTATAAAAGTTTTCTTGACAAAAATAATTTATTTATCAGTATAATGATGATTTAATAATTAGGGGGAGCTTGTATGACAGGCTGAGAGTCCCGAGAGAATCGGGAAACCCATATAACCTGATCCGGATAATACCGGCGGAGGAAAAAAATATGTCTAATTTAGAAATAAAAGGCCTTCATGCTTTAACTGACCGTCGACGAGCAGAGCCCCGTTCCTTAATTGAGGTAATAAAAATGGTCATTGAAGGCGGTGCAACCGCTATACAACTGCGAGATAAAGATGTCCAGTGATGAAACAATGATTGTTTTGGGTAAAAAAATATTAGAATTAACAGCCGGAAGAGTTCCTTTTATTGTTAATGATCGAGTGAACGTGGCGCTGGCAATTGGCGCCGATGGAGTTCATGTTGGACAAAGTGACATGCCGGCGGTTGAAGTAAAAAGACTGATCGGTCCTGATAAAATTCTTGGCGTATCAGTAAGTACGGCTGCTCAAGCAATAAAAGCCCAAGAAGATGGCGCCGACTATTTAGGTGTTGGCCCTGTTTTTCCAACTCAAACCAAAACTGATGCCGATCCACCTATTGGACTCTCTGTCCTCGCAGAAATTCGAAAAGCTGTCTCTCTGCCAATAATAGCCATCGGTGGAATAAACCAAAGTAATGCAAGGAAAGTAATGCAATTTGCTAACGGTATTGCAGTAATCGGAGCTGTAATGAGTGCCAAAGACCCATTACAAGCAACCAGAAATTTAGCAATAATTCTATGAAAACAGTCTTAACTATTGCCGGTTCTGATTCAAGCGGCGGCGCCGGAATTCAAGCTGATCTGAAAACTTTTTTTAGTAGAGGAGTTTATGGAATGAGTGTCATAACAGCTCTGACCGCTCAAAACACAGTTGGTGTACAAGGCATATTCAATGTTCCGCCTGATTTTGTTGCGGAGCAAATTGATTCGGTGATGTCTGATATTGGTACTGATGTCTGGAAAACGGGCATGCTGGCTAATCAAAAAATCATTAATACAGTAGTTAAAAAAGTTGATCAATATAAAATTAAGTATTTAGTGGTTGATCCGGTGATGATTGCCAAAGGCGGAAATAGACTTTTAGAGGAAGATGCCAGCGATTTTCTTATTCATAAATTAATTCCGCGAACATATGTTATTACCCCAAATAAATTTGAGGCAGAAATATTATCAGGAATATTAATTAAAAATCTTGCCGATGTCAAGAAAGCCGCTTATAAAATACATCAATTAGGAGCAAAAAACGTGGTTATCAAAGAAGGACATTTGGATAATTCTCTTTTTGCTATCGACACATTATTTGACGGTAAAGAATATTTGACTTATTCTACAAAACGAATTATAACCACTCATACTCATGGAACCGGGTGCACGTTCGCCTCTGTCATTGCAGCAGAATTAGCCAAAAAAAACAATCTTAAAAAAGCCGTTTCAATCGCTAAAAATTACATTATCCAAGCTATCAAAACTGGTAAAAAAATAAATATTGGTAAAGGGTTTGGCCCCTTAAATCATTCTTGTGAAGAAATAAGCCATTCCTCAGCTCGATCTTGAATGAACTTCTTATCTCCCCAGCTGATGATTATACTCTGAAGATTGACATTATTATTTTTTATCCAGTTGAAAACGACCCTTGTAGCTTCTTGGAAAGAATTTTTCATAAGAGGGTAGCTTGAATCTGATTGGGAAACTTCATAGTCAATACCGAATATCTGGACCGTCAAAGTCCACGGATTACTTTGAAGATTCTGCGCTGGAATAACAATTGAAACGGTCAGGCCGGTTGAAAGTCTGACTTCTTGGTTAAGGGGAAGAAATCTATAAAGCTTTTGTATTTCTCTGGTTGAGTTTTTGATAAGGGGGGCTTCAAGATCGACTCCTCGCCCTTTCCCGGGAACGTAGGTAGGAAGATTGTTAGTTGATGGCGGGATGACGGAAATCATAGGAACTCTGATAATGGGTGGGGGGATTGAGGTCGGCCTGGGTAACGGAGTTGGTGAAATCAATGAAATATTTGACATTGGCTTTTTACTTAAAAGGTTGAACAACATTATGAGAAGCAAGAGAATGAATGAGAAAATAATGATAAGATAAAAAACCAATTTGTTTGTTGGCATTTTCATAGGTTATAATTTTCCCTCAGATAAAATCCGCAATACCGTCATCCCTCCTGATCTGAGATACGGTCTTGGCGGATTGCACTTGACACGATCGGCACAATAGACAACATACATCAGGTCGTGCCGTTGATCAAACCAGTTCATCGGGTAAATATGATCTTCGCTTTCAAAGAGAGGCGGACAATTAGTATAGGCCGGGACTTTTCCGCAATTGGCATTTCCGGTTCCATTATAGCGGCCAAATGCCTTAACAAGTTCTTCAAAATTCTCCGGTGTTTTACCGATCTTTCCTTTGAGATGATTCCCGGCATAGATGGCGCTGTCTAAAAGGGAGGCAAATCCGCATCCTCCATCGGGAAGGACGATGGGAATACCTGGCCCGGTTCTTCCGGTCGAACAGTTTTTTCCAATATCAGGTTCGTTCGCTCCGATGGCCCGGCCACTCACCAGAGATCCCGAACCACAGCCTGCCTCAAGTGAATGAATCGTGGCTATAATCTGCCAGGGAAGCCCGGTGGCCAATCCTGCCGATTCATAGATTGATTTCTTATTAAGACAATTTAAGACTGCGTTTTTCTCAGCCGTGGTTACGTTGTTTGATATGGGAAGAAGTGGGTTGGGAAAAAAGACGGCAATAGGAGATGACGATCCTGGAGACGGATTAGCGTCTGCAGGAGGAGTATTATCAACAGAAGAAGGAGTGTTGCCAACAGAGTTTCCAAAATTGAGAAAGATATTTAATAGTTCAATGATCGGATTGATCTGCCTGGTTTCTACAGCATAGGATGTTTTGACAACAAAAAAGAATAAAATCATGGTGAGAATAACAGAAAGAATTTTTTTCATCTATTATTAGTATAGTAAATTTATATTAAAATGAGGCTTCTTTGAAAAAACGAGCGAACATTGAAATGAAAAATTGTATGAATGCTGTCGATTTTTCTTTAATATTTTAATTGACATGTTATGATACAGTTTCGTCAAAGATAAGTCTTGACATCCTAAATATTGTATTGTATGATTAAATACAAAATGGTTGAAATAATCGATTTATCAAGTATTAAATTAGGTTCGTTTGACTGGGATAAAGGAAATCTCAATAAAAATTGGAAAAAACATAAAATTACTAATGAAGAAACGGAACAAATCTTTTTTAATGAACCATTAAAAGTTTTTGAAGACTTCAAGCATTCGGGAATTGAAAAAAGATTGGTAGCTTATGGAAAAACCGATGAAGGTAGATCGTTAACAGTTATTTTTACCTTAAGACAAGGTAGAATCAGAGTGATTTCTGCAAGAAATCAAAGTAAAAAAGAAAGAAAAACCTATGAAAAAATTTAAACTCATTCCTAAATTTAAAAACGAAGATGAAGAGAGAGATTTTTGGGCGGTTCATGATACTACTGATTATTTTGATTCTGACAAACCGGTTAAATTAAGTCTCTCTTCTTTGAAAAAGACTACTAGGCCGATTACCATTCGACTACCAGTTGATTTGATTAATAGACTAAAAATTGTGGCCAATAAAAAAGATGTTCCTTATCAATCACTTCTCAAAATTATGTTAAGTGAAAAATTAAAAGAAGAAGCTTTTTTGTTATAGGTACTTTACCGCTTAGGTAAAAAAACTTTCTTTATGGTGTAAAATAAGCAGGATATGAAACGGGCGGTTATTTTTGCCAACGGCAATCTGTCAGATCTGAGCCAGGCAAAAAATATCATCACCAATGAAGATTGTCTAATAGCCGCTGACGGCGGCGTCAAACATGTTTTAAAACTGGGATTAGCTCCTCAGGTTGTCATTGGTGATTTTGATTCGATACCCCCTTCTTTACTGGAACAGTCACGCCTGTCCCCTACAACGTTGATGAAATATCCAACCAAAAAAAACAAAACAGATTTTGAATTAGCTATTGATTTTGTCTTAGACAGAAAATATAACCAAATTATTATCTTTGGAATTTTAGGAGACAGAATTGATCATTTTATTGCCAATATATTTTTATTGGCAAAAATTCAGACCGAGAATAAATCAATTAAGATCAAAATTGTCGAAGGAAAGAAAGAAATATATATTTTAAATAAAGAAATTATCATCAACGGACAGATCGGTGATGAAGTTTCTATTATTCCCGTCAGTGGAAAATTGGAAGGGATCGTTACCGAAGGGTTGTATTATCGATTAATCGATGATACATTATCTTTCGGATCAACGAGAGGAGTCAGTAATGTCATGAATAAAACTTCGGCAAAAATAACTGCCGCAGACGGAATTGCCCTAATAACCCACTTAAGGAAATAGAACTTGAGAGGTAACAAATAATAAATAAATCAAAAGAAGAATTTTGCCTTCCTTTTTGGAAATTTCATTTTTGGAACGGGAAAAGAGATAAAAAACTCCCAAGCCCAGTAAAGTCAAAAGTAAAATCCGGAAAGAATAGACGCTGACATTGACTCTTTTACCGTTTAATAATGTGAATACTCCAAACAATAAAGTATTAGCGGCGGCACTTCCTAAATAATCGCCTAAAGCTACTTCTTTTTTACCCAAAAAAATCGATTTTATCGCCAGACTTAACTCCGGTAGATTAGTCCCGATCGATAAAATTAATAGACTAATGATAAATTCAGAAATGTGGAAAAAGGAAGCAAAATATATAGTTTCATTAACAATGAATTTACTGGTGATAAAGATGATTATCGAAGCTAAAACTACTGTGATAGAGTCTTCAATAAAATGTTTTTTATCCGGAAAAACTTTTTTCTCCTGACTGATTGCCATCAAGCCATTTTTCTTTTCAATAAAATAAAAAAGAATTATGTAAATTAAAATTAAAAATACTCCTTCCGTCCGTGTCAAAACATTGTCAGCGATTAAAAATATCGGAGCGGCAACCACTAACAAAGAAAAAATCAGGTTATTTTCACCAAGCTGGTGAACTAATTTTACCCCACCGCCAAAGACGGCTAAAAGAGGAATCACCAGAATAAAAAGTATCAAAGAAGCCCCTATAAGATTTCCCACAAAAATATCAGGGGTCCTGTTAATAATCGAGTTTATTCCAACACCAAACTCGGGAATCGAAGTTAAAATTCCTAAAACAAAAAAAGAAACGGCAAAAGAAGATAGTTTAAATTTGTGAGCTAAACGCCCAACCGAACTTATAATAATGCCGGAACAGTACCAGGAGAATAAAAAAAGCGGCCAAATAAAAAATTAAATGAATAAATATCATTAATTAAAATATAACAGATTTTTTCTATCTCATTACCTGAAAGCTTCTCACCTGTTATAATCATTCCTTGATCATGGATATTGCCAAACAAGCGCTAAAACTTCACAAAAAATCTGGCCGCTTTGGTTAAAAATCCAACCGCGAAAAAAATCATTCCTTCGATCTTTGATAAGGGAATCGTTACGGCTGTATCCAAAGCAATTAGATAAAACTTTTCCCTTTAAAGAGTCAAGCTAATTTTGATATGGCAAACCTGTTTTGATCGATCGGGCTTTTGGCTTTGAATTATTTATAAACTTCACGACGGTGACCTAAAGTAAGAATAATAATTTTTTCGCTTTTAACATCAAAAATCACCCTGTAATCACCGATGCGAAAACGGTACTGACCGACCTCAAAATTGACTAATCTCTCGGCAAACGAAAGCGGGTCGGGATAAGAAACAAAATAGTCTAATTTTTTTATGATCTTTTTTTGAACATCTTTTGGAAGTTTGCTCAAATCTTTTAAGGCCTGATTTTTGAACACGTAATCATACATAGGTTTATAGACCTAGTCGTTTTTTCAGTTGCAAGCTGGTGTAGGTTTTTTTGTCTTTTCGGGCTTTGACGATGCGAAGACGGTAGTTGGGAGAAGAAAGAGCTTCGAGATCTTCTGTCAAGCTCATCCAGATATTCTCCGGAACCAAGACTCCTAAGGATTTGTCGTTTTTCAAAACACGGTAAAAACTTGACGTGTTTTGGGCATGAAGAAATAACCGGGTTAACCCGGCTTGGGCTTTTTGGATATTAGTGAATTTCTCATCATTGATTAACTGTTGTATCATAGTAACAGAATTATATAATGTTTCTGTAATTATTGTCAAGAGTAAAAAAATACTCTCCGCTGAAAAGAAGAAGGGTTTTACCTTGTCACCTGAAAACTCCTGACCCATGAACCAGATCCCTTCGGGAACGGTTCAGGGTCTTCGACTTATCATCTGGTAATTTGATAAGTCTTGACCTGCTCCAAGAGTTTTTTTGCCTCGGCGTTTTCTTCAAAATGGCGTCTAACCGGCTCAATCAGTTGATCTAAGTATTTGATCAAAACCGCCTTCAAATCCATTGGATGAACTTTTTTCTCGGCAAAAGTTTTTTTCAAATCTTGGTAGGTTTTAAAAGAAATATTGCCGCCAAATTTTTCCGGTCTCTCAATTTTTACCTCACTAATCCCCAACCGATCAAAAGACTCAAAAACAATATATCTAAAATATTCCAAAATCGGATTTTCTTTTACGTCTCCTTCCAAACAATAGGCTTTATTAACTTTTCGTTTAATATCTTCGGTTGTATCGGTCATAAAAATAGCCGTGTCAGGTTTTGACTTTGACATTTTTATGGCGATCGTACGTTGTAATTTATCGCTTTGTAGAGACGCAAGATTTTGCGTCTCTACGGATGTTGGTTTCCCCAGACCCATCAACATGTGATGAGAAACGACGACTGGTTTCCAAAAACCCAACATTGGACCAACTTCCCGGGCCAGCATATTAACCTTTCTTTGGTCCATTCCAAGTTGAGTAATTTTGGCACCAAGCATAAAAATGTCAGCCACCTGCATGCAGGAATAAATAATGTGGGCGCCGGTTAGTTTGTCCAAGGACTCTTCCCGACCCATCATCTCGGCCGTCCGGATAAATCGTTTTAGAGCGTTGGACTTTCCAACTTGAACGACTAATTTCCAGTAGTCGGAATTTTTTGCCATATCTGAGGCCCATAAAAATTCCACCTTTGAAAGATCCATTCCGCTGGCCCGCCAAACTTCAATAAAATATTTTCCGACGATTTTTATTTTTTCCAAATCCCCGCCCATTTTATTATTGGCCATGGCATGCCAGTCGGCCACCCACATCCGGAACTTGACTCCGGCCTTAATCATCTTATTGACGTTGATGGCCCGAACGATTCCCTGGGCAATATGAATCTGTCCCGACGGTTCAAATCCGTCGTAAGCGATGAGCTCTTCTCCGCTTTCAAGCAGTTTTTTTAATTCCTCCTCTTGAATAATTTCTTCTCCAACCTGTTTAATTAAATCTAAACGATCCTCAATGTTAGTTTCTGCCATATGTGTTAATGATACTATATGAAAATTTTTAATAAAAGAAATCGCAATGCTTTTTTTTATATTAAATCCTTTTTTTGGATCGCCAGCCCCCATACTCCAAACCTCAAGATCAACAACATTTTTATCGATTAAAAACGGTAGGTCTATATCTAATGGACAAACACACCCTGGTAAAAATCCGAATTTTCCCTTAAGAATAGTTGGATTAACAACACTCCATTTACCAACCAATTTATTTAATTTTTTCTCATCTGCCCTGTCTTCTCCTCTTAAAATTAGAGCTTTATAACGATCTTTAGTTGAAATTATTAAAGTTTTTATGGCAGTTTTCGGATTATAGTTTTTGTCAACTGAGCTATCAATCTTCCTCGCTGAAACTGCCTGATTGGTAAAAGCAATCTCTCCAAAAGGAATCTTTTTGTCAAATAGTTTTTGTTTTATTGATTTAAAAGTCTTCATAGATTTATTTTAATAAATTATTAATCAATATCTTTCAAAGAATTAATTAAAACTATATTCTCTTCCTTTGTCCTCAATGTCATTCTTATTAAGTTCTTATTTTTAATTCCCAGACTTTGACTTAAATCTGTCACTAAAATACCTTTTTCCAGTAATTTCTTAAATAGATCAAGTTTTTTTGTCGACTTTAACAAAAGAAAGTTAGTTTTTGATTTAGACATGATTTTAATATTAGTTAATTCTTTTATTTTGTTTTCTATAAATAAACGTTCGTTAATAAAGCTAAGTCCTTCTTTTATTTTTATTTCACCTTTTAACAAAGATTCAAGAAGATTATTGATAATGAATAAACTGGGACCGCTAACATTAAAAGGCAGTCGTCTTTTTTCAAGTAAAGCAATCTTTTCAGCCGATCCAATAGCAAAACCGCATCTTATACCAGGCAAACCAAATGTTTTTGAAAAACTCGACAAAACAATTAAATTTGGATTTCCCCAAATTAGTTGAGAGGCTTCTCTTAACTCTTTAGTAAAACCATTCAAAACCTTGTCTAAAATAATTAGTTTTTTAGTTTTGATAATATCTATTAGGACATTTTTTGGAATATCTACTCCTGTTGGATTATTTGGACTGGCTAACCATATTAGCTTTGTTTTTCTATTAATTGCTTTTTTAAGAAAATTTTTTGTCACTGAATTATTCCATTCAAAGCAATTATTTTCTAATAATCTCACTGTTTTTATTTTTATACCAGCTCTCGTAGATGATTCAATAAATCGAAAAAATGATGGTACCACTGTTAAAGCTTCATCTTTCGGCTTGGTAAAAACACTTGGAATCATTTCTATCAATTCATCACTACCCGATCCAATAGTAATATTTTCTTCTTTGACATGTAGCCAACGAGCCAATAATATTTTTATTTTTAATATTTTTTCGTCTGGATAGTGAATAAAGTCTGAAATATCTGATTTTTTTAACCATTGATCAACTTTATCTTTAAACCAACACTCACCCTCCGTTAGATCAAAACGGATGAATTTACTAGGATTATCGACCTGATGAGTATAATTTCCAAAATTATTTTTCATAGTCCGCAGGGTAGGAGTTGAACCTACTTAATAAGGTTTTACAGACCTTTGCATCGCCGTTCTGCCACCTGCGGTTTATAAAAAAACCCTTGCCAAACCATCAAACTTAATTGATGATTTAACAAGGGCTCTTTCGGGCGGTACCACCTTGATTTGTAAAAATCCCCTATAAAAAATCCCGCACTGCTGCGGGCTTAAAGTTCAAAGGATTTTACCTTATTCTTCAAGCACTTGACTTTACAGTGATGCTTTAGTTCTGTGACGGGAACTCCCGGAAAAGTCTACTTAAGTCTTTGTTTCTCTTTCGACTTCTCAGCTTGAGCGGGGTATTTCCGCTCTATAACGCTTTTCTCCAAATTGTGAATAGATTATAGCAGATAAAAATTCTTTTGACAAGGGTAATTATTCATGTTAAAATGTTTCCATCACGATGACTGGACTAGCCTAAGGTTTCGACCGAACGCGAATGCCAGTCTTTTTTTGTTCTAAAGATCCTCTTAAAAGATCAATACGAACAATATAGTTGTTGTTGTTGAATCTTCGTAACAAACCTGAATAATGTTTAGTTGGAGCAAGAATTTTTAGAAGTTTTTTCTTTTCTTCTAAATACTCTATCAAACAATGAAAATCGCCATCTCCAGAAACGATCACTGCTTTGTCATAATTTTTATATTGAATCATCGAATGAAGAACCAATTCCGCATCAACGTTTCCTTTTATTATTACTTTGTTTTTTTCACGGTGTTCTAAAGTTGGTTTAAAAATCAGGATATAATCACACTCTTGCAAGAAAGCATACAATGATTCGTTCCCTGCTACCTGACCAATAAAAAGATAAGCTTTACTTACGTTATATTTATTCCTCAAATATTGTCTGAACTTTCTCCAGTCAAGTTTCCAACTTTGCGATCGAACGCCAAGATTAAGATTCTGACTGTCAATAAAGGCATAAATTTTTTGTTTATTATTTTTTTTAATCATAGTCTGATTATACTATCGACTAACCAAGAAAAATGTTGTTAGATTATTTTGACTGTCTTGTAAATCTTTATCGATTATTTCCAGATTATAAATTTCAGCCAATATTTTTGGCCCCAAAATGGCTGTATTTTTATCAATTTTACTTTTGGCCAAAGCTTCAGCGCACCTTGCTGTATCAAGTAAATCCCCCTGACCGCTAACCAGGCTTAAATCTGGATATTTTTTTGCTAAATTTTTTTTGCACTGGAGGAAGTTTTGTGAGTGAGCCATAATAGTTTTTATTTGTCTCACATCAACCTCTTTCCGTTTCATCAAAAAATGCCTGATTAAAATTTGAAATTTCTCAACAATTTTGAACTTATATTTGGCCATCGCAAGAGTCGATTCCTCAACCACTCCCCCGACGGCATTTTGAATTGCAAATAATCCATAATCAATATTCCCCTCGTGTAAATTTTTCAAAGCTTTTTCACTGGTAAAAAGATATTCTATTTTGAAATCCTTTATCTTCTTTTTTTTAACATAAAACATAATCGCTTCTTCATTAAAGCTTCCTTTGCCACCCTGAATACCATAAATAATTTTTTTTCTATTTAATAAATCATGCGCCCGTCCTAATTTTGTTAGCATCGATTTTGTGTAAGGATTATAGTTCTGCAAGTCACTAAATAACTGCCAGGTATCATTGCAGGTTTGTTCCATCACTTCCTGAAGTTTTTTTGCCCCCAGACTGTCAATCAGCGTTTTTTTGAACTTAAATTTTTCCAATAACCGGCCAATAAAGTGAGTCACTCCTTGAGAATTTGCCGCTAATCGATCATGCTCTTGAGCTGACATTTCAACTACTTTGAGACCTTTTTTAATAAAGAAGTTTTTCCAAAAATAATAGTTCTCATTATTAGTTCTATATTGATCTAAAATCATTGGTAGTCCGGAAAAACCATTTTTGCTGCTGTCCGGTCCAAACATCGGATGAGTTAAAAGCGCTTGGGTTTTTAAATTTCGTAAATATTTTTCAAAAACTTTTTTCGGGTGCATTTTAACCGATAAAACATCGATCAAAAGATGATTATCTTTAAAATATTTTTTGTGTGACTTAATAACTGATTCAAAACTGGAAATCGGGATACAGTAAAATACAACCTCGGACTTAACAATTTCTTCTGCATTTTTTCTGTTAATTATTGTCAATTCAAAATCGTTTTCCAACAGTTTCTTAAGTGTTTTCCCAAACCGGCCGAAACCAACAATGGCAACTTTTTTCATACTGATTTTTCTACTTTTAATGCTTCTTTGTGAATTACTTTCCAAATTTTTTTGACAAAGCCTCTTTTTGATTTGATTACTTTCTGCCAGCGTAATTTATCAAGAGTTGGAATATTTTTTTTCTTTTTGAACCGACCAACTTTTTTAACCGTCTCCATTCTTTTGGCCAATAAACTAACTATCGATTCGTCAATTTTATCGATTTGTTTTCGTAAATTATTTAATTGATTTTCCATAATATTTTGTCGTAGGGAATAAAAATTTTTGTTCCCTACATTAAATTCTGTGCTTTATGCCGCAAATAATGATCCATAATAACTAAAGCCGCCATTGTTTCAACAATCGGCACCGCTCTTGGCAAAACACAAGGATCGTGGCGGCCGGTTGCCGCCAATATTACTTCCTGCTTCTGTTTGTTAACTGTCTTTTGCGCTTTTCTAATCGTCGACACTGGTTTAAACGCCACTCGGAAATAAATATCTTCTCCATTGGAAATTCCTCCCTGAATTCCCCCGGAAAAATTTGTTTTTGTTCTTATTTTGCTCTGTTTGTCAGTATAAAAAGAGTCATTATGTTGACTACCTCTCATCTTTACTCCCTCAAATCCCGACCCAATCGTAAATCCCTTAACGGCCGGAATTGATAACATCGCTTTTCCCAAATCAGCTGACAGTTTGTCAAAAACCGGCTCACCTAAGCCAGCTGGAACATTCCTAATTACGCCAAAAATCACTCCACCGACTGAATCACCTTCATTTCTAACTTTTTCAATTAGTTCAATCATTTTTTTGGCAATTTTTTCATCCGGACATCGGACAATGTTTGACTCAATTTGATCGGGTCGGACATGTCCGACCCCTACGTCTTTCATTTTTATTTCACCCACTTGTTCAACAAATGCCAAAAAAATTATATTTGATTTTTCTTTTAAAAATTTTTTTGCAATTGCGCCGGCGGCCACCCGAGCCAAAGTTTCCCTAGCCGAAGCACGCCCTGACCCTTGCCAATTACGAGAACCATATTTTTTTTCATAGGTAAAATCCGCGTGAGACGGACGAAAAATGTCTTTTAATTTTTCATAATCTTCCGGTCTGGCGTCTTTATTTTTGGCCATCAGCATAATCGGTGTCCCGGTCGTTTTTCCTTCAAAAACACCTGATAAAATTTCTATTTTATCTTCTTCTTTGCGTGGGCTGGTGATTTTACTTTGTCCGGGTTTTCGTCTATCCAAATCTTTTTGAATATCGGAAACGTTGATTTCCAGTCCCGGCGGACAACCGTCAACCACACAACCGACCGCCCCGCCGTGGGACTCGCCAAAGGTCGTCACCCGGAATAATTGTCCGAAAGTATTTCCTGCCATATATTTTTTAAAGCGAAGATACCCTACACTGGACTGGTATCGAGCTTTTATTTATAACTTAGTAACTAGTAATTGCTTTTCCATAATCTTAATTGGTGGTTTAATACCAGTATACATTTCAAACTTCAACGCTCCTTGCCAAAGCAACATTCTGTCAGCGAAAACGACCTGGCAATCGGTCTCTCCAGCTTCTTTTAAAAGCTTCGTTTCTCTTGGATTGCTGACTATATCCATCACCGTTAATTTTTTATGCAAAAGTTTTTTATCAACAAGTGACTGGTTAATATTTGGCACCATTCCGACCGACGTGCTGTTTATGAGAACGTTTGCGGACGGTAGCAACTCTGATAGTTTTTGTAAACCGCCAAATTGACATCCAACAGTTTTTGCCAATTCTTCTGCGTCGCTGACGGTTCGATTCAAAATCGTTAGTTCCCCTCCCTCATCTTTTATGGCAAAAGCTAAGGCTCGGGCAGCTCCTCCAGCCCCTAAAAGAATGACTTTTTTGCCTTTAATTTCCGTTTTTTCTTTAAGGGCTTTTACTCCTCCTTTGCCGTCGGTATTACCGCCAATTAGTTTCCCACTGTTATTAATGACAACATTAACGGCCCCGATTCTTTTTGCATCCTCATCAAGTTCATCTAAATGTTTCATGATGCTGATTTTGAAAGGAATCGTCACCCCCACGGCATGAATTCCAAGGCTTCTGATTGCCTTAACGCCGCTCTTAATATCTTCAACCACAAAAGGAACATAGACAAAATTTAGGCCCAATGCTTCAAAAACCGCGTTGTACATCGCATACATCTTGCTTGTCCTAAAAGTCGAACCGAAAAACCCGATTAGTTTTGTCTCTCCGTTGATTTTCATATAATTTCTTCCACCAGTTCTTCTGGCGATTCGCTGGTAAAACTAATAATTTGATTAGCTGCCTTTTCATAAATTGGTCGTCTTTTTTCCATAAGTTCAGATAAAGATTTTTTCGGATCATTTAGATATGGAAAAAATGCCGGAACACCGTGCATTAAAATTCTCGGCAAAAGAACATCTTCTTTAGCGTTAAGAAAAATTACTCTTCCTAATCGTTTAAGCAGCATTTGATTTTCCGGATCAAGCGGCGTTCCTCCGCCACAAGCCAATATGATCTGTTTCTCTTTATCTTTCTCAACAATCGTCTTGAGAACTTTTTTTTCTAAGGAATGGAAGTAATCGGCTCCGTGTTTTTTAAAGATCTCCCGAAAAGTCAGTTTTTCCCTGCCCACCGTAGCTTTAGCGAAGGTGGGTTTTTTTTCCTCGAAATGAACCTTCTCGATTTCCTGATCAAGTTCAACAAACTTTATTCCTAATTTTTGTGCTAAAAGTTTCCCGACCGTACTTTTTCCACAGGCTTTCATGCCGATTAAGATAATATTTTTCATCATATTCATTTTTCCATCAACTGATAATTAGCGCCAGCTTTAATCATTTCGGGAATATAACTATCAAATGATTTTTCTACCATTTGAGCGTCAGAAATTATCGTTTCATCCTCAACTGCTAAACCGGCAACCGCAAATGCCATTACCATCCGGTGATCATAATAGCCATTAACTTTTGTGCCTTTTAATTTCCAACTGCCGTCTTGGTGAATAATTAAACCGTCATCTAATTCTGTGATTTTTGCCCCCATGTTTTGTAATTCCGTACAGACGGCGGTTATTCTATCACATTCTTTCCAGCGGGCCGTCAAAGCGTTTTTGATAACTGTCTTTCCCTTAGCAAAACAAGCGGCCACGGCAATCGTAGGTACCTGATCAGGGAGTTGATTCATATCAATTTCTATTCCTTTTAATTTGCTTGAACGGGCCGTTAAACAGTTTTTTTCAATAGTTAAATCTGCCCCCATGTTTTTCAAAATATAAATTACCTGTTTATCTCCATAAGGATCTTTAAGATCCATTCCTTTAACTTTAATTTCCGAATCTGGCGTAATAACGGCAGCCAATAGGGGGTAACCGGGGGCCGACCATTCAAAAGGAATTTTGGCATCAAATGATTTGGGCGGTTGGTTGCCCGGAAAAGAATAGCGTTTATGCTGATCGTTTTTGTACTTTAGACCAACTTTACCAAACCAGAATAAAAGCAAGTCAATATAAGCGGTTTCTCCGGGATTGTTGACAAAAATTTCGA
This sequence comes from uncultured Gammaproteobacteria bacterium, assembly GCA_964458735.1. GTDB lineage: Bacteria > Patescibacteriota > Microgenomatia > UBA1406 > GWC2-37-13 > GWC2-37-13. Next base: position 3,179 of record CAYWJV010000014.1, on the reverse strand, counting down.
CTGGTTTTTTAGAAAGGACCGAGGCAATAAGAACGCTAAAGACCGGCTGACAGCCGGTTCCGTCCATATGAGCAATACCGCCGTTAACTTTGCCTTTGAAAACAAACGGGGCCATCCCATCATTTTTAGTCGAAATTACCGTAATTCCTAATTCTTTAAAGGGGGGAATAAAATTTTTAGTCACCTTTCTTAGTTTTCGCAGTGACTCGTCTCCAGTTAAAATGGTCCAGCCGGGACAAGCGGCGGCCACGCCGGCAATAAAAGCCAACATCGTTCCGGAATTGTTAACATTAATAATGTCCTCCGGCGTCTGTAACTTTCCTGCTGTTCCTTTAATTTGAAAAACATTTTTTTCAATTTCTTTGATTTGTGCGCCGTACATTTTCATCGCCCTGACTCCTTCATCCCAATCAGGGCTTAACTTGGGTTCTCTAATAATTGAAACTCCGTCAGCTAATGAACCCAAAACCAACGCCCGAAATGAATGGGTTTTTGACGGTGGCATGGAAATTGTTCCAAATAATTTTTGACTTTTTTTGATTTTTAAAAATTTCATAGTTTGTTTTTAATAAATCTTACTAATTTTTTAAATCCTTCATAATAACTGCCTTTTTTTAATCCTGTCACCTGACCGATGCGAACATCGTCAAGAACATTAACTTTTTTATTAATTCCGGTTTTATTGATATCTGACATGTGAATTTCCATTACCGGTTTACCGTGATCTACTAATGCCTGACGAAAAGAATAGGCGTAACGGATCAAGGCGCCAGGATTCACTAAAATCCCATCGGCTTCCCGTGATGACTCTTTCTGCAAAAAATCAATAATCGCCCCTTCGTGGTTTGACTGGAAAAATTCCAACTGACAACTTAATTTTCCCGCTAGTTTTTTCAATTCTTCGTTTATCTCCAATAAAGTAATCTTCCCGTATTTTTTCGGATCGCGTTTGCTCAACATATTTAAATTTGGACCGTTAATGACTAGGATTTTCATATTATTACTGATTTAATCGCTTTAATTAATAATTCTTTTGGCACCTCAACATTAACAATTACTTTTCCAATTTTTTTTGGTAAAGAAAACAATATTTCTCCTCGAAAGTTTTTTTTATCAGACAATATTGATTTCATAATGTCCTCTGTTTTAATATTTGTAATCCGCGTTGGCAAACCGGCATTAATTATTGTTTTTTTAATGGTTTTTGAAGTTGTTCCGAACAACCGCGCTTCAACAACCATCCCAATCGCCACTGCTTCCCCGTGTAATAACGGTCTATCAGTTTTCCAACTCAAAGACTCAATCGCGTGCCCGATCGTGTGACCGAAATTGAGGACTTTTCGCAAATATTTTTCTTTTGGATCTTTTTTGACAATGTTTGATTTAATTTTTATTGACTGTTTGATTATTTTAATCAACTCTTTTTGACTAAACTCTCCCGGTTTTTTTGATGTCACCAAGTCAAAATATTGTTGGCCCGAGATAACTCCATGTTTGATAATTTCACCATATGCGGCCGTTAATTCACGTTTTGGTAAAGTTTTCAATGTATCAACATCAATAACCACTCCAATTGGATTATTAAAAATTCCAATCCCGTTTTTTATTTCTAAAAAATCAATCCCGGTTTTTCCACCAACGCTGGCGTCAACCTGAGCCAATAAAGTCGTCGGAATATTCAAAAAATCTATTCCCCTCATAAAAGTTGCGGCGGCAAATCCACCCATATCACAAACCACACCTCCCCCAAGATTGATTAATAAAGACCGTCGATCAAAACCATTTTGAAACATTATTTCCCAGATTTTTTTGACTGTCTCGATATTTTTTTCTTTCTCCCCGGCGGGAATGATAATCTTTATTAGTTTTCTATTTAAAGACTTCTCTGCTTGATTAACTAATGACTTAGGGATGTTTTCATCAGTCAAAATTCCTATCTTGGAAAATTTAGTAAAATCAAATAGTTGATTAATCTTTTCCAATAAATTTTTACCAATAAAAGTTTTCATATTAATTTTTTGGTTCGCTTAAATCGCGAAATTCCGTTAACTGACAACACAATTCTTTTAGTTCTTTGACCGTTATGTGTTGTTCCGTGTCTGTCTTTGACCTTCCAACTTCAATTAAAATACCATCATACAAAAAATTTTCTTCGTCAATTTTCATCTGCATTGCCTCAATTGTTGCCCTCACGATTGAATCTCTTAGTTTTGGACCATGTATGTGACTTGGGTCAAAAAATAACTTTGCTTTTGTAGCTAACTTAGTTCTTTTGGCGGCCTGGTGAACCGGCAAATTACGGTAGTCACCTTTGTTGTAAATATCAACGCCCCGATGAATTAGAATTAATTTTTCCTCAAGTCCCGGTTCATTCATCCCGGTATAGTGGGTTAAACCGATCCAGGTTTTTTCCATCGTTGTTTGGCCTAAATTTTCATCCCCAAACCACTTAGGATTTTTAAGTCCAATCAGCCAACGATTTTTTTTGGCAAATATACTCATGTTTAAGACCGGCCAACCTAATTGACTGACCGCGGGATTCCAGATTAAAACTCTTTCTTTAGGCAACATTCTTTCAAAAATTGGTAATTGTGATAACGGGTCCATTATTTCAGCGGCCACCAGCAAACCGGTTTCTTTAATAATATTTTTGGCAATCCTGACGCTTGGCAAGATTTTTAACTGGTTAATTGATTTGCCTTCAACTAGAAGATCAATATTTTTTCTAAAAATTGTAAAGTCTATTCCCATATTTTTCCCGTCCTTATTTAGAGACGTTCGCGACTTCAGGCCGATTACCCGAGTACCAAAAACAGCCCGTTGAATCCTCCCAAAGCGATTACTTACCTTGATTTCGGCAATCTTAAGAATATCGCTAATATTATCAAGATCAACCGAACAGGGTCCGGCAATAATCATTAATTTTTTATTGAGAATGTTTGGTGTCATAGTTTTTTTTACCCAAAAAATAACCCCGCTTTCGCGGGGGTCGGTTTTTTATTTTTGCTTTAACAACTACAACCGCCACCGCAAGGTGGGTCAAAGTAAAAATAAAAATTTTGAGTTGCTGTGTCTTTCATGATTACTAAATTATACTCGCTTTTTCTTACTTGTCAAACCCAAGTCCTTTTTGAATATAGGTTTTAATCAAACTTTGGTATGGGATCATAAGAGCATTA
>CAYWJV010000013.1:0-19530 GCA_964458735.1 uncultured Gammaproteobacteria bacterium | reverse complement strand
AAATAAATAGTTTCTTCACAATCTGAATGGATACTTTTGTAGGTTATAAGCGGTTGACAAGACTTTATAGTATTTTAAGATTGAATTATTATAAATTATCTGTTTAAATAAAATCCTATGATTACCGATGCTGATATTAAAAAAATGAAAAAAGTTTTCGTAACTAAGAGTGATTTAAAGTCTTTCGTAACTAAGAGTGATTTAAAGTCTTTCGCAACTAAGGATGATTTGAAAGCTTTTGCTACGCAAGAATACGTTGATAAAAGATTTGAAAGGCTATTTAAATATTTAGATCATCGATTTGAGCCGTTAGATAAGTTGGTAAATGGATTCGATGAATTTAAGGATAAAGTTTTAACCAATTTAGATTGGTTAACCGGTAAATATAGGAAATTTGAAGAAGAACATACGGTGTTAACGGAGCAAAATTCGAGAAATATAAATAAACTGGAAAATCATGAAAATAGAATTACCGTCTTGGAGCAAAGAAATGTTACCCCGTGATATAATGGTTTTATGGCTGTTCTGCAAGTAAAAAATTTAACAAAAAAGTTTGGTTCGTTTACCGCAGTTGATAATATTTCCTTTGAATTAAAGGAAGGAGAAATATTGAGTTTACTTGGTCCAAACGGCGCCGGAAAAACGACGACGATTCAGATGCTTCTTGGAGTTTTGACACCTACGAAAGGTGAAGTTTATTATTTTGATAAAGATCTAACCTCAAACCGTGAGGAAATATTAGAAAAAGTCAATTTTTCGTCAACTTATACCCAACTTCCTGGTCTTCTTACGGTTGGGGAAAATTTAAGTTTTATTTCTTATCTTTATAATATTGAAAACAGAAAACAACGAATAAATAAAATTGTTGAAATTTTTAGATTAAAAAAATTATTAAAAGAACAGATGAAAGACCTGTCTTCAGGTCAGTTGACGCGGGTTAACTTAGCCAAAGCTTTTATAAACTATCCTAAGGTTCTACTGCTTGATGAGCCAACTGCTTCGCTAGATCCGGAAACGGCTAATTACATAAGAAATTTTTTGATTAATGAGCGAGAAAAATTTAATATTTCAATCATCTGGACCTCTCACAATATGGCTGAAGTCGAAGAGGTCTGCGATAGGGTAATCTTTATTAACAAAGGGAAAATAATTGCTGATAATACCCCTGAGAAACTAGCAAAAACAATTGAGATTTGTCACGTTGAACTTAATATTCCTGATGGTTTAAAAAGAACGATCGAAATTTGCCAAAACCAAAAAGTAATCTATAGATTGGCCGGGAGGAACATTATTGTTGACCTAAAGGAAAAAGAAATCCCAGAGTTTTTAAAGTCGTTGATGGATAAAGGGGTTAATTATGACCAAATTAGTATAGATAAACCCACCCTTGAAGATTATTTTTTGCAAGTTGCCAAAAAAAACTAACAATATGAAAACTTATAGAATTTACGCTCTTATTTTACGTTTTATTTATTTATTTAAACATAGTTATGATCGGATTACTGATGCATTCTATTGGCCAGTGATTGATCTAATAATCTGGGGTTTGACCAGTTCTTTTTTCATGGCTTTTTCTCCTAACGCGTCGCAAATTATTCTAATTGTTTTATCCGGTCAGATGTTTTGGTTAATTGTTTGGCGAGCTCAATATGAAATTACCGTTAATTTATTGGAAGAATTATGGAATAAGAATTTAATTAACATCTTTGTTTCTCCGATAAAGTTTTCCGAGTGGATAACGTCATATATCATCGTTGGGATTATTAAAGTGGCCTTTAGCTTTCCTTTTGCTATGCTGGTAGCCTATCTTTTGTATAAGATAAAGATAGTTTTTTTTGGTTGGTATTTAATTCCTATTATTATTTTATTATTTATGACTGGTTGGTGGGTAGGATTTTTTGTCGCCGGTATAATCCTAAGGTTCGGTACTAAGATCCAGACTTTAGCCTGGACATTTGTTTGGGCAATCGGCCCTTTCGCCGCCATTTATTATCCAGTTTCAATACTTCCCGGCTGGGCGCAAAAAATTGCCTTATTTATTCCTGCCAGTTATGTTTTTGAAGGCGCTCGGGAAATAATCTATAACGGTTACACTGATCCTTCTAAATTTTATATTAGTTTTATTATTAATTTAGTTTATCTAATTTTATCGATTATCTTTCTTTATTCAAGTTTTAAGAAAGTTTTAGAAAAAGGGTTGATAAAGGTTTACTAAAATATATGAGAAATATTTTTATTTGGACGCTTTTATATTATTTCCGCTTTTTTGCGCGTATTGCTTTAATTCTTCACAAGCCAAAGGCTATTGGTATTACTGGATCGGTGGGTAAATCTTCAGCGAGGAATGTTATTTATGCGATTCTAAAAGATTATTTTAAAGTCAGAATGATCAAAGAAGGCAATTCGGAAACAGGCATACCGTTGGGAATATTAGGATTGAGTCCGGGAAATTATCAACTGATTGACTGGATGAGAGTAGTAATCCTTGCACCCCTTAGAATATTCCATTTACACAATCTGGAAATTCTAATTATTGAGATGGGAATAGATAGTCCTTATCCGCCAAAAAATATGGACTACCTTTTAACAATTGTAAAACCCGATATTTCCGTGGTTTTAAATGCTTATCCGGTCCATAGTGAACAGTTTGACGCCATTGTCCCTAATAATGTCACCGGTCGGGAAAGGATAGCGTTGATCACTAAAAAAATTGCCGAAGAAAAGATTAAGATTATTACCAAAGCAAAACCAAAAATAGGCATTATTAATGAAAATTTAGCCTCATACAACCTACGCGGTTGTATAGGCACAAAATTAACAACTTTTGGAGAAAGTAAAAAAAACGATATAAGTTACGGAAGTTATGATATTGATTTGAATAAGTCTTCTTTTGAATTGATATTCCCCCATCTCCGTTCAAAGAAAGTTAACATCGAGATAAAAGGCTACTTTTTACCAAAAAAATACCAGGAAATTATTAGTGCCGGATTTTTAGTTGGTTTGTCATTAGATTTGGATTTAGAAAAAATTAAAAAAAGCTTAATTAATAATTTTTTTCTGCCGACTGGACGTTCATCCATATTTGCTGGAATTAATGACTCAATAATTATTGATTCCTCCTACAACGCGTCGCGGGCGTCTCTTTTGACCTTTATCGAAACAGCTAGTTTGTTGGCAAAAAAAGAAAAAAGACCTTTTGTAGTTTTAATGGGAGATATGAGAGAGCTAGGTGAGGAAACAGAAAATGAACATAAAATAGTGGCCGAAGCGATTAAAAAAAATGCTGATTATTTTTTCTGCGTTAGTGAACTAACTAAGAAATATGTTTTACCGGAAATTAAAAACGGTCGTTGGTTTGAAAATTCAGTCGAACTGGGTAGATATTTAAAAACTCATCTCCCCTATCATTCCGTTGTTTTAGTCAAAGGATCCCAGAACACAATATTTTTGGAAGAGGCAATAAAATTTATTTTACAAGATAAAAAAGACGAAAAAAAACTTTGCCGGCAATCAGAATTTTGGATGAAGAAAAAAATATAGTTACACTCCCCTTTTCCAAGCGAGATACCTTTCGTAGAAATAGGTTATATAATATTTTGGAGAAATAATATAGTCTTGGGTTGGGACGTAATCAACCTGCCGACCACCAAATCCGGTTTTAAACATTGTTAAACCCCCCCAGTTTTTTGGAGTTCTCCCATTTTGTTGGATCCCCCAAAAATTGTATAAAATACATCCCCGTTTTTTTGCTTCTTTTATTGCTTCCCACTGCAGACGATATGTGATTGGAATTTTTGTATGAATTGATGCTCCTTGATGATAAAATGCGGCATATTTTGTAAAAAGAATCAGAGCTGATGCAAAATATTCTTGATTCACTTTTCCAAATAGAAATAACGCATTATTAGTTATGTTGAACTCTTCATACTCATGCTTGATATAGCTTAATGAAAAAGGAACGAAATGTTCACGGTTAGCGGTTTCTTTGTATATTCTCAAAAATTCTTCAAATGCTTTTGCGTCTGATCGTTGTTCAATAGCAACTCCTTCACGATCGGCTCGTTTGACGAGATAGCGAGTCGTTTTTCGCATTTCACTTAATAATATATCTTCAGATTTGTTGAGATCTAAAACCCAAGTTCGCTCCGCATGCATATAAATTGGCGCAGTTTTAAATCCAAAACGGAAGAATAGTTTTCGGTTATTTTCCGTGTCTTCAATAATCGGCGCAATTCTGATAAAAGAAAAATTCTCTTCTTGAGCTAAACGTTTTAAATACTTGACTAAACTCTCTAATAATATTTTTATATGGGAATTATTTTCTTTGGGATCAATCACCGGGCCATGAGGAATAAACAAAAAGTTACCTCTTCTAGACTGAATTTTTATGACCAATGCTATTGCTAATAATCTTTTATGATCTGAGACACCGAGTCGAATAATTTTATAGCCTTGTTTTTTTTGCAGTTCTCCCCATTCCCAGGTTTGAAGAAAAGAATGAGTCCTATCTTTATTTATAAAATTATTCCAGACTAAATACTGAGCTATTTCTTTTATATCTATCATATAGATTATTGTTGGATTATTTTAATTATTTTATAAACATCTTTTATGCTAATAGTTGTTGGAAGATTAACAATATGTTTACAGAGATTTTCCGCTATTGGGCAACTTCCCTGTTTATATTTAACATTTTCCAAAGAAATGAATTTCGGCGCCACAACTTGATCATACCATTTTCCTAAAAAAATATTATGTTTGGAGGCCTTATCTAGTATTTTTTGAGGCTGATCCACAAGAATTGGATATCTGATAAGAGAAGAGTCTTTTATTTTCAAGGATTGGTTTTTCAGGTTTTTACTATATATATCACATATTGAAGCCCTAAGTTTTCTCAACTGCTCAAATTTTTTAAGCTGATGATGCAGTAATATAGCTAGAGCATTAGGATAAGCTTTATCTAAAAGTCTGTCGAATATACCATTTTTTTCAATGGCTGAAATTTCTGGAACAAGGATTTTAGTTAAATTAATGATCTTATGAAGCAATTTTCCTAGCCCACTGTCATATGTTGATTTAATAATCATAGTTAATGGTTTATATAATAAGAGCCTGTATATAAACCAATACGAAGGGTAAAATTTAGGTTCAAAACGTTCCAGTTTACTTGAAATTATTTTGTTGTTAGTTAATATTGCACTACCAAATACCGAAGATAAACCCTTGGAGCGTCCAAAAGAAAGAAGAAATATACTTGTATCGGGTATGTCTTCTAACATATCATTACTATATCCATGGGCTATATCCTCAATTAGCACTAATTTATGCTTTCTGACAATCAACTGTATTTGCGATCTTTGAATAGGTGTCAGGCCATACGTATGTTGTAGGATAACTACTTTGGTTTTATCAGTTATTTTTTGTTCTAAGTCTATAGGATTCATGGAAAATGTTGATAATTCTATGTCAGTGTATATTGGTTGTAAGTGATTTTTAAGAATAGGAAGAATTACGGCTTCACAAGTAAACGCTTGAACAATCACTTCACTGTCAGTTGGCAACTGTAATGAACGCAATATAGTATATAAAGCCGATCTTCCTGAAAGGAATAAATGAGCATGGAAGTTATTTTTATCAGTTTTGAAGATTTGTAGAAGCAATTTTTTTATAATTTCAGTACGCTTTCCTCTTTTCCATTTCCAAGGTTGAAATAGGAGAGAGAAAGAGATTAAGGCATCATCCCAGTCTTCATTTGGGGCAAAATCGGTTGAGATCATATATATATTGGGTGCTGTATTATGTCAATAATAAATTTGTTGCCATCAATGTTAACTTTAAAATCTTCACCATAAGAGATAACTAATCGATCGTCAGGGACAACACCAAATCCTCCTAATCTTTTTGTTAATCCTTTTGTTCTTCTCCACTCTATCGAAGGGTCGATCGGAAACCAGCTTTCATCCGGTAATTGAATTTCAATCCAAGTGTGCATTAAAAGTGAATTAAAATTTAGTGATTGAAGATTCATAAAAGGCAATAAGCTTGAATGAACACTTTTTTTTATTACGAAACCAACAACCAGTCTTCCAAGTATCCCTATTGATTGAAATAATGAAAGTAAATAAGTTGAAAATCCACCACAATCAGTTGTTTGATTTTGTAATACTTGTGAATATGAATATAAACCAAGAATTGGATGACCGTATATCAGATGTTTAAGCGTGTGTTGATATAATTTTTGCGCAATAACTACAATATTTTTTTCATTATGAAGAACGTTTTTTACTTGCTGTTTAATCTGTCTATCATCTCCGTTAATAAAACGATTGTGAGAAATTTTTTTTACATAATAATCACCCAGTGTCCATGACGAGTGAATTTCCTTTTGAATACTTATAGGCTGTGTTGAAAAAGATACTGTGATTTTATCTTTGATATTTCTTAATGAAAATACTGAAATATTATTATCCCAAGGATTCATAGATTGAATATAAATAGGTTTCGGATCAAATAAAACATTTTTAATAATTTGGTATTGATTACTTTTTGGTATGCCGAAAACACAATATTTGCCTTTTTTTTTGAGTATGTCGAGAGAGAATCGATATTGATTATTCATAAATCTTTATTACAAACTACGAAGTACCTGTTTTAATTCATCAAATGAATTGACATTAACTTTTTGACCATTTAGGAAGAAAGTTGGTGTTGAATTTACCCCCATTTGTTCCGCTTCTCTCAAATCTTCGGAAACGCGATTTTTGACTTCAGTTGAATCGGAGTCTTTTTTAAATCGATCAATATCAAGTTTAAGTTCTTTGGCGTAGTTGGTGAAATCTTTTTGTTGAAGATTGTTACTTTCTTTCCAGGTTTGTTGGTTGTCAAAAAGCAGATCGGCCATCTCCCAAAACTTGTCCTGTTTGCCGGCGGCTTCAGCTGCATAAGCTGCTACATTGGCTTTGTTATGAATTTGGAAGAGGGGAAAATGTCGATAGATAAAAGTGACCTTTTTAGTAATCTCAAAATCGGCACTGCCAGAGGCTTCAATGGTTTTTAAGATATCGTGAGCGTTTTTACAGGCAGGGCATTGAAAGTCACTGTACTCAATTAAAAGATTTTTTTTCTCCGGAGACCATTTGATATGATCGTTAGCTTTTAGTTGTTTGACTTGGGGAAAATCGGTTTGAACCGGCTGGTTAATTAGTTTAAAGACGCCAAAAAGTAATACAAAAGTTCCGAGGACAGAAATGACGGAAATTATTATGGTGTTTTTGTTCATATCACTTTTCCACGATCAATAATCCGTACATGATAGCGATTCCGAGAATAAAAGTAAAGATTTGAATTAGGCTTTTTTTTAGTTGAGTTTCTTTGTGAAGTTCGGGAATTAGATTTGTTCCGGCGATATAGATTAAATTGGCAGCGGTAAAAGGAACAAGAAAATTATTTATACCGGCAATATTACGACTAAGAGTGAGAGCAAATAGCGTACCCAGGATGGCCGTTAATCCGGAGACAAAATTATAAAATAATGCTTGTTTTCTGTCCAAACCACCGTGAATTAACGCCGCAAAATCACCTATCTCATGAGGAATTTCATGCAGTATTACAGCTATACTAGTTGCAATTCCAACCGGAACATTAACCAAAAAACTGGATCCGATGGCCAAGCCGTCGATAAAATTATGAACACCGTCGCCAAATAAAATCATAAAAACAAAATGCTTTACTTTGTTTCCCAGAATAGATGAAGCGTGATTTTCGTTCCAATAGATAATTTTTTCGATCAAAAAAGAGACTAAAATTCCTGAAAGAAAAAAAAGCGACGTATAAATAGTTGTCCCCTCTTTATAAACTTCCGGGATTAAATGGATAAAGGCGTCGCCGAATAAAGCACCGGCGGAAAAGCTAACAAAATAGATGAGAATTCTATGGAGAAATTTTTCTTTAATTCCCAGAGTAAAAACTCCCAATAAAGATAATAAACTGACAAAAGTGACGCTTAACAAAGAATAAATCCAGATTTGCATATCAACTATTTTACCAAATTTATCTTCTAAAACTATTGTTTTTCCTTTTTCGTTTTTATAGTTAAAAATAAAATTCTCATGAACGTCAAAATTGATAATCAAACTATTAATATTCTTAATTTTTGGTAAAATTGTTTTTCCATAAACATCAGCAACTTGTTTTTTAGGAATAATCCAGTGGCCACCTTTTTTTGCCGGTGTTTTTAAATAAGGATCAACCAAAGTTTTGTCATATATTCTTAGATCAGAAATAGAAAGTTCTCCGTTATTTAGTAAAAGTCTCAAACGATATTTTGGAGCAGTCATCCAATAAACAGATTTATCTGAATTATTAATGAGATCTTTACCATAATAAACGGTAATTTTTTTCTCGAGCCAAAAGATTTTTAATTTATTTACATCAGGAAAAATTATTCTATCCTCTTTTTTTAGAGAAACAATGTAATCGATTTGTTTTAGATATTCTTCTTGAAACTTCAGGTCCATTGAGTTTTCCAGACCTAAAAGAGCAAAACCGGTTTGACCTTTTGGTTGATTAAATAAAGCCTGATAAACTAATTGTTTAAAATATTCAAAAGTTTTTCCGTCATTGGCATAGTCGTTGGGTTGTGAAGTAAAAGCGCTTGTCTTGTCTCCAAAGTTGTAAACCGGATCAGTGACCGTCTGTCTGACAATTAATGATCCATTTTTTCTTTGATAGTCGGGAACTAAAAGCCATTTATAGGAAGCAGGATATGGATAATGAGGCGGTCCACCATAGAGAGTGTAGGAGTCGGTTTCCTGCTGTTCCCGGGTTATTTGATGAACTTTAATGCCATATTTTTTGTTGATATAATTTAATGTGTTTGTATCAATCATCCAGGCGGAAGTAAGATTTGGATAATAATCAAAATTCTCAAAAAACTTCTTAAATAAAAAATCAACTAATTTTTTCCTTTCTTCCAGAGGATAACCGATGGTAAAAGCATTTTGTGCCTCAAACCAAGTTGATTCTTTTTCTTTATATTTGACTCCGGCATCTTTAGCTAATTGCGGAGTGACTTCAATCATTAGTCCAAGTCGGGTGATAGCTGGATATTTAATTGATTGTTCCGCAAGAAAATCAACATATTTCTTATTTGTTAAAACATCATAACGTAAAGCAAAATAAGCAGGAATACTATGTTTAGTAAAAGCGTTGACTTGTAATTTTAAATTGTTCAAAGTTCCTTTGGCACAGCACTCCCCTCCTCTAACTTGATTGATAAATAAAACTTGAGGTAGAGTTTTTGTTGTTGGAACTATTTGTTTATTAACTTTAATTTTTGTAATGAAGAGAGATAAAAAGAAGAAAATAAATATGGCAAGAATAATAATTTTTTTCACATGATAATTTTAAAGAAGATCTTCAATTTATGCTACAATTAAAATTGTATCAGATGAATAAAAAAATCCTTAATCATTTTAGAATTAATGATCCGATTCTTCATTCATATGCTTTACAGGTTAAGTTATCTCCCACAAAAAAAGATTCTCTTAAAAATTATTTTTATAGACTTTGCCGGGAAATCATTTGTCAGCAGTTATCCAATCGAGCCGGAGAAGCAATCTTTAATCGTTTTCAAAAACTTTTTTCTAATAATACCATTGTTCCCTCAGATGTTTTGTCAATTCCCCATGAAAAACTTCGAGCCAGTGGAAAGAAAATATTTTTTCTCATGGCGATCTGGGGCTAAAAAAAGGAATAATAAAAGTTTATAAATTGAAAAAAGAGCCGACCAAAAAACAGGTAGAAAAGATTATCAGCCAATGGTCTCCTTATAAAACTTACGGATCAAGAATTCTCTGGGCAAGTTTGGATCAGTAATAAACAAAATAATTGGTTTCGATAATAGTGTTAACGCCATCCCGATACTAAATATATGCTCAGGTGTAGGGATTTTTATGTTATAAGCACCTTTTAAGATTGTTGTATCACTTGGTACCAACTCGTCGCCAAACATGGCTCTGACCGTCATTATTTTTAATCTGTCAACATCGGCTAACTCATCTTCTCTACTTTCACAAAGTCTTATCGACTGAGCAAAGGCTGAACCACTGGCTCCAACCCATGACTTCGCCAATGATTGGTAGCAAATCTTATTGTGTTTGTTTCGCCACCAAGACCAGGGACAATAATAACTTTGTGTTTTTCCAACATAGTTTTGCGGAGAAGGGGGGATTCGAACCCCCGATGACATTTCTGCCATATACGCTTTCCAAGCGTACGCATTCGGCCACTCTGCCACCTCTCCTATTTAAGCTATAGTATAGCATTTCACCCTAAGTTCAGCCGTAAAATTGATTAGATAATCTTATAGTTTAAAGTTATCCACAAATTATTGACAAAAATTAAAGTCTTATAGTTTATATTTTCGAATAAAAACCATGTTTAATTTTGTTATAATTATTAGATATTGCCGGGGTGGCGAAACTGGCAGACGCGCAGGTTTTAGGAACCTGTTCCCGTAAGGGATTGGGGGTTCGAGTCCTCTCCCCGGCACAGAAAGAGATTTTCGTTGGTGGCGCTCGCCGCGGGGGCGGGCGCGGCGAGCGCTTTATACGGATTCTGCCAGCTAAATTCGAGGCGGCGGTTTCTTAAAAAGTAGTTCGAGCCAGCATTTTTGGCGAAGATTTTCAAATCTTCGCCATTATCTTTTTCGCGCGCGATTTTTTGCGCTCGTAGAGCGCTAAAGATAAATTCTTTCAGTGGTTCGAGCCAGACACTTCCCCTCTTTTGAATTTCCTCAATTTTCTCTTTTAATATTTGTTGTTTTTCCAGAAATTCATTTTTCTTTTTTTGATAACTTTGGGTATCAACAGTTTCGTCAAGAAAGATGTCTAAGAGTTTGTCGAGTTTTTGGTCTAGAGCTTTAAGTTCTTGTTTTAGTTTTGCCAATTCCATTTTTGTCTGACCGCTTTCTTTTTTGACGTCTCTTTCTGCCCAAGAAATGAGTTGGTTGGCCCATTTTTCAGAAATTGCCACTTTGCCGGCAATTTCTCTTAGCTGTTCTTCCAGTTTTTCTTCACGGATATATTTTTGCGAGCAGTTTCCGGATTTTTTCGTGCAGCGGTAATAGGTATAACCAACTTTTCCTCTGGTCCGAGAATAAAACTTGAAATGTTTTTCGGCGGTGATGGCGCTGCCACACTCAGCGCATTTGATAAATCCGGTAAAAGCAAAAGTATTGGTGTGCGGTCTGGGATTGTATTTTGCTTTCAAGACTTCTTGGACTTTATCAAAAAGTTTTTTAGTTACTAAGGGTTTGTGTTTTCCTTCATAGGTTTCACCGTGATAAACCATGAGGCCGTAATAGAAAGAGCGGGTTAAAAGATCACGGATTTGGTTGAGGTGCAGGGATTTGCCGTTTTTTCTTTTGATTCCGTCCCTGAAAAATAGATTTCGAATATCTGCCATGGAAAATTCGCCAGTGGCGAATTTTTTAAAGGCAATTTTTACTAATTTTGCTTCTTTGGAATCAACTTCTATTTTTCTGGTATTTCTGTCGTTTTTGTAGCCAAAAGGGGCGTATCCCGGCCAATCGCCGCGGCGAACCTTGAAATACAAACCCCTTTTAACATTTTCACTTAAGTTGTCTACATAATACTTTGATTGACCGAATGCGATTGAAAGCATAAATTTTCCTTGTGGCGTATTCTCAAACCAAAATGAAGGAAATTTCATCGATTGCAGTTTTCCAGTATCGACCAAGTAAATAATTTTTCCGCCATCAATTGAATTCCTGGCTAAACGATCTGGATGCCAGCTAATAATTCCATTAACCAGTCCTTTCTCGATTAAAGAAATAAGATGGTTAAAAATTGGTCGCCCGGGGATTTTGGCTGTCTCTGCTTCAGTCAAAAATTCGGAAATTTCAAGACACTCTCTTCGTGCAAACGCTTTTAATTCAGCAATTTGTTGCGGAATAGACATAATTTGTTTGTCTTTTTCATCTGTAGATTTTCTGCAATAAGCGATGTATTTTGTCATGTTGTTTTTTTTGTTTTGTTCTTTTGCGAGCAAAGCGAGCGCCTTTCTTCATAAGAAAGGCTAAATTTTCGCGCTTTTTCTCTTACTTCTTTTTCTTTCCGGCTCGAATTTTTCCCGTCAGATCCATCTGCGGCGCTGGCCGCGGGCAGGGGCGCGGCCAGCGCCTCCACCTCCAATCTCTTTCTGTGCTCTGTTTATTCGCAAATTCGAACGCATTTTAAAAAGGTAGGCTCGTCCCGATTAAATCGGGACTCGCCTTAGCTCCGGCGCGGCTGACGCCGCGCCTCCGAAAAAGTCGGCTCGAAAAATCATTTCTTTTATCAAATGATTTTAAGAAAAAGCGCAAAAAATTTTAAAGAACTTTTTATAACTTAAATGGCGCAACCGGTGGACTCAACAGAAATTGTCTTCCTATTGTCCGATTGCGCCATTAAAAAAGACAATTTCGAATTGTTGAGTCCATAATTACTATACCAAAAATCAAAATAGAAAAACAAGTGCTTTTTATAAAATTTGCTTTTTCGATTTTCGTGTATAATAATCTTGGAGGTGAATAAAAATGGAAAAATATTCGATTTATTTTTTAGCTGGATTTTGCGGTGGAATTATAAGAGGTCTGGTTGGTTTTGTTAAAAACAAAACCCTCGAAAAAGCAAATCATTTCAAACCGCAATATTTTTTGGTAACTATTTTGATTTCTGGAATTGTTGGAGCGGCAGCCGGAATTTTAGCCGATACTGAATGGCAGGTCTCCTTCTTGGCCGGTTACGCCGGAACTGATTTTATTGAAAATCTTTATAAAATAAAACTTGGCCAGAGATTTTCAAATCCAAAATTGTAATTTATTATCAAATTTTGATATACTTTAGTCATTACAATCAATTATTTATAAATTTCAGAAGAGAGGAGGTGAGGGTATGGATTCTAAAGACCAACCTCAACCAATCGTAGGAGATATGTTAGAAGCGTGTGGCGCTAAATTACAGCTAGATGAAGTAGGCACTAGGTGCCGAGAACTTGGAAAGCAACATGCTTCGAGATATCTCAATATGGCCAGGAATTCACAAGTACCTATGAATTTTGGTGTCGCGGCTGATCACTTAATAACACAAAGGGCACGTACTGCAGCATCTCGTGGAGAAAAGCTCCCTAATTTTCAAGACATCGCCAGGCAGATGTTAAAACATGATTTTGGTGATGATAATAAAGCTGCGTATGCCATATCATATGGTTCAGCAATTTCTACTGCAAAAATGCATTTAATAGCAAAAGCACGGCAAAATCAAATAAATGAATTAATTGAAAAACCTGGTGGTAAACCACCTACAGATCCAAAAGTAGCGCTTCAAATTATTGAAGCGACTGAACAAGTAAATAGACTCGTAGAAGAAACACAACAACTAGTTGAAGAAAAAACCGGACTAGCTGTTTTCTATGAAAATATGGTAACTACTCCTCCTAAAGTAGCAGGAGTAGGAGATCTTGTTAAGGCTTTAAGTTATCAGGCAAAAGGAGGAGTTCAAGCTAACGAACAAAAACTAGGGATAATTAGACAAACAGTAGAACAACAAGTTACTGATAAAACCGTGCAAGCTGGAATTACGTTACAGGCTCAGCCTCAACGTATCTAGATCGTTAGTGCAATAAAATTCCTTCGCCGGGGGCGAAAGAAAATCGCGCGCGTAAAAGATAAATAAAAGCGAGGCCGAAGGCCGAGCGCAATAAGGGGCGGCGGCTGGACGGCCGCAGCCGCCGTCCTACTTTTGAGATTTAAAAAAAGTTCGAATTTGCGCGTAAATAGAGCACTATTTTAAACAACAACTTGACAACATGGATAAAATGGGTATAATTTAGGTATTAATTAAGTTTTATTTTATATTATGAATGGCAATCAGGCACAAATTAAAATAAGTCTTTCTGAACAGTTGAATAACCTTCTTAAAAATAAGGCTACCCGTTTAGGAGTGCCGGTCACACAGTTGATAAAATATATCATTATTAAAGATATTGAAGAAGAAATTCCTGTTTTTACCGCCTCTCCACAACTTGAGAAAATATCAGAAAAAGCAATAAAAGAGTTAGATAAGTCAGAGGTAATTAATAATATTGATGATTTTTTTCAAAATCTTTAAAAGGCCATGAAGATAAGATTTTCACCTGATTTTATATTACGATTGCTAAATAGATATGTTCTGCTATACTTTGGTCAGATTGTAAGGTCTGCTTTGAGGTATTAAATTTAAGTTCTTCTTCATTATTTTTAGAAGAGCTTGCCGCTCTTACATCTGAGTTACAATTTCCCAAATATTTTATTTTTATGTATACAAGACATTTTCAGACGTCAAACAGGTTTAGTCGATTTAGCAGGCCGGCTGGACAATCTCGTTTTCCCCGTTTTGGTGGTGGACGAGGCCGAAATATGAAAGGCGGGAACATCCACGAATTTATCCGCAAAGCCAGTGTCAAAAACTTTAATGTTTCCCCTACTCCCGTTCCTGAAGTACTTTTTTCCAACCTCAACTTGCCGGAATCTCTTAAATTGACAATTGCTCGTCATGGATACATTAATTTGACTCCAATTCAAGCACAAGGTATCCCGGCCATTCGAGCAGGCAAAGATATTATTGGCATTGCCAACACCGGCACCGGAAAAACAGCTGCCTTTTTGATTCCATTAGTCGAAAATATTTTAAAGGATTTTAATTACAAAGCTTTGATCATCAGTCCAACCCGGGAGCTGGCTTTGCAAACTCGCGACGAGTTACGAAAATTTTCCGGCAATATGCCGATCTTTAGCACTTTATGCATCGGCCAATCTTCAATGCAGATGCAAATTTCTGGCTTAAGACATGATCCGCACGTCGTCGTCGGGACACCAGGACGAATTAAAGACTTAATAAATAGAAGAATTTTGAGACTGGAAACATTTAAGATGATCATTCTTGATGAAACTGATCAAATGCTTGATATGGGATTTATCCATGATATCAAAGAAATCATCTCCCATCTTCCGACTAATCGTCAGTCATTGTTTTTTTCAGCAACCGTATCCCCTGCAATTAGCAGATTAATCGAATCATTTGTCAAAAACCCGGTCACCATTTCTGTCAAAACTCAAGAAACGCTTAGCCATATAAAGCAGGACTTGGTTCGATTGGATAAAAAGATCGGTGCAAAAATGGAAAAACTTTCCTCACTTTTGAAACAGGAAGAGTTCAAAAAAGTTTTGGTTTTTGGCCGGACCAAACACGGAGTTGAACGGGTAGCCAGAACTTTGTTTCAGAAAGGATTTAGAGTCACTTCAATTCATGGAGACAAAGCTCAATTCCAACGTCAACAGGCAATCAGGATGTTCAAGGAAGATGTTGTCAAAATCATGGTGGCGACTGACGTGGCGGCCCGAGGACTTGATATTGCCAACGTGACACACGTCATCAATTATGATATTCCCCAGACTTACGAAGACTATATTCATCGCATCGGCCGCACCGGCAGGGCTAACCTTAGTGGAACGGCCCTGACGTTTGTTGAGGAATAATACTTCATAGTCTATCGTCAATAATATATTTATTTAACAATCTAAAAACGTATTTTTGTAGGTTATAAGCGATGGACAGAAAGAAACTTCTCATTTATTCTTTATTCATGAATTTAGACCTAAATAATGTTGGGATTGTATTTTTTGCAACTATTATTACTCAGTATTTTTCTGGAAACATGATAGACTATTCTTTAGTGACAGTTGGTTTATCCAACTTTAAGAAAGAAAAATAAATAATTCAATTACCCGTACAACCGTATAGGATTTTAGTTATGAAAGACGTGAAGATAGATGAAACGTGGAAGACAGTCTTAAAAAAAGAGTTTCAGAAACCCTATTGGGAAGAGTTGACTGAATTTGTTCGCAGTCAATATTTGTCTGGAAAAGTCTATCCTCCCGCAAAAAATATCTTTCGGGCATTTGATCTTTGTCCCTTGGATAAAGTCAAAGTAGTTATCGTCGGACAAGATCCTTATCATGGAATGCGTCAAGCGAATGGTTTATCTTTCGCCGTCAATGATGGGATAACGCTTCCGCCTTCACTTAAAAATATTTACAAAGAAATTCACGATGATCTGGGAATTATTCCCCTATCTTCTGGTAATTTAACCCGTTGGGCGAACCAAGGAGTTTTGATGTTAAACAGCGTTCTTACAGTTGCTGCTAATATACCCGCTTCTCATCGAGATAAAGGTTGGGAAAAATTTACCGATGCCGTCATTAAAACACTTAACGAAAATCGTGCCAATTTAGTTTATTTATTGTGGGGCAAGTATGCCCAAACAAAAGGCGAAGCAATAAATCGGGAGAAAAATTTAGTATTGACATCAGGTCATCCTTCCCCTTATTCTGTCCATCTATTTTTTGGGCAACACCATTTTAGTAAATGTAATGAATATTTGAAAAAGAATAAGATAAAAGAAATTGACTGGAGATGAAATGATATAATCTTCCCATGAACATCAAAGATCTGACTCATGAAGTCGAAGAGGTCTCCAAGATTTATTCGAAAAGGTTTGATATTGACCGCGATGGAAATTGGTTTGTTCTCAAACTTCAGGAGGAGATGGGGGAACTTATCCAGTCATATTTGATGATGATCAGAAAGGGCCGTAATAAAGGCAAAAGCGCGGTAGAAATAAAAGATAATTTTCGAAAAGAAGTAGCCGATGTTTTCAGTCACGTTTTAATACTGGCAAAGTTTTACAATATTGATTTGGAAAAAGAGGTTGAGGAAAAGTGGTTAAAATGGAAAAAATAATTTAATCGTTATGGGTAGGTCCACCTATGAAGCTTCGCAACCGGTAATAAAAATTGAGAAAGGAAAATTAAGAATAGTCTTGACACGTAATCCGAAAAAATACTGTTGAAAGACAATTTTTAAATACTTCGTTAAAATTAATTAGTGTTAAAAAAATAAATAAAATTGGGACCTTGTTTTTAAAATATAAAATTATAAAATAATTCCAGTTTTTTTCAAGCGTTCAATAATTCTTTTATTTCTTGCTTTTTGATCAGCAAGCATTTTATCAGTTGAAAAAAATAATCCTGGAACTTTTTGCTGGTTTTCGAAAACAACTCTTTCAACGTAAGGAATAATTTTTTCGGCAAACAGTTCAAACATTTCATTAGTCATGCTATCAATTGGAAGTGAGTCGCCTAAGCGGCTACCGATTGGGAAATGAATACCGGTAAAAAGTTGCTTTCCTTGATTATCTTTTAACAAGATATATGATTTTAGTTCTTCAACTAAGGTTGTCCAGTTTGTTTGTAACGAATCTATCGAATGAGCAATGTAATGATAAATGTCCAACATCCCGTTAGCATTAATTTTATTTTCTCTATAAATGTTTATCTGTTTGATTGCATCCTCAATCCCCTGCTTTCCAGACAAATGATTTTCAATCCATA
The DNA here is from genome assembly GCA_964458735.1 of uncultured Gammaproteobacteria bacterium. Taxonomy (GTDB): domain Bacteria; phylum Patescibacteriota; class Microgenomatia; order UBA1406; family GWC2-37-13; genus GWC2-37-13. The sequence goes on along the minus strand of CAYWJV010000013.1, from coordinate 2,039 downwards.
TTTTTTTTGGTTGTTGTTGAAAGATTATTAGTTTATTTGATTTTTTTTCAAAATATGGAGCATGGGACAGGAACTCAATTCCCGGAAAATTTTTTAAAAGTACCTCAGCATTGAAGATACGGAAATTAACCAGCGTCATAATAATTCTAGAAAATAAGTCAAGTATGTTTTCTCCACCAGTTTTTCCATGAAAAGATAAAACGGGAATATTATTTTTTCCCAGTGTCGATACTAATTTACTTAACCGGCTTAACGGTTTGAAAGCAATTATTTCTACCCCATCAAGAGTTTTATCATCGAAATATTCTTTCCATAATCTGACAAACTGTTCCGGTTTTCCTAAAAATCCGATTGAGTCGGTGGAAACAAGATATTGTAGTTTAGGTTTTGACATAAGAAAAGATTTAAATTATACTATTTCTTGATAAACTCTTTTGCGTCGTTTAATATTAAGTAATGCAAATAAAAGAAGCTATTTTGCGTTTTCTTGAATACTGCGAATTGGATAGAAATCTTTCCTTAAAGACGGTCAGGATGTATGGTTATTATCTAAATTTCTTTCAGAAATGGTTACTTTTAAGCCAAAAGGCGAAAGATTTTGAAGTTGGGAAAATTGATGATAACATTGTCAGAAGCTTCCGATTATTCCTGAGTCATGAATACAAAAACCCATATAAGGGCGTCCTAAAGCGCCAAACTCAAAACTATTTCCTGGTAGCACTCAGGAGCTTCCTCCGCTATCTTGTCCGTCAGCGCATATCCTCGCTCTCTCCAGAAATGATTGAACTTGGGAAAAGTCGTGACCGCAATATAAAATTTTTACTGCCGGAAGAATTAAAAAGATTGTTTGCCGTTGTCGATCCAACCGACGAAATTGGACTTAGGGACAGAACGATTTTGGAGGTACTTTTCTCGACCGGTCTCAGAGTTTCTGAATTAGTTTCTCTTAACCGAGAACAGGCCAATATCCAGTCCGGTGAGTTTGGAGTGATAGGAAAAGGCGGGAAAGCTCGAGTAGTTTTCCTTTCAAAACATGCAAAAGAATGGCTTAGTCTTTATATGACAAAAAGATCTGATTCATATCGTCCTTTATTTATCCGCTACTCTGGACCTAAAGGCAAGGAAGGCTTAACTGATGAAAGACTAAGGCTTTCGGCCCGTTCGATTGAAAGGATGATTGACAAGTACCGCAAAAAAGCCGGAATTCTTTTCCGGATTGGCCCTCATATTCTTAGGCATTCTTACGCAACTGATCTACTTGAACACGGAGCCGATTTAAGATCGGTTCAGGAAATGTTGGGGCATAAAAATATTTCCACGACTCAAATATATACTCATGTGACAAACTTAAGATTAAAAGAAATACACGAAAAATTTCATTCAGGGAATAAATAAAAAAATTTGTTATATTATGCTACTGTGAAAAAAATAGTTGACTTTTTTTTAAAATATAAATTTGAGGTTATTTTAGTTTTTTTAATCCTTTCATATATTAGTTACTTTTCATACCTGTCTCTCATCCGTCATAGTAGTTTAAATTCTCAATATTATGATTTGGCAATCATGGATCAGACAGTTTATAACACTTTTAGGGGAAGAATACTAGAACTTACAAATCCGGAAGGAATCAACAACTTTAAAAGAATGGCAATTCACAACGATATTATTTTGGCTTTGCTTGCGCCGTTTTATTTTATTTTTTCCGGGCCACAAACTTTATTGATAATACAGGCGATTATAGTTGCATTGGGTGCTATTCCTATATATTTACTTTGTAAATTATTATTAAAATCAAAGTTTTTAGGGGTAGTTTTTTCATTTGCTTATCTAATGTATCCTCCACTTCAGCGAGCTAATCTTTTTGATTTTCATGCGGTGAAGTTAGCAACTACTCTTTTATTGTTTATGTTTTATTTTTTTTCCATCAAGAAATACTGGTTTTCGATAATTTTTTTTATATTATCAATTTTTTCAAAAGAACAGGTCCCTTTAACTACAGGTGCCTTTGCTTTTTTAATCGGAATATCTGCATATCGAGA
>CAYWJV010000012.1:0-19710 GCA_964458735.1 uncultured Gammaproteobacteria bacterium | reverse complement strand
GGCGATTAGTCAATAAAACGTTTTTTATCAACTGCTGAGTGATGGTTGATCCGCTTTGTAACCCTCTTCCCAGAAACATATTAAAAACGGCTCGGATCATCCCGGTTTCCGAAATGCCTTTATGTTTATAAAAATTTTTATCTTCAATGGCAATGGTGGCCTTTTTTAAACTATCGGGAATCTCATCATATGTGACTGGAACGCGATTTTTATCTTTATACATATCATAAAGGACTTTGCCATTCCTGTCTAAAAAGACGGTTGAATAGCCAGACTGTAGAGAAAGCTTGGATGGTGAGGGCAGATCTTTAGCATACCAGGCAAAGATGGCAAAGGAAAAAATAAAACCAATGATAACCGCCCCGGTTAAAAAAAATAGCAGTTTGGCAATCAGTTTTTGTTTGTCATATTGAGTCTTGAATCGTAGACGGCGGGGGATATACATAATTTTTATTATAACAATTTGTTATAATTTTAATGATGAAAATTCTTGGAAGAAAATTAAAACGTAATAGTTTATGGAAAGTGATTGTGATCGTTTCATCGATATTATTAATACTGACGTCATTTGCACCGTTGTTTATAAGATGAAAATATTTGAAGATACTCCAAATATTGAAAATCTCCTTAACACAAGCCCGATCACTATTCGTAAATTTAAATCTTTAGATATTAATACTTACTTTGACTTGTTAAACTATTTTCCTTACCGGTACGAAAACTACTCAATTATTTCACCAATTAGCAAATTGCAACCTGAAGAAATCGTTACCATCAACGGAAAAATTCTTGAGGCAAAAAATCAGTATACTCGTTCTGGTTTAAAAATTCAAAAAGTAGTTCTCATTGATGAAACGGGAAAAATTGAAGTCAACTGGTTTAACCAACCATATTTAATCAGATTGTTTAAAGTCGGTAAAACTATTTCCGTTGCAGGTCAAGTTAAACAGTTTGGTTCAAAATTAATACTTGAACCTAAAGAATATGAAATCGGAGAAAATAAAATCCATACGGGGCGACTGGTACCTGTTTATTCGGAGAAACGGGGACTATCGTCACGGACTATCAGAGAAAAAATCACTATCTTGGCGCGATCGCGTCAAGATAGTATGAAGGAAATCCTGCCGGAAGAAATCATTAAATTCAATAATCTAATTGGTGAAAATGAAGCCTATCGGCAAATTCATTTTCCTGAAAATATAGATCTGGCTAATAAAGCCAAAGAAAGATTGGCTTTTGATGAACTGTTTAGTTTACAACTGGCTAATAACTTAATTAAAAAACAATGGCAGAAAGAAAAGGTTGGCAACATGTTTTTGGTAGGGGTCGGTCACGCCCGATCCGTACAACAATTCATTGCCAATCTTCCCTTTAAATTAACCAATGATCAAAACAAGGTTGTCAAGGAAATTATTAACGATTTAAAAAAAACTGTGCCAATGAATCGATTTCTTCAAGGCGATGTTGGTTCGGGAAAGACGGTCGTGGCGGCAATTGTCTGCTATTTAACTTTTCTTAACGGTTATCAGTCGCTTTTCATGGCGCCAACTGAGATACTGGCTAATCAACATTATCAAACAATTTCTAATTTATTCAAAAATTATCCGATAAAAATTGGTCTTCAAACCGGGTCAAATAAAATAAATATATTATCTACATCACGGCCGTGGGATAGATATAACATTGTTATAGGAACTCAGGCATTAATCAGTAAAAAATTTAATTTAGATAAAGTTGGACTGGTGGTTATTGATGAACAACATCGTTTTGGGGTTAACCAAAGAGCTTTACTTAAAAAAAAGGCCTTAAATCCTCATTTACTGACAATGACGGCCACCCCGATTCCAAGAACTGTGGCCTTAACTCTATATGGAGAACTTGATCTAAGCTATATAGAGGAAATGCCTCAAGGACGCTTGAGCGTCAAAACATTTTTAGTTCCTAAAGAAAAAAGAAATGACGGCTATCGATGGATCAAATCTCAAATTTTAAATCTCAAATCTCAAATTTTTATTGTCTGCCCTTTGATTGAAGAGTCGGAAAGTGAAACCATGAAATCGGTCAAAGCGGCTAAGATCGAATACGAAAATTTAAGAAAAATCTTTTCCGAATTTAGACTGGGACTCCTTCATGGCAAAATCAAATCAAAAGAAAAAGAGCAAATTATGACGGATTTCAAAAGTAAAAAAATTGATATTTTAGTTAGTACTCCGGTAGTTGAGGTTGGAATTGATATTCCTGGAGCGACGATCATGATTATTGAAGGAGCCGAACGGTTTGGCTTGGCTCAACTCCACCAACTTCGAGGGCGAGTCGGTAGATCGGATAAACAGTCGTATTGTTTTTTATTTAGTGAGAAAGGAGATTTAAGGATATTAAGGCGATTAGGGTTTTTCGCGAAAATTAACAACGGCAATAAATTGGCTGAATATGATCTTAAGAATCGTGGAGCCGGAAATATTTTTGGGACAGAACAGCACGGATTTGTTAATTTAAAAATTGCCTCGCTAACCGATTATGAATTAATTAATAAAACGAAAAAAGCAGTTGAGTACTTTGTGGGAAAGTATGATATTAAGGATTGGGGAGAACTGAATAATAGGGTGGAGAATTACAAGGGGGGAGTGATATCAAGGGATTAGTTTATAAAGTTCACAAAGTTTTTAAAGTTTATAAAGTATTGGTTTTTCTTTATGAACTTTACGAACTTTCTAACTTTATGAACTATTTAAACGAGTTCGTCAGACTATAAATCGGCGTAATCACTGACATGACTAAGAAACCAACACCGATGCCTAAGAAAACTAATATTAATGGTTCAATTAGTGTCATCATCGTTTTGGTTGCCATTTCCGACTCCATCTCAAAATATTTTGACAGTCTAAGAAGGGTATCATCAAGATTTCCAGTCTGCTCGCCCACCAGACTCATCTGAACTAAAATCGGCGGAAAAATTCTTTCCTGCTCCAAAGCCACACCCATTGACTGACCTTTTTCTACTTTTTGACTAACCGTTAAAAAAGCCTGCTGAAAAACTGAGTTATCAGTCGAATCAACAACGATTGATAGAGCGTCAAGAATGGAAATCCCTGCGGAAATGAGAATTGCCAAAGTACGAGTTGACTCTACAAGCGCAGAGATGGAAATAATATTGCCAAAAACCGGTAATTTTAGAACAAATTGGTCAAAAGATTTTTTCCCGGCTTTGGTGGATAAAAATTTTTTCGCAAAATAAAGACCAACCACAATTAAAACCAATACGAAAGGCCAAAATTTAGTAGAAAGGTTTGATACACCAATCAAAATCTGAGTTGATAAAGGTAGTTCCACATTAAAATCCTTATAAAGAGCTAGTAATTTTGGTAAGACAAAAGTAATCATAATAAACATGACGATAAACATACTAATTACAATGATTATCGGGTAGACTAGAGCTCCTTTGAGCTTACTTTTAAACTCCCGCTCTTTTTCAAGATTATCAGCCAGTCGAAGAAGAATCTCTCCCAACTTTCCCGAGGCTTCACCCGATCTAACTAAAGCAATATATAGGTTGGAAAAATTACTTTTATAGTCCCTAAGAGCAACGGAAAAAGAAGAACCTCCCTTGATCTTAGCGCCAATTGCATCAATCATTTTTTTCAATGGCAGTTTAGTCGTCTGTTTGTTTAGAATTTCTAGAGAATCAATCAAAGTCAGACCGGCGTTAAGCATAATCGCTATCTGCCGGGTAAAATTCACAATATCATTAAAATCCACTCGTTGAGTCAAATTATTAAGAAAACTTAAGGAAAATTCTTTAACTTTTTCGACCGAGATAGGGAAGTAACCGTTTTTTTGCAAATAATCAATTACCTCTTCAGAACTGGCTGCCTCAATTTTTTTTACAATTGTTTTCCCGTCTTTTAAAGCTTTATATTGAAAGAACATAATTTATGCTTTACCTATCTTAATAATTTTTTCCAACTCTCTGGGTCTGATGGCGAAGGAAAAAGCCGTCTCCTTGGAAATAATACCGGCTCGATAAAGATTAAGAAGATTTTTTTCAAATAACAGCAATCCTTCACCCTCCGATGTTTCAAGAATATTACTGATAAGATAAGTTTTACCTTCACGAATACTGTTTGAAACGGCTGGAGTGTTGACTAAAATCTCGACGGCCGGCACTCGGCTAATTGAGTTCAACTTAGGCAATAATCTTTGAAAAACTACCATTCTCAGTACTGATGCCAGCTGATTTTTGACTTGGTTTTGTTGATTGGGGGGAAAGACGTCAATAATCCGGTCAATTGATTCTGGAGCTGAGTTAGTGTGTAGAGTGGAAAAAATCAAGTGACCGGTTTCAGCGGCCGTCAAGACCAAAGAAATCGTTTCAAAGTTACGCATCTCACCAACTAATATGACGTTCGGGTCTTCTCTTAAAGCAGATTTTAGGGCCACGGTCCATGAGTGAGTATCCTGATGGAGTCCCCGCTGGGAAACAATTGATTTATATTTTGGATAAACATACTCGATCGGATCCTCAATCGTAATAATATGTTTGGCGTATTTTTGATTAATTTCATTGACAAGAGAAGCGAGAGTGGTGGATTTTCCTTCACCAGTCGGGCCGGTCAGTAAAACTAATCCCTGACGAAAATCAGTGCATTGATGTAAAAAGGCCGGCAAAGATAACTGCTCCAGAGTACTAATCTTTGGTTGAATTAAAAGAAAACTGCCACAAAGAGAATTTTGGGCATAATAAAGATTAACTCGATAACGGTTATTATTTAAACTATAAGATAGATCAATCTCCCGATTGACCGATAAAATTTCCTTTTGTTCTCCATTTAAAAAAGAGGTTAATATCTTATCTGAATCTGCCGGAGTAACAACTGCTAAAGTGGTTAGTTGAAATAACTCTCCACTGACTCTAACGGTTGGATAATAACCAGGCACCACATGAAGATCAGAGCCTTTTTTATCAATCACCAATTGTAAAATTTGAGATAGGTCCATATTTAATAATAATCAAATACTACAAATAAACCAATAATCAAATAAATGAAAAAATAATTAAATGATTTAATTTAATCATTTCTACATTTGCTTATTCATTTGTTTATTTAATTATTTGGTTATTTGTTTATTTAGCTACGTCTCCGCTACTCTCAAAACCTCCTCCATCGTCGTTACACCATCAAGAACTTTTAAATAACCATCTTCAATCATTCTAACAAATCCTTCTTTTTTGGCTGTTTCCTCAATTGTCTCGGCTGATTCTCGACGTAAAACATGCTGATTAATCGCCGTCGTTATCTTAAGAATTTCAAAGATAGCGATTCTACCTAAATACCCAGTTTGATTACATTCCGGGCAACCTTTTCCTTTACTTAAAGTTATTGGACTGGTTTCAAACTTTTTAGGAAAAAGTGGTCCCAAAACCGATTTGATATTGGCCGTTACTTCCGGTGAAGCTTGATAAGAAACTTTGCAAAAAGGACAAATCTTCCGGGCAATTCTTTGACCAAGAACTGCCGTTAAGACCGAGGCGATCAAAAAAGACTCGGCTCCTAGATCAATCAAACGGGGAATAGAGGTCACCGCATTATTGGTGTGCAAAGTGGAAAAAACCAAGTGACCGGTCAAGGCGGCCTGAATCGCCAACTGGGTTGTCTCCCGATCTCTCACCTCTCCAACCAGGATAATATTAGGATCTTGACGCAAAAAAGCCCGCAGTCCGGTCGCAAAAGTCAACCCGGCTTGGACATTAATCTGTACCTGATTAATACCGGCAATCTGATACTCAACCGGGTCCTCAAGAGTAATAATATTAACCGTCGGTTTATTTAAACGGGAAAGAATCGAGTAAAGAGTAGTGGTTTTCCCACTACCGGTAGGGCCTGTAATTAAGATAATTCCATAAGGTTTGGCAATTGCATCTTCCAATTCTTTCAGTTGCGGCCCGCCAAAACCCAATTCAGCAAGTGAGGGAATTCCGCCGGTTTTTTTCAATAACCGCATGACTACCTTTTCACCAAAGACTGTCGGTAAAGTAGAAACACGTAAATCAACTTCTTCGTTTTGTGATCTAAAAGTAAACCGACCATCCTGGGGAATTCTTTTTTCATCAATTTTCAACTCTGATAGAATTTTGATTCTTGAGATTAAAGCTTCATGAATCATTTTTGGCAAGGATAATTTTTCTTGAAGGATGCCGTCAATCCGGTAACGGACTTTGGTCCTGGTTTCCTCCGGTTCAATATGAATATCAGAAGCTCGTCCTTTGATGGAAAAGTCCAAAATCGTTGAGATAATCTTGGCAATCGGCGCTTGTTGTAAACGAATACTACTTATATTTGTATCCTTTGTTTCTGGTGAATATTCTTTTAAGGCGTCGCGGACTTCCGGAGACAGTCCCTGACTATAGGAAAGATCAATCATCTTTAGAATTTGTTCTTTATCGGCCAAAGTCAAAATAATTTTTTTACCGGTTTTTTTCTCCAAAAAATCAATAATCGATGTATCAAAAGGATCTTCCGTACCAATATAAATAACAGATTCTTTTGGGTCAAAACGATATGGAATAATTTCATAACGTCTGTTAATTGACTCGGAAATCAAACCAACCGCCTGAGAATCAATCGGAGTTTTCCCCAAATTAATATAAGGAATCTGTTCGATCTCGGCCCGGGCTTTAACAATCTCGATCCGAGGCAGATGGGAAAATTGGTAAAGGTAATCAATGATCGGTAGATTTTTTTGCAGGCTGGCCACCTCAAACTGACTTGCTTCTGTTTCAGTAATCTGTTGATTTTTTACCAATTGATCAAGTAACTGTTTTGGAATAATGCTCATTAATTTAAGTATATATAATTGCTATAATAAAATGCAATAGTATGATACCTATATTACTCATTTCAAACAACAAAAAAACTCTAGATGAATATTTAAATATTAACTTTAAGAAAAATGCCAATCTTTTTTTTGAAGTTATTCCTTCAACTAAAGAGTATTCGATAGAGGATATAAAAGGTTTAATAAAAGAAACTAAAGTCTTTCATCCAAAAATACGCATTTATTTTCTTGCCAATTTTCATTTATCTTCTATTCCGGCCCAAAATTCTTTCCTAAAGTTATTGGAAGAACCACCCGCCAATGTTCAGTTTGTTTTAAGTACCAATAATAAAAATAGTCTTTTACCAACAATCGTTTCCCGGGTTAAAATTATTAAATTGCAGGGGAATGACACAAAAAATGTTATAGGGGTGCAATTTATTGCACCCATAATATCGGGTTTGAACCTGGTAAAATTTACGATAACCGACAGGGAATCGGCAAAGGATATTCTTCTGCAAATCATTATATTTTTTCGAGAAAAACTGGAGTCTGACAAAAATTCTCCCTTAATAATTAAGGAAGCGATCCGTCTTAAAGCTCTTTTGGAAAATAACAATCTTAACCCGCAGTTGACGGTAGACCAGGTATTGATTTTTATTTGGAAACAATATAAGATAAAGTTAAGTTCATAAAGTTAGAAAGTTTGTAAAGTTTATAAAGAAAAACACTTTACGAACTTTAAGAACTTTAAAAACTTTATAAACTAGTATGAAAAAGTCCTTTACTCTTATTGAACTTCTCGTTGTCATTGCCATCATCGGTAGTCTTTCAGCTTTATTTCTTCCTAACTTTATGGCCGCCAGAGAACGAGCTCGTGACTCACAAAGAAAATCAGACTTAAAACAGATCCAAAAAGCTTTTGAACTTTATAAACAAGACCAAACATCAACGGCTTTTCCAACAACTTTGCCAACCAGCAATGTTTGTTGGTCAAGTGCCGGCGGCTGCACCGGTAATATTTATATGAATAAATTTCCGACCGACCCCAATGCCGGCAGGGATTATTATTATTTAGTTAATAACACCAATTTAACCTATACACTATGCGCTTGTTTAGAGAACAAAGCCGATCCAGACGGAATCAGTGGTAATTGTAACGCAAGTTATATTTGTAGTAGCGGGAAGAGTTATGTCGTAAATCAGCCATAAAAATAGTTCATAAAGTTTTTAAAGTTATAAAGTTTATAAAGTAGGGAACAAAGATTTTTGTTCCGTACAATAAAAGAAATTATGAAAAAAGGATTTACTCTGCTGGAAATGCTCGTTGTCATCGGCATTATTGCTATATTGGTTAGCTTGGGATTTGCTTCGTATTCAACTGTCCAAAAAAAAGCCCGTGATGCCAAAAGACAAGGAGATTTGAAAGCCGCTCAGCAGATAATGGAACAATGTTATTCAGTCAACAGTTTTCAATATCCGACCATTTCCGGAACCGGAACAATCACGGCCACCTGTCCTGCACCAAACGCCAGCATTACGTTTACTTTAAAAGACCCTCTTAACAATGCCACTTATAAATATACTTATACAACCTCATCAAGCGCCTATTCAATCACGGCCAGTTTGGAAACTAATTCCACACCATTTTCAATTAGTAATCAACAATGAAAAAATCTTTTACTTTAGTCGAAATTCTTGTCGTTACAACCATTATTGTTCTTTTGACGGCTACGGCCGTCGTCACTTATTCGACTTTTCTAAAACAGTCGCGCGATGCCAAAAGAAAGGCTGATCTCGAACAGATTAGAGCAGCTTTAGAAATGTACCGTTCTAACATAAATACTTATCCTGTTGGTAGCGTGTATTCAACAACTCTCTCTGTTTTAACAACGCCGGTTATCTATATTCAAAGTCTGCCGACCGATCCAAAAAATCCTACTTATACCTATTATTACTCTGGTTCTGCTTCTGATTATACCCTTGGTTCTTATTTGGAAGGTGGCATCACCACCTGTGTTGCCGGTCAATGTGGTGGGAACTGTAATTATTGTCTTGGGCCATATGGACAAAAATAAACATGAAGAAATCTTTTACCTTAATCGAACTCCTCGTTGTTATTTCCATTGTTCTTATTTTTCTTGGAGTTAGTCTCGTTCAATATAATGCTTATACCGAACAAACAAAGTTAAAAAATGAGGAAAAAAAATTAGTTGACGTTTTAGAATTAGCTAAAAAAAAGGCTCTTTCCGCCGATCTTTTTGATAGAAATTGTACAAATTTTAGCGGTTACCGAGTGGTAATTTCTTCAGGCTCTTATTTATTGTCATTTGGGTGCGCTTCAGCTTATTCCGCCGTTCAAAACTATAATCTAACCACCAACATAACAGTTACAACCGGAACTGGTAATTACAATTTCTCACCACTTATGATCAACCCCAGTTTTATTAGTAATACGATTAGACTAAGAAATTCCTCTATTAGTAAGTGTGTGAACATTTCTATTTCAGCAATTGGCATAGTTGAATTAAATGAAACTTTGATAAACTGTTAGTATGGCTATGAAAAAATCTTTCTCCCTTGTTGAAGTTCTCGTCTTTACCGCAGTTTTAGGCTTGTTTTTTGTTGCGGCTGTATCAGTGACAACTTTTAACTTAAAAAATATGAAAATCCAGGAACACAAGATTTTAGCTACCCGTTTTGCTGAAGAGGGAAACGAGTGGGTAAAACAAGAAAAAGAAGATGACTGGTCTATTTTTACTATTCACGGATCTTTAGCCGGTAATACCTATTGTCTTAATAGTCTGAATTGGAATACATTTGTAAATTGCGGAGAAACTTATGCTTTAGGAACTCCTGAATTTTTCAAAAGAGAATTGTTAATAACCAATTCCGGGTCGCCAGTTGATCAAGTCAATACAACAACTACTGTTTCCTGGAAGGAAGGGGTCAATACTTTTAATGTAGCGATAAAAACTGTGTTCAAATTATTAGAATAAACTTTATAAACTCTATGAAAAAAGCCTTTATGCTAATTGAAACAATCGTTGTTGTCGCAGTTATTGGTTTGACTCTGCCGGTTTTGTTTGCCATTATTTTCACTTTAATGAGACAACAAATAAAAATTTATCGTTTAAGTCAGATTAAAAGAGGGGGCGATTATCTCATCAGTATTACTGAAAATATTATAAGGGATAATGCCATTACTATTCATTCCTCCACACCAGCTAATGACACTAATGTTATTTGTAAGAATGCTGGTACCTCTCCGTCTGCCACCAGTCTTTATTTCCTGGATAAAAATAAACAGTGGTTTGGCTATTTAGTATCTGGTAATTCGGTTGCTTCCGCTTCGGTTAATCTCGCGTCACCAATTAACCTTACTCCAAGCAAAATTATAGTTTCTAATTTTTTTATTTACTGCTCAAGAAATTCCGTTTATTCATCCACATCAGTTTTACTTGGTTTTGATATCTGTTATGATACCGGATCTGGAGTCTGTACATCAACACGTCCCGAAGAAATTACCTCAATGCACTACCAGACAAGGATTAAATTAAGAAGTTATTAAAGACAGTCTTAAATAAGACTGTCTTTATTTATCGTTTGAATTTTACCCTAAATTCTTTTATATTAAAACTATGTCTGATAATTCTTTTAGTTTAGATATTGATGAAAAATTCACCAAGCTAGCCGAAGCAAAAAGATCTGGTGATATGCTGGAGGTGACGGCTTTGGGTAAAACGGAAACGTCTGAATTTTTCTATACCGGCAATTTGGAAAAAAATATTGAAACCGAGGTCACTCAAATAAAAAAATTGCTGGAAACTCTCAATATCAACAAGAAAAACGTCAATTTGATTATCCCCGACGCTCTTACCTACAGCCAGATCGTCTCAATGCCGCTTCTCAACGAAAAAGAACTAATTTCCGCCATCAAATACCAAGCCGACCAGTTTATCCCGATGCCAATTGAGGAAACAAATATTGACATAGAGGTGATAGATGAAGATCAGAAAGAAAAAAAAACGCTTCTCTTGATTGTGGCAGCACCCAAAAAAGTTATTGAAAAAATTCAAACGACCGTTGAGTTGGCTGGGCTCAATCCCGAGTCGGTCGAAAATGAACTAAGCAGCAATAGCCGATTTTTAGCAAGTTTTAATAAAAATATTCTTAATCAATATAAAGTTAGTCCTGATAAAGGAATTATTATTGCTAATTTTGATATTAATTCCACTTCTTTAGCTTATTTTTCTCCGGAACAATTGCTTATCAGAGAAAGCCATCATCTTTCAATCGGCTATCAGTTATTTTTAAAAGAAACTCAGGTCAATACCGATACTGATATTAAAAAAGCCGAGGAAATTTTAAAAATTTATGATAAAAAAAATCCTTCTTCTTATCCTGTAGAAAAAATCGTCCAACCCTTAGTCAAAGAATTTGCCAACGAGTTAAAAATTTTTATTTCTAAATATAATCCAGGCGTCATTTTATTTACTAATAAAATATATTTATTTCCGTCATTGGTGAGCTCATTAAGTGATGAGTTAACTTTTCCTATCAATATTTTTAATCCGTATTCATTGATTAAAAAATCACAGTTAACCGAAACCTACAAAAACGAGTTACCCATTTTTCTTCCTGCCTTAAGTGCAAACTTTAGGTGACCCTTAGCTATGAAAAAAAACCGTATCAACCTTCTCATCAGTCGGGAAGATTATCGAAAATACGAGAGTTTTTTTGAACAATTAAAACTGTCAGCTACTGTTCTGACTGTAATTTTATTTGTCATTTTTATTTTTTTCTATCTGGTTTTAAGAAATAAATTTAGTCTTTATGAAAATATGAATCTGCAGAAGAAGACTCATTTACAATTGTTATCAGAAAGAAGAGGGGATGAAGCTAAAATTAACTATATCCAAAAAAAATATTTAGACCTAAAAACTTTTTTGAAAGATGACGCCGCTTCTGCTCCTTACTATCAACTGCTATCCTCCGCCATCAAAGACAGTAGCAAGTCAGCCGGTTTAAAATCTTTTGAAGTTAATAAAGACCGGATTACTTCTTTCACTGTCTCCTTTTCCGCTTTTAAAGAACTTATGGACTTTTTAAAGTTTGCTGAGTCTCAAACTTTTATAAAAAATTTTGAAAATATTTCTTTAAAAAATTTTGTTGTTTTGGGAAAAAAAGAAAAAAAAGAAAGCTATGAGTTAAGCTTTAGCGGGAAATTTATACCCTTTAAGCTCGATTTTTAATATGAAAATCAAACCGTTTATTCGGCGTTTAATCAGAGAAAATATTTTTTATATCGTTGGTAATGCCTTTATTTTTATCTTAATCATCATTACCGTCGGAATCGGATTAACGGAAAACTCAAGCTATAACAAAAAAATCAGCTCTCTAAAAACCGAACTTAACCAACTGCAAAATAAAGTTAACCTTATGAATACGACCATTCCGTCTCCGGACAGACTCGATGAAGATTTAAATTTTTTAAATACCTTAATTCCCAATATTGAAGATTATTTTTCTATTATCTATGCTTTGGAAAAGTTATCACAAAAATCAAATTTTGTTATTACTGGATATACTGTCAATGTTGAAAAATCTACTGCCGAAAAATTAAAACTTAGTATTACCGGAATAGGAGAGAGCCAATCATTTATAAATTTTTTGAAAGATTATAATTTCGGCGGTGGTCGTTTAATCACTTCGGATAAAATTCAGCTCGACCCAAATTTTTTTGGCTCAATCAAAATCGACCTGACCTTTTATGCTAAAAGCGTCTTGACCGGCAAAAATTTAGCGCTACCAGATGATAAAGTCTTTGAAGAATTAGAGGCACTAAAAAGCAAGGTTAACTTTAGTTTTGATAGTAATGTAGAGACTCCCGATTTTAACTATCCAAGAAAGGGCAACCCTTTTTAAAAAATTAAAGAAAAATCAAAGACAGTCTTAATTAAGACTGTCTTTGTTTAACATTCTTAAGTAGCTTCCGGAGTCCTTCAGATATTTGAGCCCCTACCTTCATCCAATAGTCGAAACGGTCTTTTTTGATATTTAAAACGACCGGGTTAGCAATTGGATCATAAAAGCCCACTTCTTCAATATATTTACCATCAGCTTTGTAATGCTTATCAACAGCTACAATACGATAGGATGGGCTACCTTTTTTTCCCTGACGATATAATTTTAAAGAAACAGCCATAAAAAGAATATTATCACAATAAATGAAGATTTTCAAAGGCTTTTTTGGCGGCCTCCTCCTCAGCTTCCTTTTTTGAAGGAGCAATGCCCTCCCCTAATTTTTTGTTATTAAAATAAACCCCGATTTTGAAGATTCTTTTATGCTCCGGTCCCTTTTCTTCCAGCACTTTGTATATCGGCGTTTTCTTGTATTTGCTTTGTATTTTTTCCTGCAACCTGCTTTTTGCCGAGAGATAGAGGTTGTTTTTCAAAAGATAGTCGAGTTTTTCCCTGAAGAGGAAATCGACGACGAACGCATAGGCCACCTCAAAATTCTTATCCAAAAATATCCCGGCAATAAGCGCTTCGAAACAATCGGCCAAGATATTATTATTGGTCCGGCCGGCCCCTTTTTCCTCGCCTTTGGAAAGAAGAAGATAGTTGTTTAGGTTAATTTTTTTGGCTGCTTCAGCCAGGCTTTCCATTTTAACAATCGCCGATTTTATCTCGGTATAGTCACCTTCTTTTAAATTAGGATAGTTCTTAAAAAGATAAACTGAAGTAATAAGAGACAAAACACTGTCCCCTAAAAATTCTAACCTTTCGTTTGACGGAAGCGAAGAGTTTTTATGTTCATTAAGATAAGAACGGTGGATGAAGACATTGTTAAGTAAAGATTGATTATTAAACTTAATATTAATTTTTGTTTCAAGAGGCTTATATATGTTAACCATTTTAATAAACAAATAATAAAATAATCAAATAAACAAATAAATAATTAAATAACCCAATGATCAAATGAAGAAATTCATTATTTTGTCATTTTCTTATTTTTTCATTCATTTGTTTATTTGTCTGATTTGCTTATTTGACTATTATAGATCTTTCCCAGCACCGCATTTACAAAAGCATAGGCTTTATCACTGCCTAGCTCTTTAGCTAATTCAACTGCTTCATCAATTATCACTTTTGCCGGTTGTTTTTTTTCAAACATTAGTTCAAATACGGCAAGCTGTAAGATTGCCAGATCAACCTTAGCAATCTTATCCAAAGGATATTTGGGGGCGTATCTTTTTATTAAAATATTAATCTTGGTGATACTCTTTATTACCTGTTTTGTCTTACTATCAACCAGCTGATCTTTGGATTTTAAATAACTTAAAGCAAATAATTGCTGAATGATTTTAATCCGAAGTTCGTGTCTAGGATCCATATTTAATTATGCGGATATATTTGTATTAATATGCCGATGATGCGGATTGCGGATATTGTTTTATCAGCAATCTGTAGATCGGCATGAATTTATTCATCCGCATCATTTATTGCAATATTTACAAATTCTGTGGGCTAACTTTGTTTTAGCACAGTTGCCGCATTTGACTAATTTTGAAAAAAATCGAACTCTTTTAGCTAATCTTTTGCCTTTTCTTTGCGTCGAATGTTTTTTTTTTGGAAGTGGAGCCATAATAATTAACATAATATCATATAAAATATCCCTTGACAAATGGAAAAGAAATAGTTTATATTTAATTTATATGAAAAAATTTAGCAAAGGCTTCACACTGATCGAACTTTTAATCGTTATTGCTCTTCTTGGAGCGTTGGCCGTCGGACTTTTAGCCGCTCTTGATCCTTTTGAACAACTAAAAAAAGGCACGGATACGGGAATAAGAAACACAGTTTCTGAAGCTCAGGGAGCGGCTATAAGATTCTATGCTCTAAAGGGTAATATGCCTTGGTGTAGTGCAACTGCCGCAACTACCTGTACAAATCCTAGCAGTGCTACATTAACTACTATAAATGGAGGAACAGCAACAACTAGTCCATATAATGCGATAGGTCAGATGGTAACGGCCGGTGAATTAAAAACTGATTTTGTCACCTTAGCTGGAACTCAAATGGATAATATTTGGGTTACAGGAACAGCTGAGCCACCTACAATGGCTGTCTGTTTTCTACCAAAAGCTAAATCTTTTCAGTCAGATAAAAACACAAAATTTACGATCGCTGGTGTTGAAACTACTGGTTGTAAATCGCAAGGCGGAGTAACCGACTGCTATTGGTGTGTTAAATAATGAATAAAAAGGGATTCACTCTTATTGAACTTCTCATAGTGATAATAATTCTTGGAATTTTGGCCGCTTTGATTACCGGTAATTTCTTTACTTCTCTTAAAAAAGGCCGGGACGCCAAACGAAAAGCTGATTTAGAGCAGGTTCAAAGAGCGCTGGAAATGTATTACGAAGATAAAAAGGCTTATCCTGTCACGGCTGGTTTGACTTTTGGAGGCAAGCTTTGTGAGAATAACCCTTGTGGTGCATCTGATAAAGTTTATATGCAAAAAGTTCCCAACGACCCGGTTTCTGGAAAAAATTATGAATATATATCTACTTCCGGTACTGATTATAAGCTTTTTGCCTGCTTAGAAAATAATCAACAAATGCTTCCCTATGAATCAACCGGTTATTCATTAACTTGTTCAAACTGTAAAAATCAAGCTGGTGGAACAGTAGTTTGCATTTGGGGAGTGTCAAGTACGAATATAAGCCCGTAGCTATTTAAGGACGTACCTTATAAGGTCCGTCCTTATTTAACGAGTTCCTTAAGCACCTCTACATCATTCTTATCAAAATTCTTTAATATATATTCAAAAGACTTTCTTGCTTCACCGATTTCTCCGTACTTTTTCAACAGTTGTCCTTTAAATAGGTAGGCCTCGCGATAATTTGATTTTAATTTAATAGTTTTATCGATTTCGTCCAAAGAAGATTTTTGCCAATTTTGTTTTTCAATATTATTTTTAGCCGTATCACAAAGAATTGAATAATAAAGTGCCAGAGTATATGGGATCTTTGGATCGGTCGGGTAAAGATTTCTAGCAGTTTTAAAAGCTTCAATACCTTGTAATAATTCATTGTCATTACCGGTCACTCGATAGAAATAATACATATTTTTCGCTCGTGTCTTCCAGTAAAAAATATTTTTCGGGTAAGCCTGAATTGTTTTTCTATTATAAGAATCAGATGAGGCTGCTATTTGTTTGGCTAATTCTTTTTGGTTTCGCAAAGCGGCTATGGCTGAAAGATAGGCCAACGATGCGGAAAATCTATCTTCATAGACCGGTTCTTGTCTCAATTTTAAAGCTTTTTCAAAATATGAAGCGGCTTTTTGCTGGTCAGCCACTTTGGCATATTTTATCCCGTAAGAATAATTAACATCAGCCAAATAATAGATGACTATAGAAGATAGAAGATAGATAGTAAAAGCAGCAATAACAAAAATAACCAACCATTGATAAGCGCTTGCTTTTCCAAATTTTGTAGTTTCTGTTTGTTGACGGTTCTCCGTGATGATTAATGCCGGAATTAAAAAGAAAAATAATTGAATTGTTGTTGTCGAAAAACCAAAAAAATTGGTAATTAAAATAGTAATATAGGAAATAATTAGAAGTGGAATTAATGATTTTTTGTAATTTTTGATTCCATAAGTAACAACAAAAATTATCATCAATAAATAGCTTCCCAAGCCTATAAAACCCGTCGTCGCTAAAAAGTTTAAATATTCGTTGTGGGCTTTATTATAGACATAGTCCCACTCTGAAGTCAGATTATGGGAAACTGGTCGGACAAAGTTATAACTAAAAGCAAAAGTTTCAACACCTGTGCCAAATAGAGGATATTTTTTGTTCAAATCCCAAGCTCCCTGCCAGACTATTTTTCGGATATCGAAAGACTCGGTGACGTTGTTAGATGTTAGATTATTGATGATAGATGATGGGTTAATTTTTTTAGGAGAATAATTTTCTACAGTTAAATATTTGTCGATTTTATCTATGCCGGTTTTAAAAAATAAGGCCGGAACAGCCGTAATAATTAACAAAATAATAAGCAGTTTTTTAATGTTTGTTTTTACAAAAAACCAATAATAACTAATAAATAGTACTACGCCAACAAGAACTGCAAATATGGCCGAACGTGATCTGCTAAATAAAATCATTGAAAAATTAAGGAATAAATACGCAGGCCAAATTAAACTTTTTAATTTTGACTTTAAATTTTGAATTTTGACTTTTGAATTTTGACTTATTAGAAAATATATTCCAATAAAAAAACTCACTGCCAAATACGCTCCTAACCAATTAGGTTGACCCAAAGTGGAAAAAGTTCTTAAGTCCGGACGAAAAGCCATAACTGAATTGTCCCAACAAGAATTATCAAATTGGCCGTTAAATACAAGACAGGTCAGATCATGGCCTAGCTTGCCGGGAATTGCCCATAAAATAACAAGTAACGAAGAAGCTAAAATCGCTTTTAAAGTTTTTTCCACATTGAGACTATTGGAGACAAAAGCGAAGTAGAGTATTATGTAACTAATCGTCGAAAGTAAACCGCCATTAAATCGTCCGTAATAGCCAAAAACGGAAGTGTGGCGATCTAAGGAAAATACTGTTGAGACTAACTGGGAAAGAAAAAAAATTAAGATAGGGATGTCTAAAGGAGTTTTTTTCAGTATAATTTTCTTGTGTACGACCATTTTCAAAAGCCAGAAAAAAGCAATCAGAACCGTGGCAACATAAATAAAAAGCATTTTATTAAATTCAAAAAGTTCTGACGTGTCTTTTGACATGAGAATTGGGGTAACAAAAAAAAGCAAGCTATAGAGAAATTGGATAATTTGGTCAATCATTATATGCTTAATCTAATGGATATTTTAAAAAAAATCAAGCTACCCTTTTTTGTCAACTTTGAAGTTTATTTTGACTTAGGCACTTCAGTCACCAAAATGGCTATTAAAGATAAAGGGGTGATTTTAAGAGAGCCAACTTTTTTAGGTTATAACAGTCGAATTAAAGACTATTCTTTTACCGGAACCGAAGCTAAAACTATTTTGGGAAAAACACCCGAGTTTATCCGTGTGATAAGACCAATTGTCAACGGAGTAATTTCTGATTTTGACGCCGAAGTATTCTTACTGCAAAAATTTTTAGAAAGATCAGTCTATCTTTACTCAGGAAATAAAATGCTCAAGCCAATGATGACCGGAATTGCGACTGTTCCGACGATTGCTACCGAAATTGAACAAAAAGCAGTCAAAGAAGCCTTATTAAAAATCGGTATGTCCCAGGTTTTTTTAGTGGAAAAACCTTTGGCGACGGCGACAGGAGCCGGGCTAAATATTTTTTCCCATGAACCGACTCTGATCGCTGATTTGGGCGGTGGGTTGATTGAACTGTCTATAGTTGGCTCTGGTGGAATTTTATCTAAAAGAATTTTTAAAAACGCCGGTGACCAAATGAATAAAATTATTTTTAACTATGTCTATTTAAAATATGGAATAATATTAGGCGAGGCTACCTGCGAACAGCTAAAAATTAAAATATTAAACTTTAAAAATATTGAAAAAACCGTTGTCATCAGAGGTAAATCTTTGGAAAACGGTCTGCCTAAATCGGTCAAGATAAAGAGTTCTGACATTAACGAAGCTTTGTTAACTAATTTTAATCAAATTATTGACGGAATTAAGGAATTAATTGAAACTTCGGCCCCGGAGGTTGTTGACGAAGTAATGAAAAAGGGGGTTATCTTAACCGGCGGCTTATCAAGGATTGAAGGAATCGATAGTTTTTTTGAAAATGAACTGAAGATTAAGGTTTATTGCAGTGATAAATATGAATACACAACTATTAATGGTCTGGTCAAATTAACTGCAAGCGGAGAAGCTTTTTCTAAAATATTAATTACCTAAAAACTGTTTCTAATTTTTACTACGTCCTAACCAATTATTAAAAGCGTCATTGAATGGAGTTTTTTGTGGCCCGCGTACTAATTCTTTAACATTATTTAATGATTGACTGACCAGGGAGCGAACTCTTAAAACGGGAAAATTTACTCTACCAATTTTTATTGGTCTTACGGCTAATCCCGTTTCACCCCCCCATCACTCCATTCATTGAGAGGAAAACCTTTTTCGCTCATACCTTTATCCCAAGTGGCATCAACGATAGTGCTTCTACCATCTTTGCTCAAATATAAAAACATGTGATATTGAATAGGTTGTTTTAATAATGATAAAACGTCGTCTGGGATACGAAGCTCTCTCCAATCAAATTGGGCAATTCCAATATTAACTTTATAACCAATCCTTTTTAATCTCGGGGCTAAAAATAAATGTTTTCTTGCACATCCTCCAAAATTATCACTTATAAGTGATTCGGGTTTACCTTCAGCTCCCAGAAGAAAGGGAATATCACGAACCAAAGTAAAAAGTTCTCGTGCTGAAAGTTTTTCTATTGACTCTTCTGTTCGCTCCAAGACCATATTCACGAATTATAACAGAAATATATTTATTCGATAATTACCATCTTGACACCGATCGTACAAAGATGGTAATATTTTTTATATGACTAATAAAAAATTTATTAACTACGGTGCATTAACAAAAGGTATCTTGATGTATTTTGCTGGCATCTTGACATCTGGCTACTCATCTATCCAAAATCGAAAAGGAGCTAACCTTTCATTATTAATAGACAATCTGCAGGATTTATTAAAGACAATAAATAATTATCAAATCAAAAAAACTAAGGTTCTGAGAGCTTTAAAAAAACTCGAAAAAAATGAAGTTTTAGACATTCAGGAAAATGACGGAAAAGTGACTGTTTATTTAAAAAATGAAAATCATCCAAAAATTATTGAATATTCTATTAAAATT